>CANQNQ010000031.1 GCA_947625225.1 uncultured Clostridia bacterium | reverse complement strand
TTGCCGCACCCGGACGGACCTACGAAAACCACGAACTCCTTGTCCGCTATTTCGAGGTTGAAGTCCTGCACCGCGACGGTGTTTTTGCCGTATACTTTCTTGACGTTTGTCAGTTTTACTGTTGCCATAATCTGTTCCTTTCCTTATTATTTGCCGCTTTGGGCAACTGCATTGTTTCGTTATTTTGCAACACAGATCGTTATTTTGTTCTTCCTTCTTATTCTTTCATTCCGCTCTTACCCGCTGAGGGTTCAGGTGCAAGATGGACATGTTCTCTCTCACCTACTCGCTGAGGGCTCAGGCGCCCGAAAGAGAAGGAAGGCGAGGCTTTGGCGATGGAAGCTTACTTGCCGTAAGTGACCGAGCCAAAACGATGGCTGACGCACTATTTCGGGATGGATGTGCCCTCAGGCTCAGCCCTTGACTGCGCCGCCCGTAACGCCCGCCACATAGTATTTCTGCAAGCACATGAACAATATCGTTATAGGCACAGCCACAACCACGCCACCCGCGCAGAATGTAGTGTACCAATCGTTTATCATGCTGTCCGTGAGCAGCCATTGCAGTCCTGCCGCCGCGTTGTAGCCCGCCGAGGCGTTGTTCGCCATAAACGATGCCATGACGAAATCTCCCCAAGGGCCCATAAATCCCATCAATATGGTGTAGATGATTATCGGCTTGCTAAGCGGCATTATTATCTTGTAAAACACTTGGAACTGCGTCGCGCCGTCCACCCTCGCCGCCTCGTCGAGAGAGTGGGATATCGTGTCGAAAAAGCCCTTTGCGATGTAATAGCCCATGCCAGAACTCGCGACGTATATGATGATGAGTCCCCACGGCGCGTTTTCCATCGTCAAATGCCAATCGTTCATCCATGTGTACAATAGGATGAGGGTCAAAAAGCCGGGGAACATGCCAAATATCAACATAATGTTCATGAGTAGCTTTCTGCCCTTGAAACGGTTACGCGAGAGCGCGTAGCTGACCGCCATAACGAATATCGTCTGCACGACTGCCGTGACAAGACCCATAATGAGCGTGTTGCCAAACCATTTCGGGAACTGCGTCTCGGTGAACAAACGAACATAATTGTCAAAGCCCCACTGTTTGGGGAATATATAGCCAACGACGCCCGTACTTTCACAGCGGAAGGATTCAAGCAAAATGCCAATAAAGGGCAATATCCAAACTACGCACATCACGACGAGTATTGCGTAGATTATACCGTTTGAGATCCTGCTCTTGCGCCTTGCGGACATATGCTCTTTCTTTACGCTCTCCTCCGTGGGCATATAGACCGTGCGGCTTGAAACAGGCGCGTTGACGGGCATATCGAACACGACATTATCCGCACATTCGATGTCTATGTCCGTCTGCTCTTCTGCTATATCGAACTCCACGTCAATGGGCGCGTCCTCAATCGTTATGTCCGCGTTTTCCGGCATGGGTTTGGGGTTTATCACATCATTTTGAGGAGTTGTCGTCAAAATTTCTTCGTCTTTCATGAGAAATCCTCCTCCCGTTTTGTGGACGGCATAACGTTGAACACGATGAGCGACAGCGCCGCGACCACGATGAACACCATGATGCCTATCGCAGACGCCATCTTATAGTTGGCGGCGTCCGCCGTCATACCGAACAGCCACGTAATGAGTATCGTCGTGTCGCCCGCGATGTATCCGCCCATACTGCCCCACTCGTAGTTGGCGGGGCCGCCCTGCGTGAGCAGATAGATGACGTTGAAGTTGTTGATGTTTGAGATGAAGCTGTTTAGCAAATAAGGACCTGTGACGAACAGCATGTATGGTAGCGTTATCTTCGCATATTGTTGGAATGCGTTTGCGCCGTCTATCTTTGCCGATTCGTACAAGTCCTCCGGAATGTTCATAAGTATGCCCGTCGTGATGAGCATGAGATACGGAATACCTATCCAAATGTTTATGACGATGACCATTATCCTTGCAAGCGTCCCGTCGCCCCAGAAACTTATGGGTTTGTCTATCCAACCGAGGCTCATGAGCCACCCGTTTATGATGCCATTATCATTGAAGAGGTTTGAAATGTATAGCAAGGATATGAACTGCGGGACGGCTATCGAGATGACGAATATCGTGCGCCAAAACTTCTTTATCTTTATGCCCTTTTTGTTTATCATCATCGCGAGGAACATGCCGAGGAAGTAGTTGGTGAACGTGGCGAAGAACGCCCATATGAGCGTCCAACCGAGTATCTCGCCAAATGCTACGGAAATATTCGAGCCGAGCTTGAACATTGCGTTGAAGTTATCAAGTCCTACCCATGTGAACAAGTTGTAATAGCCGTCGTGATTGAAGTCGTAATTGGTGAACGCCACCAATATCATGAAGATGATGGGTAGCACCGTAAACATCGTTATTCCGAACACGGGCAAGGAAAGCAACGTCTTGTGGAATTGATCGTCGAGCAAGGCTTTAAGGTCGTCCTTTGCCGTCTTTACGGGCTTGCCCATTGCGTCTATCTCTTCAAGCGCCTTGCATTGCTTGACATTTTGATACCAGGTGTAGGCAAAGGCGAAGATGAAGAGAATGGTTATGAGGCTGTACAGCAATATCTTGAAAGAGTTGTCGCCGGGAATCTCCTGAGGATAAAGATCCCCATCTCCTAAGTCCACCATCTCGGTGTGCGTGACCACCGTGCCAAGAGTGCCGAGTTTGGACAGCCAATGCGCGCCCGTCCACGCCATATAACCTATAAACACGCCCTCAAACAACAGGAACAGCAAACCTCTCAGCCACTGTCCGTGCATAAACGAGCTGAACCCCATGATGAGATAGCTCAC
>CANQNQ010000030.1 GCA_947625225.1 uncultured Clostridia bacterium | reverse complement strand
CTAATTGACGCTTTAGGTACAATTTTTTTTGGTAATTATCGTCTGCTACGCATGGAACAATATTTCTTAGTTGCGCTACAAGATATTTAGCATATTGAGGTTTATCAATGCCGTCTAACTGTGCTACATGACGCATATAGTCCTTTTTTGTCCACGAAATATCCGAACGTATCATTAAATTGACCGTTTGAAAAACTAAAGGTATGGCTAATTCGGGTGTAAATGTTCGTTTTGCCCGCATATTCATAATGTAAGCCAAATTACGTGTTACATAACCGAAAGATGCTTCCTCGGGCTTAAATGTTGGAAGTTCAATAGATGATATACTATCGCTATTATATAAATCATATTTTTTCCCGTCTAATACTATATATCTGGCATTATAAGCAATATCTCTGTTTTCGTCTAAGGATACACTATGGTCACGTGGTGACACGTCATACAGCATACCATTTTTATAATAAGCGGTATTATTGTTATTCCTTTCGAGTTCTGTAAACTTATGTTCTGGCATTATTTCAAAGTCGGGAACGACAATAACAGTATTTTTATCAAGCTCTTTCAACTTTAATATGTTCATATATCTCGGCGAGTTATATTCAACATCAAAATGAGTTGAATTCACATTATTTGTTTTGAACCGACCAATTATTTCCTTAAGCATACTTCACCACCCGAATTTATGTAATTTCATTATTGATATTAATTACAGTTTTACTTTTTCGTGGTACACCCTCATCATGTCTTTAATAAAATCCTCAGTAACATCAAAATATTCGGCAAGCTGCCATATTTCAACTCACACGCTTCTGCGAGGTGTGACTATGAGAATTTTTAATCTTCAATATTTTTTTGAGTATCTTCTATCAACTCATCAACAAGGCGCTCCGCCTGTTCAAGATCATTGTTGCCGATTGTCTCTTTTAGCAATTTCAACTGCCGCATAAGACCTCGTAAATACCCTTTAAAGATTTCTCTTTCCTCCATTGCGTTCTCCTTCCCCAGCATTTGTTGCCGTTGCTTCTCACCTTTGTATCTTAATATTATTATCGTACAAATACAACGATATTGCAATAGGCAAAACCAACAAATATACAGATGTATTATTTGTTGTTGTATACTCGTATCTGCAACGGGCTGTAATCAAGACAACTGCTATTTAGAACCTTGTATTTTTGAAAAGAGCATGTCACATGCCTCTTGCGAGGCGTGGCCTACCGCTTCATCCATACTGTCAAATATTCTGTCGCAATTTCAACTCACACGCCTCTTGCGAGGCGTGACTTCGCTGGGCGTGGGAAGCGACTCAAACGCAACCATTTCAACTCACACGCCTCATGCGAGGCGTGACAATGCACTATTACTGGTTGCAGTATTTCTTTCGATTTCAACTCACACGCCTCTTGCGAGGCGTGACACGCATCGTCAGCCGCATTTTCGGAGTTAGAGAAGCATTTCAACTCACACGCCTCTTGCGAGGCGTGACTTTAAACGCGAACGACGGAGTGACGAGCAAAGCATTTCAACTCACACGCCTCTTGCGAGGCGTGACCAAATCCGCCGCCGGCACGAGCTGGCGCAGCACATTTCAACTCACACGCCTCTTGCGAGGCGTGACGGCCGTAAATGTTTTTCATATCCCGAAATACCTTATTTCAACTCACACGCCTCTTGCGAGGCGTGACGCGGAAATCAGAGCGACAAAATAAAAAAAGGAGATTTCAACTCACACGCCTCTTGCGAGGCGTGACTCGTCGGAAACGCCAATTTTGCGGTGGGGTGATTACATTTCAACTCACACGCCTCTTGCGAGGCGTGACTTGGCCGGAGGAAAGATTTTAAGTATGCTGACAGATTTCAACTCACACGCCTCTTGCGAGGCGTGACAGGCTTGCGGGCGGCGTTGCAAAGGACGGTAGCAATTTCAACTCACACGCCTCTTGCGAGGCGTGACGGCGTTGTGCGACTATATTGACGGCGTCTGACACTTATTTCAACTCACACGCCTCTTGCGAGGCGTGACAATCTGCAATTTTGTAAGAACATCATTTTTGCGATTTCAACTCACACGCCTCTTGCGAGGCGTGACTATCACGACGACTTCAAATTTCGACTGTTTCAGATTTCAACTCACACGCCTCTTGCGAGGCGTGACTCTTATATATGGAGTACTTATAGTTGCATTATCTAAATTTCAACTCACACGCCTCTTGCGAGGCGTGACAGTCTATACGCTGCATATTTTCTGTCAGCATTGTGTATTTCAACTCACACGCCTCTTGCGAGGCGTGACAGTGCGAGGAATACGGGTACAGGTACGAGATAGCATTTCAACTCACACGCCTCTTGCGAGGCGTGACTCGGCGATGATATAGTTGCGCTGGAAGACAAGGTCGATTTCAACTCACACGCCTCTTGCGAGGCGTGACGAAACTCAACGGTACTCGACCTATGACGATCTACATTTCAACTCACACGCCTCATGCGAGGCGTGACTCCCACCACCATTGTTCAATGGCGAGGTAATATTCTATTTCAACTCACACGCCTCATGCGAGGCGTGACTACGAGTATATAAGGCAAAAGGGAGATTATAATAATTTCAACTCACACGCCTCATGCGAGGCGTGACATATAACGCCTTGACGAAATCCCTCGTTGTAAAGATTTCAACTCACACGCCTCATGCGAGGCGTGACTTGATGTCCCGTAAATCCTCCGCTTCATCGATATTTCAACTCACACGCCTCTTGCGAGGCGTGACACTCTCTTTCTTTAACCTGTCGCTTATTATAGGCGGCATTTCAACTCACACGCCTCTTGCGAGGCGTGACATAAATAACATATTTAGCTTTAGCCTTGCAATGCTTATTTCAACTCACACGCCTCTTGCGAGGCGTGACCAAATTTGCCGTATCATCTGTTTTGTCAATTTCGGATTTCAACTCACACGCCTCTTGCGAGGCGTGACGCGGTCGCGGGCGTCGAAAAAGGCACGGCGCAATATATTTCAACTCACACGCCTCTTGCGAGGCGTGACCTTCTGCGCGGCTCGGTATATTTTGATTACCTACATTTCAACTCACACGCCTCTTGCGAGGCGTGACATAATAACATAATGACACATTCCGGATATTTTGCGGCATTTCAACTCACACGCCTCTTGCGAGGCGTGACGTTGCACTCATGGCAGTACGAGTTTCTTCATCTCCATTTCAACTCACACGCCTCTTGCGAGGCGTGACATAGACGTATCTATTTGGCGCATGATATAATTTATTTCAACTCACACGCCTCTTGCGAGGCGTGACAACGTCTTTGCAAGTTCTTCGGGATCTTTGCCGAATTTCAACTCACACGCCTCTTGCGAGGCGTGACGGAATAATCATGGCGACCGTAAACATCATCGAAACATTTCAACTCACACGCCTCTTGCGAGGCGTGACCGTGCGCGAAATGGGCGCGCTGACCGCGTCGGTTATTTCAACTCACACGCCTCTTGCGAGGCGTGACGCGCCCGCGTTATTGTTGTTGTTGTAGTTGCCGCCATTTCAACTCACACGCCTCTTGCGAGGCGTGACGTTACCATTTACATAGGCGTAACCGATACCGGCAATTTCAACTCACACGCCTCTTGCGAGGCGTGACCATAAAAAAAACAGGCTCGGTTTTACTCATTCTCATTTCAACTCACACGCCTCTTGCGAGGCGTGACACGGCACACGTTGGCAGGCGGAGGAATTACATAATTTCAACTCACACGCCTCTTGCGAGGCGTGACAATGAGACACTGGCGACAGAGTTAATATCAATGGCATTTCAACTCACACGCCTCTTGCGAGGCGTGACTATATTCAAAACGAAAATGGGGGTATACAGCAAATAATTTCAACTCACACGCCTCTTGCGAGGCGTGACGAAAAATCTCAAAAAGGGATTGACAGACAGCTCATTTCAACTCACACGCCTCTTGCGAGGCGTGACTAAAGAGCTGCGTTGCTCTTTTAACTGTTCTATATTTCAACTCACACGCCTCTTGCGAGGCGTGACTGCGGTTACATACTGGGCAGAGCCTGTTTCTGCAATTTCAACTCACACGCCTCTTGCGAGGCGTGACAGGCAACGCAAGTATGTAGTGGTAGTGTGGGTGATTTCAACTCACACGCCTCTTGCGAGGCGTGACGCAAGTGATTGTTTTTGCGCCACATATTGAACAATTTCAACTCACACGCCTCTTGCGAGGCGTGACGTATACAGTATATCACATTTCGGCTCAAATTACAAATTTCAACTCACACGCCTCTTGCGAGGCGTGACATTTGATGTCGGGCGGGAAAGTAGACACAACCGACATTTCAACTCACACGCCTCTTGCGAGGCGTGACTACATTTGGTGTGTCGGCGGATTGGCTATTGGATTTCAACTCACACGCCTCTTGCGAGGCGTGACTTAAGTGTAAGTTCGGATCATGCGGTAAGGAGGAACATTTCAACTCACACGCCTCTTGCGAGGCGTGACTCTCACGGAGTCGCCTAACAATAAGAAATTAGCGATTTCAACTCACACGCCTCTTGCGAGGCGTGACTCGTACAATTTTTTCCAAAATTCTACCTTTGCGATTTCAACTCACACGCCTCTTGCGAGGCGTGACGCGCGTTATTGTCCACAGTGCGGCGCAAAAATGAGAATTTCAACTCACACGCCTCTTGCGAGGCGTGACGGAAAATCTCAAAAAGGGATTGACAGACAGCTCATTTCAACTCACACGCCTCTTGCGAGGCGTGACTGGAGCGCATTACGGCGCGGTTTCCAGACAAGATTTCAACTCACACGCCTCTTGCGAGGCGTGAC
>CANQNQ010000029.1 GCA_947625225.1 uncultured Clostridia bacterium | reverse complement strand
TCACAGACGACTTAATCGTTCGTCACAGACGACTTAATCGTTCGTCACAGACGACTTAATCGTTCGTCACAGACGACTTAATCGTTCGTCACAGACGACCTGATCGCTCGTCAACAAGGCGCCCCTCATCGGGGCGCCTCTTTTCTTCCGCTTGCTCTCAAGTCTCTTCCTTTCAAGGCGCCCCTTAGCAAGGGGAGCTGGTAGCAAGCAAAATTGCTTGCTACCTGAGGGGATTGTTTAACGTACATCTTGTGACAATCCCTTCCGTCTGTTTCGCTACTCTCAACATCCAGCTCCCCTTACTAAGGGGAGCCTTTTCTTCTTTTTCTCCCTCTTCATTTCCCCCGAACTTATTTCTCTCTCAAATTCTCTACATCTCCCATCCACCCCCTTTTTCAATCGGATTTAGTAGGGTAGTGTTTTCTCTTCTTTCTCTCTCATTTCATTTTCCCAAACCTCTGTTATTTCCTCTCGCACTTCGTTCTATCCCGCCCACCCTTTAAGGAAAGAATTTGTTTAGAGGAGGGGAGTTGCACACGGCTATTTCCCGTACACAATCTTACATTTCTCCACTCAAGGCTCCCCTTAGCAAGGGGAGCTGTCTGCAAGAATTTTTTTCTTGCAGACTGAGGGGATTGTCTTTCCTCATCTCCCGCCTTTCCACCGCCCGACCCCGTGAAAAATTACTCCGTGCCGGTCGCTTTTCTGCTCGCAAAGCTCAAAGGCACTCCAAAATTTTTCACTCACTCCGCGCACAAAAAATTGACGCTTCGCAATTCGCATTTGGCAGTGGGGCAGCGCTTTCCTAAAATGCTCATGGCTCGCTATTTTTTTGTGCTTGGTGGTTGGGGACTTCGTCCCCGGCGGATTTTTTCCTCATCTCCCGCCTTTCCACCGCCCGACCACCCACCCCTGAGAGGATAAATTTTATCAGTAGAGAGTTGCACACGGCTATTTCCCGCACACAATCTTGCATTTCTCCACTCAAGGCTCCCCTTAGCAAGGGGAGCCTTTTCTTCTTCCTCTCTCATTTCTCTCAGCCCCCCCTCTCTTCTATATCTCTCTCATTTCTCTCAGCCCCCCTCTCTTCTATATCTCTCTCAATCCATATTCCGTCCCCACCCAACCCCTTTTATTTTTTTCTTTCTCGGTCTATCATTCCCAAAATGTTGTTTTTCCTATCCCTTTACATCGCGTCCCACCCACCCGTATGAATTTTAGAATATCTATTTACAATCCCCTCAGGCACTCCGTGCCAGCTCCCCTTACTAAGGGGAGCCTTGACTTGAATGGATAATTTTTCTCCTTCTTCTCATATGGATAAAAAACAAACTCAGGTGCAAAATTTGCACCTGAGTGGAGAATTTTTGTTCGTAGGTTAAGCTTTGCGCTCAGCAAAGCGCCCGGCACGCAGGCCACCAAGCACAAAAAATAGCAAGCCATGAGCATTTTTATCCTTGCAAGCAAAGGTTCCCTTGGCTTGCAAGCCCTTACGGGAGTGGTGCAGGCAGAGCCTGCATCGGGACGAAACTCCCGCCGTGCAAGACTTCGCCTTTGGCGAATCTGCACAACGTTTGCGCAAAATTGAGCGCAAGCGAAATTTTCATCCGGCGCAAAAAAAGGGACGGAGTGCCTTTAAGCTTTGCGCTCAGCAAAGCGCTCGGCACGTAACAATTTTTACGCGAGCCATAACCAAATTATCACTCCCGCTATGGCAAAGGCGAGCAGGCCTATGCCCAGGTAGGGCAGCATAGCCAAAAATCCCCCGCGGATGATGGCGCGCCTGTCCTCCTTGGAGTACTTGTTTTTCTCCTGTTCGCGCTCCTCCTTGGTGGGCTTTTTTTTGCGGTTGAGGTACGCCATGCGCCTGTATTTGGGCAGCTCGTCGCCATTCATGGGCGCGATGGTGATGCCGGGGTCCCAATCGTCCTTTTTCTTTTTCTGCTTATCCTGTTTGTCCATAGCCATCAGAATATGTTCAAGCCGTCCATTTTCAGCTTGGCGGGACCGCTGTAGCCGCCCAGCGTGGTGCGTTCGCGGCTGAGTTGCACGGTGTTGAGCGCGTCGCTCAGCTTGCCGCTTATCGCTATGCCCGTCACGGGCAGGGTGCGCGCGCCGTCATAGTAGTACGCCAATCTCACCTCGCCGCCGATGTAGTCGTTGTAGACGTCCACTTGCAGACCGCTGAGATATATCAGCTCCAGGTGGGGAGTTGCGCTCAGCTGCGCCGCGGACAGCGTGCCTTCCTTTACGTCCACGCAGCCCAGAGCGCCCGTGGGAGCCTCGCCGAGGTATTGCGCGAAACGGTGGGTGCCGTACAGCGCGACAATGTGGCCGTCCTTGATGATCTGCCTGTCCGTCAGCGCGCAACCGTCCGCGTCGAACGCCGCGCTCGCGGGGCAGGAGGGCATCGCAGCGCGCATGGTCACGTTCAATTTGTCCGCCTGAGGCGCGCTTTGCAGCGCGTCGCCCACGCTCAGCAGATTTGCGTGCGCGTATACCGACGCCATGTTGCAGTCCTCAATAAGGTTGTCAAACAGCTCTCGCAGCTCGTACGCGTTGAATATCACGGGGCAGGTCAGCTTTTCCGCGGGTTTTTGCGCGTGCAGACGCGCCGCCACGTCCTTCAGCCGCGCTTCTATCTCGCCGCGCAGCCATTGCTCGTCAAGGTCGGACAGGGTGTAGGTCTCAAACAGCTCCACCGACTGCTCCGCGCCGTTGCAGGTGGGGATCGCCTCGACGCTGAGCGTGTGCTTCACCTGCGTCTTGTCTACGCCGCGGCTGTTGAGCACGCGCGTCGTCCGCTTGGTCACAAAAACCTCCAGCGCGTTGATGTCGCAATCGGGTTGCACGTTGACCTCGGCGATGATCCCCGCCACGCGCGAAGCCACATCCTTGGCGCTCATTTCGGCAAGGTTGGAGGGCAAATTTGCAATACAGGTGGCATTTTCGGGCAGCGAATACGCCTCGTCAAAGCACAGAGCTGCGCCCGCCACCGCGCGCTTCACCTTCGCCTTGAAACCAGCCTCGTCAAGCGACGCAGGCACGTCAAAGGAGCTTGCGCCGCGCTTGCCGTCGTGGTCGTTGTAGACGGTCACGGTGTAATCGTCGCTGTCGCACTCGCGCACCGTCTCCAACTTGCCGTGAACAAAAAATTGCTCATAGGAACGCGTCGCCACGTTCACCACCTTGAAGTCGCTCACGCCATCCGCCTTGCGCAAAAGCGCGGTCATGTTGTCCAAAGTCAATTTATCCATATTTTTCTCTCCATTTCGTCAGCCGAGTTTCACTCGGAGTTTCAGCGCGGGACCACCGACGCCGAAGCCGTTTGTCTTGCGCCAAACGCCGGCCGCCCGGTCTTAAAGTCAATACATATGCGTTTAACGCGTCCGTCAGCCGAGTTTCACTCGGAGCTTCAGCGCGGGACCGCCGTCACTCACTCGCACCCACTCCTTGTGGCCCTTGCCGCACATGCCGGCGCCCTCCACCTCGAAGCCGTCCGAGATCATGCTTATGGACTTCAGTACGTCGGGCACGTAGCCGCTCATCACCACGGGCGACACGTAGTTGTCCGTCAGCTTGCCGTCGATTATCTCGCGGCCGTACTCCGCAACGCATTGCACCTGCCAGTTTTTGGGGTCCTCCATGCCGTTGTTGGTCTCAAATATCATATATCCGTGCTTGATGGAGGCGATCATATCCTCCAATTTGTCCGCGCCGCGCTCGAAGAACGTGTTGGTCATGCGCGTGTACGCCTTGCGACGATGACTCTCGCGCCTGCCGTTGCCCGTCGGCTCCGTGCCCAGCTGCGACGCGCTGCCCAAATCGCTGATACCCCTCAGCAGTATGCCGTCCTTGATTATCTGTGTGTCGTGAGCAAGGACGCCGTCGTCGTCAAAGAAGTAACTCGCCACACTAAGCGTTGCCGCCGCGCCGTCATGCATGTTGCATATCTTAGACGCCACGCGCGTGCCTATGCAGTGCTTCGCCAGCGCGCGGTCCTTGACGAACATGTCCATCTCCACGCCGTGTCCGAACGCCTCATGCGCCAAAAGCCCCGTGATGGACGGGTCGGTGATCACATCGTATTCGCCCGGCTCGATGGGCTTCGCCTCCGTCAGTTTATCCGCCTTGTCAAGCAGCGCGGCAACTCGCTCGGGCAGCTTGCTAAGCACGTCCGCCATAAGGTGGCTCGCCTCGCCCTCGCGCGCAGAAACCATCTTTTCGCCTTTGCGGTAGTTGACCATCATCATGCCGTTTACCCAGCAATAAGTCTGTGAAAGCTCGCGGCAATCGCTGACAAACAGTTTACTCACGTCAAGCGTGCGCAACACGACCACCGCGTTGAGGACGTGTTCGCTGCCGCCTATAAGCCTGTCCTTCAGCCCGCGGCAAAAGTCCAGCAGCTGCGCGTCGGAATAGTTGTCGAGGTCGCCCTCGCGCACGAAATCCTGCGTGAGGGGAGCCATGTCGCCCAGTGCGCTGTCCACCGTCACGACGCCGTCGCCCACCGCCGTAGCCTCGATTATTTTTTTTGCCAGCGCAACCTTGTCGCCCGTGACATCGTCGAGGGAGTATTCGTAAAACTGTTTTCCATTCCACATCTTGACGACAAAGCCGCAATCGGTATCGCTGCCGTCGCCCACGGATGCGGTCTTGCGGTTGACGCGCACGTTGAGGGACTTTACGTCTGCCCCAAGCACGCTTACGTAGCGGAAATGCTTTTTAAGCTCCGCCACAAGTTGTTTGCAGTCGCCCCTGCGGGCGTCCAAAAATTTGCTGAATGCCATATGTTCTCCTTGTCGTAAGGCGCTTGCCGCACGACCAAAACAATTCTATATTATGTGCGCGCATAAGGGCTTGTTTAAGGCTACCGATGAAAATCCAAAATTGCGGATTTTCCCACCTCAGGTGGCCATTTTGAGGCAAATTTGCGCCATGTATGCGCTTTTTTCTTGGCGAAAGATGGCACAAAGTTGCAGCATTTGCGCGCATATCTTATAAAAAATTTTAGCACGTTTTTGATGTGCGGTCAACCGCTTATATAAGTTACAGCGTTTTTATATTATTTTATAATATTGTTAAAAGTTGCATTTTTTTGTCGGTGTGCTATAATGTTTACATCAAAATAAATTGAGAGGCTTGTTTATGGATTTGACCTATAAGAGAACAAACATCTACGCAGTCGCCGATGAGCAGGAACTCAAGGCTATTCAGGACTACAACGAGGGCTACAAGCGCTTCCTCGACGGCGGGAAGACCGAGCGCGAGACGGTCGCGGAAACGATCGCTATGGTTGAGGCCGCAGGCTACAAGGCATATACGCTGGGCGATAAGATCAACAAGGGCGACAAGCTGTACTACAACAACCGCGGCAAAGCGCTGTTCATTCTGCGCGCAGGCACCGCCGACGTCGCCAAGGAAGGCGTGCGCATACTCGTCGCGCATGTGGACAGCCCCAGGCTAGACCTCAAGCAGGTCCCGCTGTATGAGAAGTCGGATATGGCGTACCTCAAGACGCACTACTACGGCGGCATCAAAAAGTATCAGTGGCTGACCATCCCGCTTGCGCTGCACGGCGTTGTCGCGCTCAAGGACGGCTCCGTCAAGCAGATCCGCATTGGTGAGGAGGAGGGCGATCCCGTGTTTTACATCACCGATCTGCTCCCGCACCTCTCCCAGGAGCTGAACACCAAGACCATCGGTGAGGGCTTCAATGCCGAGAATCTCAACTTGCTTGTGGGCGGCGTTCCCGTCAAGGGCGAGGATAAGGACGCCGTGAAGAAGGGCGTGCTCGCATTGCTCAACAAGAATTACGGGATCTCAGAAGAGGACTTCCTCAGCGCCGAGCTCGAAGCTGTGCCCGCCGTCAAGGCGAAGGACGTCGGCTTCGACCGCGCGTATGTGGCAAGCTACGGCCATGACGACAGAGTGTGCGCCTATCCCGAGATAACCGCGACCCTTGAGACCCGGACCGAACAGACCGTGCTCACCATCCTCGCGGACAAGGAGGAGATTGGCTCGGAGGGCAACACCGGCATGCAATGCGTGCTCATCAGCGACCTGCTGGACGCCATCGCCGCAAGCTACGGTGTGAATGCGGCTGTGGTCAGGGCGCACTCCAAGTGCATCAGCGCGGACGTAACCGCCGGCTACGATCCCGCATATGCCTCCGCTTTTGAGGAGATGAACGCGGGCTTTGTCAACCACGGCGTCGCGATGAACAAATTCACCGGCTCTCGCGGCAAGTCCGGCTCCAACGACGCGTCCGCGGAGTATGTGGGCTATCTGCGCAGCGTGTTCGCCAAGGAAGGCGTCATCTGGCAGACCAGCGAGCTTGGCAGAGTGGACCTCGGCGGCGGCGGAACGGTTGCCAAATTTATTGCCAAAAACAACATCGACACCGTGGACATGGGCGTGCCCGTGCTGTCCATGCATGCGCCGTACGAGCTGGTGAGCAAGGCGGACGTGTACTCCGCGCACAAGGCATTCAGCGCATTTGTGAAGTAAATTCAACAAACGAAAATTTAACCACAAAAGCCGAAAAACTCAATACAGGTAGCAAAAACGCTACCTATATTGAGTTTTTTATATGCAAAAATTAAAACAATAACAAGGAAAACACCGCTTGCGCGGTGTTTTGGCGGAAACGGTGAGATTCGAACTCACGTGACCTTCATCAGGTCAACCGCATTTCGAGTGCGGCTCGTTGCGACCACTTCGATACGTTTCCGTGATTTTAGATTAAGTTTGTGCGAAGTGGGAGCAATGAGGCGCTGTGCGCATTCA
>CANQNQ010000028.1 GCA_947625225.1 uncultured Clostridia bacterium | reverse complement strand
TGCGCTGTCAAAACGAGGGCGGAAGAGCGCAAAATGCTACTGTTTAGTGGGGTAATACGCAAAATGCGGTAATAAAAAAAGCAAGTCTGTTGGTGGTTTATGGACTTGCTTTTGCTATAACTTCTTGCTTTGATTTTCCCATAAAGCACTTGTTCTGTAGCGCCTGTGGCTCCTGCGGGAATGCCGAAGTCGAACGTGAATATCTGCGCCGTGCTGGGACCGCTTGCCGTCACCGTTACCGTCGGCGCTGAACCTGCCGGAAGCTCCGTCGCGGTGGCTATGGGCGTGCCAAATCCTGCCGCTTCACCCGCGGGCCCCGTTGCCCCTTGAGGCCCCTGCGCGCCTGTTGCACCCTGAGGGCCGGCAGGACCTTGCGGACCTACAGCGCCGGTCGCGCCCGTTTCGCCTTGCGGACCTGCGGGACCCTGAGGACCCGTTGCACCCGTCGCACCTTGAGGGCCGGCAGGACCTTGCGGACCTGTTGCGCCCGTAGCGCCCGTTGCGCCGGGAATTCCTTGAGGACCTTGAGGGCCTTGCGCACCCATGGGACCCATTGGCCCTTGCGGTCCCTGCGGGCCTTGCGGACCGCGCACGTATACTACCGAACCCATGTTGCAGCCGCATCCGCCTTGGCCGTTCATACCCATGCCGAAACCGCCGCTTGCGCCCATGCCGAAGCCGCCTCCCATACCCAAGTTGCTTCCGTCCATACCCAAGCCCACATTGCCAAATCCGCTGTTTATTCTGCACGGATTGCTGCTGAAGTTGCTGTTCTGCGAATTGTTGCATCCGCATCCCAAGTTGAAAAACATATTGCACCTCCCAAAAAATTATGTAATGCGGAGGCCAAAACAACCCTTATCTGTTACATTCTATTCGCCTTTTCAAAAACCCGTTACACTCGCATCCTGCCCATCAATATGCGCATATAAAGCGGAGCAATGCACAATTTTTTATTTGTTGATTTGTTATAATCGATATATAATTTAAGATAAAAAATTAGCAAGGACTAGCCGATTGAATTGCGTTGACAAACGGTTGTGTGGTTGGATAAAATAAACGAAAGCAATCGGCATTAGGACTTTGGAACACAGAATAGATGAGATTTGGTGGGTAGCAAAAGGACATGACTGAGGAAAAAGCGGAACGGCGGATAAAGCGGAAGGAGAAGGGGAGATTGGCGAATGCGTTAATCTATTTTCTGCTCACTGTTATGGCGATTTTCTGGCTGTTGCCGACTATCGGTATGGTTATTGAATCATTTCATTGCACGGGATATGACCCGATCCTCGGCACGGATGACAGATTTGGCATAGACAATTACGTGCGGCTGTTTTGCGAGACGTCTTTTCTAAAGTGGTTTGGCAACACCTTGCTTGTTGGTATCGTGGTGGCGGTGGTGCAGACGGTGTTTCAAATTTCCGTGGGGTATGCGCTATCCAAATCACGTTTCCGCGGTAAAAGATTTTTTGCGTCGCTCATTGCGGTGCTTGGGATGTTTCCCGCGGCATTCATCTATACCATTCTTGGGTTGATGATGGCGAAGTGGAATCTTAAGGGTTCCAACGCATTGATAGGGTCCATCCTCGTCTATTCGGCGAGCTCGGGCATGGGGTATATTTGCGCAAAGAAATGTTTTGACGGCATAGACCGCTCCATCATCGAGGCGGCGCGGGTGGACGGCGCATCCGAAGGGCGGATATTCTTCAAGATCATGCTTCCGCTGGCGAAGCCCGCCATTGTATACACTTTGCTCATGGGGTTTTTGGTGCCGTGGAACAGTTTCTCCGCTACGGCTCCATTACCCGGCGAATACCTTGTTGCGGACGGAATGGCGGAGATGCTCAACAGCTCTATTCCGGACGCATTTTCCACTTTCTGCGCGGGCGGCGTGGTAATTTCAATACCCATTGTGATACTTGTTCTTGTGCTGAAAAAATACTTTGTCTATGGCGAGACCCTCCGCAATTGCCGGACATGAGAATGCGCTGCCTTGCATTTTGCTTTGATTTTGTTTCCACGAGTGAGACATTTTATTTCAATCAATTAAGATTTAAGGACATCCTCAAAAAGGGTGTCCTAAATCTTGATAAAAAAAGCGCCCGAGGGAAAGATCGGGCGCAAAATTTTTATATGTCGATAATTTTTATGTAAGGGTAGGTGGGTCAGGTCGCTTCGATCTCCTTTATGGAGAACTCGTTGCCCTTGAGCAGGTAGGTGTGTTCGCTGCCGCAAAGGGGACAGATCTTGCCGTATTGCACGGTGGGATAAGTCCCTTTGCAGTCCTCGCAATATGTCACTGCGTCTATTTGTTCTACTTTGAGCTTTGCGCCGTCCATTATAGGTTCTCGCCGGACCGCCCAATTCCAGCAATCCTCAAGCAGGCGGGGTATCACGGTGGACACTTCGCCTATCTCCAGCGTGACGGAATGCACCTTTTGCACATTGTTTTCCTCCGCCACCGCCTTGACGTCGCGGATTATGTAAAACACAACACCCAGCTCGTGCATCAGTCCGCCTTTTCCTCCGCCGTATGCGTCTTTTTGTCCTTGCCGCCTTTGAACAGGATCTTGACAGCGCGCTTTGCGGCGTAGGGCAGGATGACCTTGAACTTGTCCTCTGTCGGCACCATATTGCTGCATTCGGGGCGCTCGCGGAAGAGATGTATTGCGTCAAAGGCGCACTTTGTGGTGCACACGCCGCAGCCTATGCATTTGTTGGGATCCACGACGGACGCGCCGCAGCCCAGGCAGCGCGAAGTTTCTATCTTGACCTGCTCCTCGGTGAGCGTGCCGTGCACGTCCTTGAAGGACTTGTCGCTCTTGTCCGTCTTCGCCTCCTGGCGAGAGGAGTTGTCGTAGCTTTCCACGACGATGTTGTCCTTGTCCAGCTCTATGAATTGGCGTCTGTTTCTGCCTATCGTCATATGCGCGTTCTGCACGTAGCGGTGCAGCGATTCCGCCGCCTCGTGGCCCTGCGCGATGGCGTCTATGGCAAACTTCGGGCCTGTGAACACGTCGCCGCCCACAAAGACGTCGCTTTCGGCGGTCTGGTAGGTCAACTTGTCCGCCTGAGGCGCGTTGCCTCTGCCAAGTTCTATCTTGCTGCTTTCAAGCAATTTGCCCCATTCTATGCGCTGACCAATGGCGAAGATTATGTTTTCGCACTCGACGGTGAGCGTGTCGTTCTCATCATACTTGGGCGCGAATTTTCCGTTTTCGTCCGTGACGGAGAGGCACTTTTTGAATACTATAGCATACGCCTTGCCGTCTTTGACCAGCACCTGCTTGGGGCCGTAGCCGTTTAAGATATCCACGCCGTCCTCGATGGCTTCTTTCACTTCTTCCGCCGACGCGGGCATGCCGTCCTTTGGCTCGAGGCAGAACATCTTTACGCTGTCTGCGCCTGAACGGGAGGACACTCTCGCCGCGTCTATCGCGACGTTGCCGCCGCCCACGACCACCGTCCTGCCGCTGACTTTGACGTTGCCCGTGTTCGCCACGCGCAGGAAATCGACGGCGGTGGTGACGCCTTTGGCGTCCTTGCCATCAACGCCGGGGAGTCTGCCGCCCTGACAGCCTATAGCGATGTAGAACGCTTTGTAGCCCTGTTTGCGCAGTTCGTCTATGGTGACGTCCTTGCCCACTTCCACGCCGCACTTTATCTCGACGCCCATCTCGCGCATTATGTCAATCTCCGCTTCGATGACGTCCTTTTCAAGCTTGTATGAGGGGATGCCGTATGTCAACATTCCGCCGGGTTTTTGCTGTTTTTCAAACACGGTGGGCAGATAGCCCTTTTCGGCAAGATAATATGCGCAGCTCAGTCCCGCGGGGCCGCCGCCGATTATGGCTATCTTTTGATCCCAGCTCTTTTGCAGGTTGGAGCCTATCACTATATCTGGCACAAAGCGATGTTCCGCTTTGAGGTCCTGCTCCGCGATGAATTTTTTTACCGCGTCTATCGAGACCGCTCTGTCTATAGTGCCGCGCGTGCACGCGTCCTCGCAACGGCGGTTGCATATCCTGCCGCATACCGCGGGGAAGGGGTTTTCGCGCTTGATGAGCTGCAAAGCCTCCCTGTATTTGCCCTCCGCCGCCTTCTTGAGGTAGCCCTGTACGGCGATGTGCGCGGGGCAGGCGGTCTTGCAGGGGGATGTGCCCGTGTCGTAGCAGTTGACGCGGTTGTTGTCGCGATAATCCTCGTCCCACTTATCCTTGCCCCATTTGTTGTTGTCGGGGAGTTCGTGCAAGGGATATTCCACCTCGCCCTGCTTTGTACATAGTTTCTGACCCAGCTTGACCGCGCCGGCGGGGCAGTACTCCACGCATCTGCCGCAAGCGACGCAATTTTTGCTGTCCACGCGCGCGACGTATGCCGAGCGCGACATGTTGGGCGTGTTGAACAGCTGAGATGTTCTCAAAGCGTGGCAAACGTTGACGTTGCAGTTGCATATCGCAAAGATCTTGCCTTCGCCGTCAATGTTGGTCACCTGATGCACGTAGCCGTTGTCCTCGGCATTTTTGAGGATCTGCATCGCCTCTTCGTAAGTTATATCCCTGCCTTTGCCCGTTTCGCGGCAGTAATCCGCCATATCGCCCACGCCCATGCACCAGTCGCGGTAATCGTCGGCGGCGCCTTCGTCGAGAGTCTTCATCCCGTAGCGGCAGGAGCACATGCTGACGCCGATATGCCCCTCGTATTTTTTGAGCCAATAGGAGATGTGTTCGATGTCCATGGTCTCGTTTTGCATGGAGATCGCCTTCTCGACGGGGATGACGTGCATACCTATGCCCGCGCCTCCCGGAGGCACCATATGCGTGACCTTCTCAAGCGGCAGAAACGCCATGCGGTCAAAGAATATGGGCAGCTCGGGATGCTTCTCGATGTTCTCCTCGCGCATGTTCATATATTCCGCGGAGCCGGGCACGAAGGGCGGCAGCCAGTAGTAACGGATATGCGGCGCGTCCTTGATGGGCCCGTTTTTGTCGTAGTGGTCGCCGTAGTCGTATTGCAACAGACCTATGTACGACATCTCGTCCACCAGCTTGCGGAATTTCTCCTCATTCTCCGGCTTGACCTTGTTCATCTTGCGTAGCTGTTCGTAGGTGTACTTGACGCGCACCTTCATGGTGAGCGCTATGTCTGCCATCTCCTCCGTGACCATGCACGCAAGTCCCCAATATTCGGGGTCGTCCGCGGTGACTTTGTGGCCGATGCGGTCGGTAATTTTTTGCGCAAGTTTAAGCAATTTTTTGCTGGGATTTGCTTCGCCCATATGTTCGGGCGTGAATTTGGTACTCATTTCAGGCATTGCAATTTTCCTCCCTTTGCTGTCTTACTTGATTTATCAGCCATGCGGCAAATTTGTCTATACCTTCTCCCGTAAGCGCGCTTATCTCGATGACCTCGGCGCGAGGGTTGCGCATGCGGATGTAGCCTTTGCAACGCTCTATATCAAAGTCGAAATATTTCGCGACGTCCACCTTGTTGATAAGCACCAGGTCGCATACGGAAAACATCAGCGGGTACTTCAGGGGCTTGTCGTCGCCCTCCGGCACGGACAGTATCATGCAATTTTTTGTCGCGCCCGTGTCAAATTCGGCAGGGCAGACCAGGTTGCCTACGTTTTCAAGTATGCACAGGTCGACGTCCTCAAGCGCCAGCCCGTCCAGGCCCTGCCTGGTCATCTCGGCGTCGAGGTGGCACATGCCGCCCGTGTGCAATTGTATTGATTGAACTCCCGTTGCCGCAAGTATCTTTTTTGCGTCCACATCCGAGTCAATGTCCGCCTCCATGACGGCTACGCGCAACTTGTCCTTAAGCAGGTTTATGGTCTTTATAAGCGTGGTCGTCTTGCCGCTGCCCGGCGAGGACATAAGATTGAGCAAAAATACGCCCTTGCACTTCAGCTCCTTTCTCAACTTTGCCGCGTCGGCGTCGTTGTCTGCAAACACGCTTTTTTTGATCTCGATGATTTTGACTTCGTCCATTTTTTCTCCCTACATTCAAGCGTGATTTTCATAGGCCTTGCATTTTGCGACGGAACCTATCACTTTAAGCATACTACTTTGCTGTCATATTGTCAAGATTCAACATATGTAGCAATATTATATTATATAAGCGCAAAAAGGTTAAACAATCAACCGGCCGCCCGCCGACCGAAAAGAGATAATATTTCACAACCAGCATTTTATTTGCGATTTTTGCACATATAAACATCTGATTATGCGCAATTTTGATTTATTCATCGAATTATTTTGCGCGGCGCGGAGGAAAAATTTGCAACGTCTGACGAAGCTTTGTTTCGGTCAAAATCAATCGCATTTTGTCTGGCGCATTACGACGAAAATGCGGACGGGTGGAAATTGGCGCGGGTGCGGATATAAATGTTGATTTTTGTCCGCTTTTGCTTTATAATATAAAAGTCATATAAAGATTTTCAATTTACATTCTTATTATGGTTTTCTTTGCGATTGGCTTAGCCATTTCCAATTGCCTCCCTTTTTATTATAACATCTTGACAATGCCAAAACTGTGATAAGCCCGTAGTGCGAGCAACTATTTTTTTATGAACATACAAATCCGTGCTCCTCTATACATTTCATATGTTCGGTTTTATGCGAAGCGCCTGTCAAACTGTCAAGAAGAGCAAATAGATCCTCATATACTGTTACATCATTATGTTTTTCCATTTGCTCGGCTCTAAACATTCACATTGCTTTTAAGCTATAAAACAATTTTGCAACATACAATTTTCCGCTCTTGGTTTGCTGCCGTACTTTTCTCCTAAAAAATAAGGACGCCCCGCATAGGGACGCCCGCACGAGTATCCCCAATTGGTTTGCGTCACAATTACCCGCTATACGGATGAAAGGATACACGATGCC
>CANQNQ010000027.1 GCA_947625225.1 uncultured Clostridia bacterium | reverse complement strand
TGATTTTAGATTAAGTTTGTGCGAAGTGGGAGCAATGAGGCGCTGTGCGCATTCACCGACCACTTCGATACGTTTCCGTGATTTTAGATTAAGTTTGTGCGAAGTGGGAGCAATGAGGCGCTGTGCGCATTCACCGACCACTTCGATACGTTTCCAAAGTTTTATTGCCCTGATATTATAATATATCAGCAGTAAATTTGCAAGTAAAATCTGTAAGTCAGCCAAAAAGTGCTTTCCTTCATATCACGGTTACGCTTTTGGCGAGGTTGCGGGGCTTGTCGGGATCGTAGCCGAGGCAGAGCGAGGCGGTCAGCGCGAGGTTTTGCAAGGGAATAACGCTGAGGAGCGGATAGAGGTCGTCGTCGCTTAGATGGGGTAGGGCGAATGTTTTGTCTGCTCCGACGTCTCCAACGGCGGATATTGCCAGCACATACGCGCCGCGGGATCTCAGCTCGCTGACGGCGGCAGCGATCCTGTGCTTATCCTTCGGATTTGTCAGAGTAACGATGACTGTACTGTTGTCGTCTATCAGGGCGATGGCGCCGTGTTTGAGTTCGCCGGCGGCGTACGCGTCCGTCATCTTGTAAGTTATCTCCTTAAATTTCAGTGCGCCTTCGCGCGCGGTAACGTAGTCTGCGCCCTTTCCGATGAAAAACAGGTTGGACGTGCGTATGCGCTCCTCGTACAGATCTGCCCCGTATACGTCTTGTATTGCGGAGTGCAATTCGTCGGGCAAATTTGCGAAAAAACCCACCCCATTTGCCATTTTTGCCAGCATATATATGGCTAAAAGCTGGCAGTTGTAGGACTTTGTCGCCGCAACGGCTACTTCCGCGCCCGCCTCCAGCAGCAGCGTTCTGTCTGCGGCAAAGGTTATGGAGCTGCCGCCCACGTTGGTAATGGCAAGCGTGGGTATGCCGTGCCGTTTGCAGCGGTCGAGCGCTTGCAAAGTGTCGGCGGTCTCGCCGCTTTGAGTTATAAAAATTGCGTAATTGTTCTCTCCATGCAAGCGCACGCCGTCAAATTCGCTGGCAAGAGTTGCCTCGCAGGGGACATTCAGCAGCTTTTCAAGCAGCAATTTGCCGTACAGTCCCGCATGGTAGGCGGTGCCGCATCCCACAAAGAATATGCGCTTTGCATTGCGCACGTCGCTCAAAAGCGTTTCGTCCACGCTGTCAAGCACGCTCAAAAAGGTGCGTTTAAGCGCGGTCGGGATCTCGTCTATCTCCGAGCGCATGTGGCAGGCGCAGGGCGTCGGGGGAGTGCGTTTTATCTCAGTAGGAGTTTTGAAAATTTTCACCCCATCCTTAAAAAATGACGCAGTGATCGGAGAAATTACGGCGCATTCGCCGTCGCTGAGTATGTATGCGGAGCGCACGTATTTGCCAAGCGCAAGCGTGTCGCTCGCCACAAAACATTCGCCTTCGCCCACGCCTACCGCAAGCGAGGCGCCCTTGCGCAGCATATATATTCTGTCGTCTCCTTTGCGTAGGGCAAGCAGCGTGGCGGCGCCGACAATGCGCCCCGCCACCTTTTCCACGGCCGCGCGCATATCTCCGCCCTCCAGCGCAAGCATATGCGCGATAATTTCGCTGTCCGTGTCGGATGCAAATTTTATGCCTTTGGCAACAAGCTCCGCTTTTAGTTGTTCGCAATTTTCTATCACGCCGTTGTGCACCACCGCGACGCTGCCGTCAAAGGACAGGTGGGGATGGGCGTTTTTTTGCGTGGGACTGCCGTGGGTCGCCCAGCGCGTGTGCCCTATGGC
The DNA here is from genome assembly GCA_947625225.1 of uncultured Clostridia bacterium. Classification (GTDB taxonomy): domain Bacteria; phylum Bacillota; class Clostridia; order Christensenellales; family CAG-917; genus CAG-475. Next base: position 5,970 of record CANQNQ010000027.1, on the reverse strand, counting down.
TATGTGCGCCGCGCAGTCGGGGATATTCAGGGCGTCCACGCTGCCTGCCGTCTTGTAGACCGCTATATAGTCTCCGCCAAGCGCGACTCCCGCGCTGTCATAGCCGCGATATTCCAAGGTTTTCAGCCCGTCCAGCACTATGTCGCGGGCGTTTCCGAAGCCCGTGTATCCAACTATTCCGCACATAAATTCCTCCGCATTACAGTATATGAAGTGGGGACTGCAAGTGAAAATATATGCGTATAAAGCGCGAAAAATGCAAAAATTCATGGAGATTCAGTTACAACAAAAAAGCCTTCCGCAGCTTGTACGGAAGGCGAAAAACTCAATACAGGTCAAAATTTTGAGCTAAATTTGCATATATGTATGCGTTTTAGTCGTCGGAGGGAGCGTCGTCCGTCGTTTCGGCCTCTTCGGCCCTCTCGTCGGGAGCGGTATGCTCGCTTGTTTCGGGCATAGCGGCGGCCTTATTTTCGGGAGCATGTGCGGGTGCGGCGGGGACTGCGCTTTCGTCCGCCGAGCGGGAGTAGCCCACCACGCCGGCGTGCTTGCGTGCCGAACGCGTCTTTATGGAGATGACTGTGCGCTTGCATGCGGCGATCACCGCCTTGAAGGGATCGCGACCGGCAAACGCGCGGCACTTGTCCTCGGGGATATTGACCTCCACCACCAGCGTCATGCCCAGCAGCATTATGAAGAAAGTGGGGCCGAAGAAATTGGTGTCCACCATTCCGTATGCGTCAAACAGCCCAAGTCCGACCATCAGCGCCAACGCCGCGGAATCCTTGCGCATGGCGATGAAGGTGCGGTATCTCCAGAAGTAGAAGAACACAAAGGTTATCGCGCCCACTATGCCCATGTTGGCGATGATCTGCAGGGCGGTGCTGTGATACCAATACGGCGAATAGGAGTCGCCCGCCAGCTCGCCGAGCTTGTAGTCCCAGCCTGCGCCGAACACGGGCCACTTCTTGAAGGCCTCCAGCGCCTCGGGATAGAGGTGTTCTATCCTGCCCGAGCTGTTGAGGCCCTTCTTGAGGATGGTGTCCAGAAGCGCGGCCACGCTGTTGCCGAAGTAGGCTATCAGCACCGCTCCGACGGCTATGCACAGCGACAGGGTGACGCCAAACGCCAGCTTGTTTTCCGTCTTTGCCATCACATACAGTATGCAGACGGGAAGGGCGATGGTGGTGAACAGTATCGCGCCGCGGCAGCCCGTTGTGAACAGCAGCGCGTATTCGGCGACCGCAAGTAGCGTGAATAGCGGCGATATTTTTGACTTTTTGATGCAGAAGTACAGCGTGGCGGGTATGCACATTGAAAGCGTAGGCGCCACATTGTTGGGGCCCGCCCAGCCCAATTGGATATTTTTGGCGAGGATGGCGGCCCTTATCTGCTCCGCGTTGCCCAGCGTGCCGTAGTAGATGACCAGCTGCATAAATATTATGACGCCCATAAGCACCAGCGTCTTGAGCATATATTCGGGCAATTCCTTTTTCTGCTCGCTGTCGGCATTGGTGACGGTGAGGTAGCTGTATCCCACGCCGCACAGCAGTATCAGCGCAAGCGCCGCGACCACCGCCAGCGGATGCTCGGACGGGGAGCCTACGCCGCCCAGCGCGAAGGGCACTATCAGCGCTATAAGCGCGCAGTGAAAACCCTTGATATTGCTGGGTTTTAGAGGAGCAAATGAGGGCTTGAAGCGGATGACATTGAATATCATCCCAACAAACAGCAGCGCGACCAGCGCCAAAAGGGGCGCAAAGTCGTTGAGTTGATGGCGGGAATCGCTGATTATAAGCGAAAACATCATAAGTACGGGAAGCAGATGCCTTGTTCCCTTGGCAAAAAACAGCGGCAACGTGTTGATCAAAATGAGCACGGGCAAGAACCATACCCACAGTTTAAGTCCCCAGCCCAGCATGACCAGCGCCGCGTCCACGCCCAGCATCCAATCCGATTGAACGAAGGACGTGAAGCCGTTGACCGCCTTGACAAATTTTTCTTTCATAAGATCTCCGAAGCAAAATATTTTTTTGTTAGAGCGTTGCTTAATCATTATACAGGCTAAAGCGCGATATGTCCATAAAAAATCAAAAATAAAATTTTTCTAAGGAAAGCGGGAGTCATATGCGCAATTTTCCTTTTTGTTCGGCTTTGGATAGCGGGCGTAAAACGGGCGGCGAGGGCGAGACGAAATGCGCGTCGGGCGCAAAAACCCGATATTGACAAGCGCCGTATGCTGTGGTAAAATATATGTACTAAATTTGTATAAGGGGACTTGTTATGTCAAATACGTCAAACAGATTTTCCGTGCCTCTTGCGCCTTGCGCGCCCGAGGCGCAGATAGTTGACAGCAATCTGCGCATAAGCGTCATAAGCGACAGGATCATCCGCATCGAAAAGGGCGAATTCACTGACAAGCGCACGCAGATGGTAGTGTGCCGTGATTTTGCAAAACCAAACTTCAGATATGTAAAAATGGGAGATAAACCCATTGTTTTGACGCTCCAGTGCGGTTTCAGCATAGATCCCAAGACGCTGGAAGTCGCCGTGGAATTTGCGGGCGGCTCCGAGACGGTCACTCCCAAAAACGAGCTTAATCTTGGCGGCACCGCAAGGACGCTTGACGGCACGTCGGGCAATCTCGGGGATTGGCGCGGCAAGAAGGAAAAGAAGGATCACTTCGGCAGAGGCCACATCCGCAAGGGCATATTTGCCGCCAACGGCGTGACGGAGATAGACGACAGCAAGTCCGTGCTTATCAACGAGGACGGCACCGTCTGCGCTCGTCGCAAGGGCACCGTGGACAAGTATATATTGGCGTTTGGCAGCGACTATCTCGGCGGTCTCAAGGAGTTTTACTCCCTCACGGGGCACACCCCCGTGCTGCCCAAGTACGTGCTGTCCAACTGGTGGAGCCGCTACCATGCCTACAGCGACAAGGAGTATCTGGAGCTGATGGACAAGTTCGAGAGCAAAAACATCCCTCTCACTGTCGCCACGGTGGACATGGATTGGCACATCGTAAAGAAGGTGCCTCTGTTTGCGGAGTTCCACTCCATACAGGGACGCGGTTGGACGGGTTATACCTTTGAAAAATCGTTGTTCCCCGACTACAAGGCGTTTTTGGCAAACCTCAAAAACAGGGGATTGGCGGTCACGCTCAACCTGCATCCCCGCGACGGCGTGAGGTATTTCGAACAGCAATATCCCGATATGGCAAAGGCGTGCGGCATAGACCCCGCCTCCAAAAAGACGGTCAAGTTCGATCTGACAAATCCGCAATTCCTCAACGCGTATTTCGATATACTGCATCACCCATATGAGGCGGACGGCGTGGACTTCTGGTGGGTGGATTGGCAGCAAGGCTCCAAGTCCAAGATAAAGGGTCTGGACCCGCTGTGGCTGCTGAACCACTATCACTTCCTCGACAACTGCCGCGACGGCAAAAACGGCGTTATACTGTCGAGGTATGCGGGGCTTGGCTCCCACAGATACCCGCTGGGATTTTCGGGCGACACGGTGGTGAATTGGAAGAGTCTGGACTTCCAGCCCTATTTCACTTCGCTTGCCTCCAACGCGGGCTATACCTGGTGGTCGCACGACATCGGCGGACACCTTGCGGGACATGGCGACAACGAGCTGTATCTCAGATGGCTGCAATTCGGCGTGTTCTCGCCAATAAACAGACTGCATTCCAACAATATGGGCAGAAGCAAGGAGCCTTGGCTGTATCCAGAAGTGGAGGAGTTGGCGGAGGACTATCTGAGGCTGCGCCACAGGCTGTTGCCCTATCTGTATACCGCAAACGTGCGCACCGCAAAGGATTGCATACCTCTCATCTCGCCCATGTACTACTATGACGGCGATATGAGGTCGCGCTCCGGCGAATACCGCAATCAATATTACTTTGGCGAGCAGATGCTTGTCGCGCCCGTCACACAGCCCGGCAAGAACGGCGTGACGGATATCCGCGTGTGGCTGCCCGAGGGCGAATGGACCGACTTCTTCACCGGCGAGCGCTTCGAAGGCGGCAAGGAATACGACCTCAAGTGCAAGTTGAGCGAGTACCCCGTGTTTGTCAAGAGCGGCGGCATAATTCCCATGCTTGCGGAGCGCAAGGGCAACTCCATGGATTTTGACGAGCTGGAGATCAAGGTCTATCCCGGCGAGAACGAGTACACCATGTTTGACGAGCAGGGCGGCCTGAAGCTGACGATGCACGGAGACGGCAAACACTATCTTTTGAGCATCTCGCCAAGCGTCAACTGCAAGACAAAGAGGATAAAGGTGAACGTTGTAGGCGGCACCATCAACATCGGCGTAGGTCTGTCCGCGCAGGTGGTGGATATGGACACCAAGCCCATAATCTTCACCATCACCAAGCACTGAGCAGGGGAAAGAGCAAACAAAAGGTCTCAAAAAGGGCTGCCGCGCGCAGCCCTTTGAAAATAGACAATAAAAAAATTGTTAAAATTGCTTGACTTATATCGATATATTTTATATTATATTCAAGCATAATTTTCCGATATGGGTGTTGTGAGGAGGAAACTAGCCCCTTTTATCCAAGCCTCAACCGTCGCGGAAACAAAATTGGAGGTTTGCAGATATGGCTAAGGACTTGTCATCAATGGCAAAAAACAATAAGTCTTATATGGCAAAGCCCGGCGAAGTGGAAAGCAAATGGTACGTCGTCGACGCCACCGATATGGTGCTCGGCCGTCTCGCTTCCCAGGTTGCAGCTATACTCAAGGGCAAAAATAAGCCCGAGTATACGCCCAACGTCGACTGCGGCGACCATGTTATAATAATCAACTGCGAAAAGGTGATCCTCACCGGCAACAAGCTGGAGGACAAATACTATCGCTATCACACCGGCTACATCGGCGGTCTCAAGGAGATCCAGTACAAAAAGCTCATGGCCGAAAAGCCCGACTTTGCAGTTTACAAGGCGGTCAAGGGGATGCTTCCCAAAAACAGCCTCGGCGCAAAGATGCTCAAAAAACTCCGCGTTTACGTCGGCAGCGAACACAACCACGACGGTCAGCAGCCCGCGGAGCTGAAGCTCAACTAAGAGGTGAATTATGGCTACCAAAAAGACCAAGAAAGTTCAATATCTCGGCACCGGCAGAAGAAAAACCGCAATCGCAAGAGTGCGCCTTGTTGCAGGTGAGGGCAATATCGTCATCAACAAACGCAGCCTTGAGGAGTACTTCCCCCTCGACACGATGAAGCTGATCGTCAATCAGCCCCTCGTCGCAACCGGCACCAAGGACAAGTTCGACGTGTTCGTCAACGTCCGCGGCGGCGGCTATACGGGACAGGCGGGCGCCATCCGTCACGGCATCGCAAGAGCGCTGTGCGTGGCAGACAGCGAGGCATACCGCGCCATCCTCAAGAAGGAAGGTTACCTCACCCGCGACCCCAGAGCCAAGGAGCGCAAGAAGTACGGACTTCACAAAGCGCGCAAGGCACCTCAGTTCTCAAAGAGATAACCGTTTTGGTATTTATCGCTATTTGTTTCAAAAGCCGCTCAAACGAGCGGCTTTTTGATACCTCATTTTTGCATGCGCACCATCAATTGTGCATATGAGGTGGGATATTTGTATATTAAAGACGATAAATCAAGTGGCGAATCTGCACAACGTTTGCGCAAAATTGAGCAAAGCGAAATTTTCATTCGGCGCAAAAAGCCCTCGCAATTGCGAAGACTTTGGTACACCTGACAGGACTTGTAGCCCGCAGGGCGTAATAGCAGAGCGTCAGCGAGTTGTACTGACCTGTTGGGGGATGAGAAAGGCGCCCATCTAACGATGGACGCCGTCGAATGGTACACCCGACAGGACTTGTAGCCCGCAGGGCGTAATAGCAGAGCGTCAGCGAGTTGTACTGACCTGTTGGGGGATGAGAAAGGCGCCCATCTAACGATGGACGCCGTCGAATGGTACACCCGACAGGACTTGTAGCCCG
>CANQNQ010000026.1 GCA_947625225.1 uncultured Clostridia bacterium | reverse complement strand
AGAACAAGCCCTGACGAGAATCAGGGCTTTTTAATATGCAGAAAAATATACAAGATAGGACAATTCAAAACGGTTGTTATATTGAAGCTATAATGCGACAAGGCAATTTATTCCACGTTACTCTTGACGGGAGCCTCGCAGGAGCGTTGTTGAAAGGCTGTGAGAGCCAACACGCAAGCCCTGCGGGGCTTTTTGTATTGCCTTTTGGCAAGAAGCCTACAACGCTCCTTTCTCCCGTACAAGAGCCTTTCGCGGCATAAAATGCCTTGTCTATGTCAAAATAAAAAGTCCCAACCTATCCAACTATTTAAGTGGTTCAAGATAGGTTGGGAGTGGTGCGGATAAAGGGATTTGAACCCTTACGATTGCTCACAGGAACCTAAATCCTGCGTGTCTGCCAATTCCACCATATCCGCAAAAAGTATTGTTATTATATATCAAAACCGCCTTTATGTAAAGAAATTTTTGCGCACCCGCCGCTCATTTTGCGCCGCGGAAGGCATTTTTGAAAAATTTGTGTTAAAACTGTTGCATTTTTCCCGCAAATTTGCTATAGTAGGCTTTGCTCGCGGGAGTGACTCAGTGGTAGAGTGTCACCTTGCCAAGGTGAAAGTCGCGGGTCCGAGTCCCGTCTCCCGCTCCAAACGCATCCTTAGCTCAGTTGGTAGAGCAACTGACTCTTAATCAGTGGGTCCAGGGTTCGAGTCCCTGAGGGTGTACCAAATGCAATCTATCTTGAACCGAGATGGATTGCATTTTTTTATTGATTAGGGACTCGAACGCCGCGTAAAGAAAAATGTTCGATGAACACTTTTTAGCGGCCGGCGTGAGCGGGTCCCCATCAAATGAACGTACGAATTTTATGGGGTAATTGAGCACAGACAACGAAGAGCGAAGCGAGATGAATATGGCTAAAACATAGCGTTACGGGGATAGGGTTGTAGTCCAGCGGAGCGAGTCCCTGAGGGTGTACCAAGGCAAGCCTATCTTGAACTTTTTCAAGATAGGCTTTCTTTTTTATTTGATGGGTTTGGTAAATTTACATTTAGGATAATTTGAACAACCATAGAATTGGCCGTAGCTGCCGTTGCGCATCACCAGTTTGCCGCCGCATCTTGGGCAAATGCCTTCCGAAATCTTGTTTTGCATTTTATGAATGTTTTCAATATGCATATCCCTACTTATATTTGCATTCACTACTTTAAGTTTACACCTATGTCGACTCCGAAGTATTCGGCTGGTTTGAAGATGAGTCTTACGCAACGGATATGTATATCTTCCTCTCCGAGAGCGGCGATATCGAGTCTCTCTACTTCGGCACCATTACCAAAAACACAAGCGGCGACCTTGTAAAGAACGAGCAATACACCATCCGCGTCGAAAACATCGGCCAGGAGGAACAGTACAAGCTGTGATAGCTTAAAGCAATATCTCGTCCACCCGCAAACGCGGGTGGATTTTTTTTACCAAATAAAGCAATGCGGTTTTTGCGTTGCGCAGAAACGCGCGTAAACTTGCCATTTTGTTGAGATGAGGTTGAAAATTTGCGCGTATATGATATAATGTATGCAACAGATACGCCTGCCCTGCTTTTTGATTTTGCTCGGCATTTACGGCGCGGCTATAACGCGGGCGGCAAGCAATTTACGAGGTGAAATATGATAAAAGAAAATGAATTGGAAATTTTGCAAAACTACTTTTCCATTACGGACAACATAGCCACGCTTAAGCTGGTCTATGACACGTTTGCCGAGCTGATAAATCCCAACTTCGGCGACGGCCACATCGAGAAGCTCAACGACAAGCTCCTGTCCGACATCCGCGAGGCGGTGGAACTGCTCCCCCACAAATTCAAGCTGGATCTGCACATAATCATAAAGGACTTCGGCGACTACACGCAGGAGGAATGCGAGCGCATAATCAAGCAAAACGTATACCTCACCGCCTACCGCACCGTAAAGGTCAACACAGGCAAACTGACGGGCGGCTGCTGCCTCATAGGCGTGGGCGCTGTGATGCTGGCGCTGAGCTATCTGCTGCACGCGCATGAGCTGTGGTTTGACATAATCAACATCAGCGGCACACTGTTTGTCTGGGAGGGCGTGAATTTGGCGTTTTTGGAGCGCAGCAGAGAAAATCGCGCCGCCCGCCACCTGGCAAGATCCATCCACAACATCACCATCGAAAAATCCAATACAGATGATAATTGAGGGTAAAAATGCAAACATGTATATAAAAAACTCCCCTACATATAAAATTTAACCCTATTGGGGTGGGCGGTCGGGCGGAGGAAAGGCGGGATATGAAAAATGCAATCCCCTCAGTCTGCTGCGCACGTTTGCTTGCAGACAGCTTTCCTGCTTTACCCCAACAAATTCGTAAGCTCATTTGCTTAGAGACCACGATAATAGGCACCTTTTATTTTACCACTTGCTTTCGTCAACTCATCAATTTTCTTATTTTGTTGGGGACCCCGATTATTTATCCCAATCTTTAAGCTCGTAAAACTGTATGGTTTAGATGCATAGCGCGAAAGAGGGGTTTGCCGAGCCGCCCAGTGTGCAAGCTCGTAAAACTGCGTGAAACAGATGAAAGACAAGAAAGGGGTACCCGCTAAGGCGACCCAGTGTACTTGTTGTACACGGTCGTCGGAGCGGGTGCCCCTGACGCAGTATTTCGCTGTTTCACGCAGTTTTACTCGCTGCGGAGAGCAATCGCCGGATCCTTATTCGCCGCAATCCTCGACGGAATAAATCCTGCCAGAATGCTGAGGCCGACGCTGATGAACAGCATGAGCAGACAATGCCACCAGGTGACGGTCATAAGCCCGGAAATGTGGAACACTATGTTGAGGATGAAGCTGCCGAGCATGGATATCAAGATGCTGACGATGACGCCGATCACGCCGGAATAGCCGCCAAGGATAGCGGACTCGGCGATGAACACGCGGGATATATCCTTCTTGCGGGCGCCGATGGAGCGCAGCACGCCGATCTCCTTGCGGCGTTCAAGCACGGATGTGTAGATTATGATGGCGATCATGATGGTGGACACCACCAGCGATATTGCGGCAAACGCCACCAGCACGCCCGTGATGGTCTCCGCCATGGTGTCGATAAACGTCATCATCGAGCCGAGCGAGTCGCTGTAGGTTATCTGCTTGGAGGGGTCTAAATCGTTGTACTCCGCGATGAAGTCTTCAACGGCGTGTTTGGTCTCAAAGGACGAGCAATAGAACTCGATGGATTGCGGATATTCTATATCTGCAAAGCCGAGTTGCCTGAGCAGCGCGAAGTGGTTGCTCTCGTGAGAGATCTGTTGGCTGTCGTCGGCGAATTCTATCACATCGCCCGCCATGACGTCCAATCCAAGCTCGCTGTCGGTCTTGGGGACTCCCTCGGGCTTGGAATAATAGGTGATGGGGCTTTCATATCCGGCTTGACCTGCCTCGACAGCCTGCTCGAAGCGGTTGTTGATCTCGATGATAGCCTCATGGCTTTCCGCCTCGCCGAGGAGATAGTTGGTAAGCGCGGGCGTATATCCGATTATGCCCGATATCGAGGACGCCACAGCGCCCGGCTTGGGTCTTACGACTGCGCTCACTCTGAGGTGGTCGCTGCCGTCTCTGAACTTTATGCAGTGCGAATCCACGTACTCCTTGCTCTGCTCCGTGCGCGGGTGCATTATCCAATCGCCGCTTGCGGGATCCTTGTCAAGATAGTCAACGTTGTTCATCACCTTATATTCGAGGTTGAGCAACTCGTCAACTTCATATTCCTTTGCGGAAAACTCGTCGCCGTTGGCGATCGCGGAGATGACCTCATCCTGCGATTGCAGACCCAACATAAACAGCTGGAAGTCCATTATGCGGTTGTTTTGGTCGACGACGATGACTATCTCGTCCTCGCTCTGCGGCCAACGCGAGCGGCTGCCCACAAGCTCATATTGGCTCTTGAGCATATCCGTATTGGAGGATATCTCGCTCCAGGCGGAACCCAGCATGCTCGTCAAGTAGCCTATTGCGTCCGTAAAATTGAGGCTCTGCCCGCCGATAGGAATACTCCAATTTTTGAGCATCTCGCCTATAAACGGCATATCGAGAACCTGATTAAGAACGGTTTGCATGGTTTCGGTATACGGATTTATCTTCATATACCTGTCTTTTGCCGCCTCCGACGTGCCTCTATCCTCCACATAACAGTTGAACGTGGTGCCGTAGTTGTATTTTACGGAAGCCAGACTGTCGTCAAAGTATTCGTCCACATATTGTTTGAAACTGTGCAAATCGTTTTTGGAATCCGACAAAATCGCAACCAGCTTCTCTGTCAGATTGCCAAGCACCTCCTGCACCTTGATGACCTCGTCGTCCACCTTGCCGTCGTCGGAAGTCATGGACGTCATCATCTCGCTGACTATGTCCATGATGCCCAAGCTGTTCTGATTGACGGAAATGGGATAATTGGACAGCGCGCTTTCCTCAAGCGAATCGATGTACATGCTTGCGCCGTTGGACAGCGCCAACACCAATATAATGCCTATGATGCCTATGCTGCCCGCGATCGACGTCAGCAAAGTCCTTCCCTTCTTGGAGATGAGGTTGTTCCAGCTAAGGCCGATGGCGGTGCTGAGTTTCATCGCGGATCTGTTGGCAACAGCCTTATTCCTTGACTTGCCCCTTCTTGACCGAATTGAGGTTTTAGGCGGTCTTTCTGACACTACAAGTTCGTTTTTCTCCGCTTTGACCAGCACGTCGTCGGTGTGTTTCTCCGCATGGACAAGCGGGTCGCCCACCACTTTTTCGTCCGTGAGATAGGGCATGCTGTCCGCCTCTATCTCGCCGTCCTTGAGGTTGACGATACGCGTGCTGTACTGCTCGGCAAGTTGCGGATTGTGCGTGACCATGATGACCAGCCTGTCCGCCGCAACTTCCTTGAGAAGGTCCATGACCTGTATGCCCGACTCGCTGTCCAACGCGCCCGTAGGCTCGTCCGCGAGGATTATGTCGGGATTGTTGACCAGCGCGCGAGCAATGGCGACGCGTTGCATCTGTCCGCCGCTGAGTTGCGAGGGACGCTTGCGCGCCTGTTTGTCAAGCCCCACCTTTGCCAACGCCTCAAGCGCGCGCTTGTTGCGCTCCTCCTTGCCGACGCCCGCCAGCGTGAGGCTGAGCGAAACGTTTTTCAATATATTCATGTGGGGGATGAGGTTGTAGGATTGAAATACGAAACCTATGCGGCAGTTGCGGTAAGTGTCCCAATCGCCGTCGGTGTATTCCTTGGTGGAAATGCCCTCGATCTGGATATCGCCCGACGTGTACCTGTCAAGGCCGCCGATTATATTAAGCAAAGTGGTCTTGCCGCAGCCGCTGGGACCGAGAATGGCTACAAATTCGTTGCTTCTGAACTCGATGGACACATGCTTCAGCGCGGGCACGCTTTCCTGCCCGACCTTGTAGTCCTTGCATACATCAACTAGTTTAAGCATAATTCCTCCATATAAACCTATAGTTTTAGTATACCTTTGACAATGGGGAAATTTGCGCGAAATGCGTAGAAAACTGCTTGACGTCCCAAGCCAAAAAGCAGACCTGAGACAGAATTATGGGACAATATACCCAAAAGCAGATTTCCCCATACTTTCTTTTTGTAATTATAATATACATTTGTAAGATTGCAAGCGTTTTTGTGCAAAAAAAATCATAATTAAAACATTTTTTAACAAAAATGTTGGGATCACTCGCGTTTTTTGTCGCCTGTCGCCACATATTTGTCGACGGTCACAGCGCTTTTACGGACAAAAGATAGTCGATCAGGCGCTCGCATCCCTCTCGGATATCCTCGTATGCCCTGTCAAAATCGCCCGTCCACCACGGGTCGGCGATGTCGCGCGGGTTGTCGGAAAAGTCTAGCAATCGCTTCACTTTGCCTTCGCAGTCCCCGCCCACTATGCGCAATATGTTTTGGACGTTGCCCCCCTCCATGCCGAGGATGAGGTCGTATTCGGCGTAGTCCGCGCGCCTTAGTCTTGTCGCGGTGTGATTGAGCACGGGCACGCCCATCGCCCTGAGCTTGCGCTGCGCCGGAGGGTATATGGAGTTGCCCTCCTCCTCGGAGGAAGTCGCCGCGGAAGCCACCTCGATTTTGCCGCTCAAGCCGCACTTTTTGATCATATCCGCCATGACACACTCCGCCATGGGCGAGCGGCAGATGTTGCCAAGACACACAAACAAAATACGATACATATCAGCACTCGAACACAAACGACAGCGGCCCATCCTGTTGCTGCTCTATATACATATGCGCGCCGAACACGCCGTTTTTGACGGTTATGCCCTCCTCGCGCACCTTTTGCGTGACGCGCTCGTACAGCTCCTTTGCGCGGTCGGGAAGCTCCGCATTGCCAAAGTCGGGGCGGTTGCCCGTCCCCCTGCCCAACGTGCCCGCCAGCGAAAATTGGGACACCAGCAATATCTCCCCGCCCGCCTGCTTTATGGACAGGTTCATCTTGCCGTTCTCGTCCCTGAACACGCGCAGATTGCTTAGCTTGCGCGCAAAGTAGTCCGCCTGCTCCTCCGTGTCGCCCTTGGCAATGGCGAGGAAAACCGTGAGCCCGCTTGGGATCTCGCTTATAAGTTGCCCGTCCACATACAGTCTGGACTTAAATGTGCGTTGAATGACCGCTCTCATACTTTACTCCTATCTTTTTTTGGCGGAGGCGCCATAAAGCTGTAAAAGCGGCACTCCAGCTCGCTGTTGTACAGCTTGCGCACTCTGTCCGCCCTTCGCCCGAAATACTTTTCAAACGCCTTGTAGGACGTGATGGCGTACACGCACCACTCGTCCAGCGCGGCGCATACCCTGCCGAAGTCCGCGTACAGCGCCCTCAGCTCCGCCTCCTCCATCAGCCTCTCGCCGTAGGGCGGATTGGTGACTATCACGCCGTGCGAAAATCTTGACGACAGCGCGCGCATGTCCCCCACCTGCAGGTGTATGCTGTCCCTGACGCCCGCTCGCTGCGCGTGTTTGAGCGCCAGCTTGACGGCATCGGGATCTATGTCAAATCCGCTTATGTGCAGTTTAACGTCTCTTTTTATCAACTCATCCGCCTCATTTTGCAATACAGGTCGCAAATTCGGCGCGTTTTCAAACTTCTCGCACGCAAACGAGCGCAGTATCCCCGGCGCTATGTTCAGCCCCATCAAAGCCGCCTCGATGGGGATGGTCCCCGACCCGCAGAAGGGATCGATAAACGCGCGCGACGGCTCCCAAACGGACAGCTGAAGCATTGCCGCGGCAAGCGTCTCGCGTATGGGCGCGTCGCCCAGATACGTCCTGTAGCCGCGCTTGTGCAGCCCCTCGCCCGTCGTGTCAAGCGTGAGCGTAACTTCGTCCGAAAGGATAGACGCCTCAACCGAATACAGCGCGCCGCTCTCGTCAAAACTCGCGCATGTGCGCAACATAGACGTGACTATCGCCTTTTTGACGATGGATTGAATGCTGCTCAGCGCAAAGAGGCGGCTGTTTCTGGACTTCGCGTTGACGATCACCTTTGCGTCCGCGGGCAGGATGTCCTGCCAACGCATGGCGGCAACGCCGTCAAACAGTTCGTCAAAAGTTACCGCGCAAAACTTGCCCAGCACGACGCGCACGCGCTCGGCGGTACGCAAAAACATATTTGCGCGCAGCACGTCAGAATATGTGCCCTCAAAAGGTATCCTGCCGCCCACTGCGCCGCCGGGCTGATATCCCAAACGCACAAGTTCGCGCTTGGTGACCGCCTCAATCCCGCTTGCCGCCGCGACCTCGATGGTAAGTTTGCCGTCAAAAATGCTCATGGATATAGGATACATCATCGCACGATTTAAGTCAAGAAACACAAAATACAGTTGAACTGGAAATAGTTTGGAGAGGGAGATGGTGGGCTATTAGAAAATAAATATCAGATTTATCCTTATAATAATTCAGGCGCGCGTTAACTGATTCGGAGACGGAGGAACACCGCTTGAAATGTTAGATTTGACAAAGGCAAATGTAACATTTTTGCTCCGTCCCCGATTTTTTCCTCAATGAAAATATCTATCCTTACAATTAAACCGCTCCGGACAGATGAAGAACAAGGAAACGTCCGTTTTCGAACGCCTAATGTACTTTTTGTACATGACGTGAAGAA
>CANQNQ010000025.1 GCA_947625225.1 uncultured Clostridia bacterium | reverse complement strand
TCCACCAAGCCACAATTTTGCTTCCAAAAAGGTGGAGGAAACGTTCATGCTGTATATATACAAGAACATATACCAAAAAGCACTTAGGATACAGGTGGCGCCCAGCATATGCATCAAATAATCCACATCTCTTTTGCACAACTCAGACACAGTTGTAAGGGATATGACCGCAAAATACACCCAGGTCAACATGCCAAACGGGTCCGTTTCTGCGGGGTAAAACATCATTCCCCAGCAGTAACCTAAAAAAGAGATTAACAAAAAGAATGACCAAAAGCGCAGGAAGCGATTCCCGGCTCGTATCCTGAAAAGCGAGCGATAGTTTAGCATGCACCAAATCAAACAAAGCACTTCGCCGGGGCCTACCTTCCAAATACGCAGACCCGTCATTGTGGAAAGCACCACTCCCAGTATGAGTATCCAATCCTTAAATTCAAATCCAAATTTTCGCCCGGTCGTTGTCGAAACATCCATTTGTTTGTTCATTTATCTTATTCGCTCGCTCTCGTTTCATTTATCAATATTCATGCGGAAAATCATTTGTTCTCACGACATTATCATGCGTTCATACCAATTCTGAAACACATAAAATGTCCACAATTCACTGTATCGGTCTTCAAGATGAGACATATGATTTTCTATAATTCGATGAATATATTCCGCAGAAAACAATCCCTGTTGCTTCAAAAATTCCTCATCGGCATAAAAATATAATTTGTTTTTTAATTCTGTTTCAAGCCATTTCCCTATCGGAACACCGAACCCATGCTTCGGCGTATGAAACAGTTCTTCTGGGATCAGATCCCGAAATGCGTCTTTCAAAATACGCTTGCGGGCAGTCTTGTTTATTTTGTATTCCGTCGGAAGCTGGAACGCGAGTTCAACCACCTGCGTATCAAGCATTGGAACACGGGTTTCCACCGAGGCCAGCATACTGGCTCTGTCTACTTTGGCCAGCATATCGCCTTCCAATACGGTCATTAAATCAACATACTGGGTGCGTGTCTGCTCATCCCATTGAGGAAACCTCTCGTAATCCTGTCGGATAAACGCCATAGAATCAATCTGGCCGTCAAGAATAAGCTGATGTAGTTCCTCCTCTTTGAACCCCAAACTCATCAAGCGTTTCCGCTGCTCAAACAAATCTAAATCCGCGTTTTGTATTACCTTGCGTACCTGTCTTGTCAATGAACTGGACGATGGCATTTTATGAGAGATCGGCTCAATGATTCCTTTGCGGATGATTTTCGGTATTTTTCTGTAAACCTTCCCATAATAGGAAATTAAATATTTATTATACCCGGCAAACAATTCATCGCCCGCATCCCCAGTTAACACAACGGTCGCAAATTCCTTAGCCAACTTGGAAACCGCATAGGTGGCAATCAGAGAAGAATCGGCAAACGGTTCGTCTATATTTGCAATAAGTTGATCTAAATCGGCAAGCGTTTCCTGCCAATTCAATGTGAGAATATGGTGATTGGTTTTATGCTTATCCGCAGTCAACTGAGCTAAATAGCTTTCGTCAAGTTCTTTTTCCTGAAATGCGATATTAAAAGTATTTACCGGGACGTTGGAAAGCTGTGCCATGATTCCGACAATAATTGTGGAATCAAATCCGCCGCTTAAAAAGGCTCCCAGCGGAACATCGCTTATCATTCGTTGCTCGACCGACCGGAACAGGGCATCCCGCAACCGTTTTTTGCACGTCTCATAATCGTCGCAACCGCCGAGAGAAACCGGAGAAAGCGACCAATATGTTTCCGTTCCGGTATTCCCCTGCGCGTCAATTGTCATAACCGTCGCGGGCGGCAACTTGCGCACATTTTGTATAATAGAACTTGGCGCGGGAATATATGTCAGTTGAAAATAAACGGACATCGCCCGGCTGTCTATTTCTTTTGGAACCAACCCCGTATGCAATAGGCTTTTTAATTCGGAACCAAATAAAAACATCCGATCGGATGCGTAATAATACAACGGCTTTTCTCCGATACGATCTCGCGCAAGCGTCCATGTCGCTTTTTTTGTGTCATAGATGGCAAAGGCAAACATTCCTTCCATCTGTTTCAAAAAATCTGTGCCATATTTTTCAAATCCGTGCAACACCACTTCAGTATCGGACTCGGTCGTAAAACGATGTCCCTGTTGCCGGAGCTTTTGTTTTAAGTAGCGGTAATTATACAGTTCCCCGTTAAAAACAATCATTTTATCGCGCGCTTCGTTCCAGATCGGCTGAGACCCGCCCTGTATATCTAAAATTGACAATCGTCTCATGCCCAGCGCACAGCGATCATCGGCATACAAGCCTTCGCTGTCCGGCCCTCTGTGTATGATTTGCTCGTTCATACCGTGAACAAGCGCTCTCATCTGTTCCATATCGTAAAAACGGTCAAAGGAAATAAATCCGTTAATCCCACACATCAAACCACCCCCTTCAAACAGTCGATGCGTCTATACTCACTATTAGGCATTTTCTACTCCCGAAATATTTACAAATTCTCCTTATACCACTGGATCGCCTCGTTCAGCCCGCGGGCAAAGTCATACTCGGGTTCGTAGCCGAGCAGGGTGCGGGCTTTGGAAATGTCCGCGTTGGAGTGCTTGATGTCACCCTTGCGGTCGGGGCCGAAGATCGGCTCGATGTCCTTGCCCAACGCCTTTGTCAGCGTGTGGTAGATATCGATCAGGTACTCTCTGCCGCCATAGGCGATGTTAAACGCTTGGCCTGCCGCTTCATGCGGCGCAAGACACGCCTTGAGGTTGGCTTCGATGACGTTTTCAATGTAGGTGAAATCCCGGCTCTGTTTGCCGTCGCCGTTTATCGTCGGGCGCTCGTCGTTCAGCAACTGCTTGATAAACTTCGGGATCACCGCGGCATATGCGCCGTTTGGGTTTTGCCTGCGCCCGAATACGTTGAAATAACGCAGGCCGTAGGTGTCCAGTCCGTAGTGCATGGTATACTGCTTGGCCCACTCTTCACCGCATCGTTTGGTGAGCGCGTAGGGGGAGAGGAGGTTGCCTTCTCTGCCTTCGGTCTTGGGCAGGTTGGGCTCGTCTCCGTATACGGACGAACTGGACGCATAGACAAACTTTTTAACGCCCTGCTGTCTTGCCGCCTCCATCATATTTAAGATGCCGTCGATGTTATTTTTGCAGTAAAAGAGCGGCATCTCAATGGAACGCGGCACGCTGCCCCACGCCGCCTGATTGAGCACGTAGTCCACACCCTCACAGGCGGAAAGGCAGGTATCGTAATCCTTGATATCGCCCCGTATAAACTCATAGTTCGGGTTTCCGAGGAACAAATCTACATTTTCCTGTTTGCCGGTGGAAAGGTCGTCCAGACAGCGGACGTGATAGCCCATGTTAAGTATCGCCTCGCACAGATTGGAGCCGATAAATCCCGCCCCGCCTGTTACGAGAAACAAACTGTCCTTCGGAAATTGCAAATCTTTATAGCCCATTACAACCTCCAGTACAGGTAGTCGGCGGATTCGTACTCCTCGCGGTCAAGCAGACCCTTGATATCCAGCAATATTTTCTGTCCCTCGCCATAGAGCTTGTCCATGTCCTGCATGGTGAATTTGGCAAACGCGTCGTGCGCCACGGCGAGGATCACCGCGTCCATATCGCGGATATTTGCCATATCGGTAAATTCCACACCGTAGAGGTGTTTTGCCTCCGCCGCATCGGCGGTCGGGTCGGCGATCTGTGGCTCGATGCCATACTCGCGCAGTTCTTTGACGATATCAAAGACCTTGGAGTTGCGGGTGTCGGGGCAATTTTCCTTGAAGGTAAAGCCGAGAATGGCTACCTTGGCGTTTTTGACCGGTTTTTCGGCTTTGATCAACGACTTTACGCAGTTTTCGGCGACGTATTTGCCCATGTCGTCGTTGATTCGCCGTCCCGCCAGAATCACTTGACTGTGATAGCCCAGAATTTCCGCCTTGTATGTAAGATAGTACGGGTCGACGCCTATGCAGTGGCCGCCGACCAGCCCGGGGTAGAATTTTAAGAAGTTCCACTTGGTGCCCGCGGCTTCGAGCACCGACTTGGTGTCGATACCGATCTTATTGAAGATGATCGAGAGCTCGTTCATGAACGCGATGTTGATGTCCCGTTGGCTGTTCTCAATCACCTTGGCGGCCTCAGCGACCTTGATGCAGGGCGCACGGTGCACGCCGGCGGCAACGACCAGCTCATATACATTTGCAATCTCGTCGAGGCTCTCCGCGTCCATGCCGGAGACGATCTTGGTGATGGTTTCAAGTCTATGTACCTTATCCCCGGGATTGATGCGTTCAGGCGAATAACCGACCTTGAAGTCCACGCCGCATTTGAGTCCCGATTCTTTTTCAAGGATTGGCACGCAGACGTCCTCGGTCACGCCGGGGTAGACGGTGGATTCATACACGACGACGGAACCTTTGGTGAGATTGCGTCCCAAGATCCTGCTCGCGCCCTCGACGGGGGTGAGGTCGGGGGTATGGTCGTCGTAGACCGGGGTGGGCACGGCGACGATATGGAATTTTGCTTCGCGAAGTCTTGTTTCGTCAGCAGTAAACTCGACGGTCGTATTTTTGATGGCCTCGTTTCCCACTTCGTTTGTGGGATCGACGCCCGATTTATACAGTGCGATCTTCTTTTCGTTGAGATCGTAGCCGATGACCTTGACCTTCTTGGCAAACGCCACCGCGATTGGCATACCGACATAACCAAGGCCGATAAGCGACAGCGACTCTTTTTTATTTACGATATCCTGATAAAGCGACATATTTAATGCTCCTTTGCAATTTTGTTTATCTCGTCCATATATTTCTGCACCACAATATCGCGATTGAACTCTCGTTCCATTTTGGCGCGTCCGGCGCGTCCCATTTCCGCTTTCTTCTCATACGAAAGCGCAATAAACTTCTCTATTGCTTCGCATAGTGAATCCACATCGCGTGGCTTGAAGCCAAATCCACTGACGCCTTCATCAAAAGTTTCGCGACAGCCGGGAATATCCGACGCCAAAACCGGTCTTCCGGATGCCGCCGCTTCCTGCAAAACATTTGACATGCCCTCGTGATAGGTCGGCAAAATTACCGCGTGAGAATTTTTGATAAACCCATGCACGTCCGACTGCGGTCCCAAAAACTGTATCGGACAATTTGCTTTAATGGGTTCTAACCGCTCCTTATAATCTTCTTCGCAGCCGCCTATTGCGATAAATTTTATATGGTTATGCCTCTGACAAATCGTTTTTGAAGCTTCTATTAGTTCTTCAATGCCCTTGTCCTTCATCAAACGACCGATAAAAAGAAACGTCAACGTACCGTCATCTTCCGGATATTCTTCAAAGCAGTGACATTCCAAATTTACCCCGGAGCCGGGGAGGAGGTCATATGCTCCTTTTATAATTCTGTGTTCAAGCATAAAATCCTGATTCGCAGAATTTTGGAAAAACACTTTTTGCGCCTTTTGCAGTCCGATTTTATACAAAGTGAGGGTGATTTTTTGAAGGATTCCACCGTTTTCAACCGCAGTTCCAAGTCCGGTAATATTGGCTATATAGGGTACGCCAAGCGATGCGCACGCCATACCGCCGTAGACGTTGGGTTTGATGGTATAGGTCAACACTACATCGGGCGAAAGACTTTTGATTATTTTTTTGTAGTCTCGAATCATTTGTATCTCAGCAAAAGGATTGATCCCGTGCCGATTAAACTCACAAGGCTCAAAAATACATCCCATTTGAGTTAGTTCGGAGATGAAAAGCCCGTTCGGTAGGCAAATATGTACCTCATGGCCTGCGTCGAGCATTGCAGAAACAAGTTCACATCGAAATTTATATAACCCTTCGGAATGATTTGTAAAAATCAATATAGTCATAATGATTCATTTTTTTCTCTATATTTTGCTGGCATTCCAATATAAAGTCCCTTCGTTAATATATCGTCTACCACAACGGCCCCGGCTCCGATGGTGCATTCCTCGCAAATGCGAATATTGTTAATCACCGTTACTCCGGCGCAAACAAACGTACAGTCGCCTATTTCTACACTACCTGCCAAATGCGCACCTATCGAAATATGCACATAATTTCCGATGATACAGTCGTGGTCGATTGTACTTCCGGTGTTGATGATGACACCATCTCCAATTGTGGAACCTGTATTGATTACCGTTCCAGCCATTACGATACAGCCGTCAGACATCTGAACATCCTCACATATCACGGCATCTGGGTGGACTAAAGATATAATTTTTGCGCCGTTTACGCGAAGCTCAGTCTGAATTTTCCGTCTGGTGAAGTTGTTGCCGATTGCCACAAAAAAGATATGAGATTTTACATATTGTGGATAATCGCTCACTTTCCCCACTACGGTAATTCCTTTGTCCATGATTTCCGCATCGTCAAGGAACAAAATCTCGTGAAAATTGCCGATTTTCTTAGCAATATCTAGCGCAACGCGACCGTGTCCTCCGGCTCCGATGATAATAAGGCTTTCGCTCATACCCGCATGTGCTCCTTGCTTACGGTTTGTGTGCCTGTGAATTCTTCCATGGTCACCGACGTTTCAGAACTGATTCCCTTATGGCTGAACACTACCCGAACGGTTTCAAAAAGAATTCGTACATCTCTCAAAAATGTGATTTGATGGACGTAATCAATGTCCAATTTGAATCTTTCTTCCCATGAGATCGCATTCCTGCCGTGTACTTGGGCATACCCGGTAAGCCCCGGACGAACATCGTGGCGATGTCTCTGTTCACTGCTGTATCGTGGCAGATATTCTACAAGCAAAGGGCGAGGCCCGACAATAGAAATATCCCCTTTGAGGATATTGATGAGCTCAGGCAACTCATCAAGCGAGGTGGTGCGCAACAGTTTGCCGTATTTATTTAACCGCTTTTCGTCCGGCAACAGGTTGCCGTTTTGGTCCTTCGCGCTTGTCATGGTGCGGAACTTAAGCAGATGGAAAATCTTCTCCTGCCCGGTCTTTTTATCAATCCTGCCCGGGCGCTGCTGCACGAAGAAAGGGTTGCCTTTCATGGCGATCGCACCGAAAATCGTTAATATCAAAAGAAGCGGGGAGAGCACAATCAGTGCGGCAAACGCCAGTGTAAAATCCAGCGGACGCTTGATAAAGCGCTCATACGGGCCGTATGGTTTATGTAAATTCTCCATTGTTTTTCTCACGCAAAACAGCTTTTTACAATTTCGATCACTTTGTCCTGCTCGTCCTCCGTCATCTTGTTGTCGCTCGGCAGGCAAAGCCCGCGGGAAAAGATATCCGCGCCGACGTCGAGCGGCTTTTCCCCGGCGATATAGGCGTTGCTCTTTGCCCTGCCGTTGCCGTTTGCCGTAATAAACGGATTCATCCGGTAGATCGGCTGAAGGTGCATCGGCTTCCAGATCGGGCGGCCCTCGGCGTTATACTTTGCAAGAGTTTCGAGGATCTCGGTCGGGCAGGTTTTGCCCGGCTCTTTTACATACGCCGCGTCGCTGTCGCCGCGTACCTGTTTACACATGGCTTGGGGGTCGATCAGCAGGCAGGAGAGCCAGAAGTTCGGCTCGCTTTCGGGGCTGTACGGGTTCATCTGAACCGGCAGATCCTGAAAGCCTTTTTTATATCTTTCATAAATCGCTTTTTTCTGTGCGATATGCTCGGCAAGGTGGGGAATCTGCCCGCGCACCACGCCCGCGATGACGTTTGACATGCGGTAGTTGTAGCCGATCTCTTCGTGCTGGTACCACGGCGCGTTCTCGCGGCTCTGGGTGGACCACTTGCGGACTTTTTCGGCGTCCGCCTTGCTGTCGGTCAGGAACATTCCGCCCGAAGAGCCGGTGATGATCTTGTTGCCGTTGAAAGAGATGGCGTTGTAGTCACCGAAAATGCCGGTCTGCTGACCCTTGTAAGTCGCGCCAAGCGATTCGGCGGCGTCCTCGATGATCAAGGCGTTGTGCTTTTCACAGACCGCTTTGATTTCATCAATTTTAGCGGGTGTACCATAGAGATGCACCAGCACGACCAGCCGCACATCGGGATAAATCTCAAACGCTTTTTCAAGTGCCGCAGGATCCATATTCCACGTATCGTATTCGGCGTCGATGAACACCGCTTGGCCGTTTTCGTAGGCAATGGGATTGACCGTGGCGTCAAAGGTCATATCGGCGCAGAACACCTTGTGTCCCTGCAAGGTTCCCTTGCCGGGTTTCGGCATACCGTACAACCGTTCTCCTGCCAGTTTGACCGCCAGATGCAGCGCCGCCGTCCCGCAAGAGAGCGCGACTGCGTAATTACAACCCACTTTCTTCGCTATTTGGCGTTCAACCTCGTCGATATTTTCGCCCACTGTGGACATCCAGTTGGTTTCGTAGGCTTTTTTGATGTATTCCAATTCCTCGCCGTGCATAGTAGGCGAAGATAACCAGATTTTTCTTTCAAATGCTTCCATATTTATGATCCGTTTTCTTTACTTCTTTTCACAATAGGCTTGCCCGCTATGCTTAAAAATAATGAAGTATACCACTCTAT
>CANQNQ010000024.1 GCA_947625225.1 uncultured Clostridia bacterium | reverse complement strand
CGCTTTTGAGCCTCGATCATCGAGTTGAAGCCGCCTATCGTGTCCTCTTCGTATCCGCTCATAGAGCCGCTCTTGTCCAGAATGTAAACCAATTCCGTCAAACCTTTCTTCATATTTGCTCCTCCTGAATTTTTTTGGTCCTTCGACCTTACGCTTATATTGTAGAACAATTCCGAAAGGGTTTGGTCAATTGTCGGTTGACATTTCGGGCAGTGGCTGACTTAAGTCTCAGACGCCCAACAACTCCTGATCGAAGTAGAAAAGTATGTCGTTTATTTTGAACACATTGTATTCTTTGCGCGATATAAGATAGGAGATGATAAGGTCAAACTTGCTGCTCTTTGAAAACGCGTAACCCACCGTTTCCAGCAGATGAACCGTCTCCGCCAAGCTCAGCTTCAGCGAGATGGCAAACGCGATCACCGTCGTCTTGCTCGGTCTGTAGCCCTTGTCGCTGATGATCTTGTGCCAGGTCTGCCTGCTGACGTTGGCGTTTTTGTAACATTCGATGTCGCTCATGCCGCGGGCGTCTATCAGCTTCAACAGCGTGTCCGTAAAGCCGTCGTCCGCCTTTGCCAGGATCTCCTCTATACCCGTGATGTATGTCGACTTGTCCGTAGGCTCGCCTACGTCCTCGGCGCGTTTAAGCTGACTTACATTTGCCGCGATAGGCTTCCGCGCGCAGCACCAACGCACCGCCTCTTTCTCGTCGGCGAGCCGCCTGTATTGCAGTCTGTTTTGCGGGGCATTCTGAGGGCTGCTCAAGTCTATGCTCGCGGCGTAATTATATTCGCGCCGCTGCGCATACTCGTCCTCCTCGCCCGCAAAGTTGTCGCGTATGTAGTCCGTTATGTCGCCGAAAAGCTCCTTGCCAATGGAGTACGAATTTTTGTCGTACACGACAAGATATACGTCCAGCTCATTGTCCTCCAAAAACGCGGCAATGGTATCCACGGCGATACTCAGCACATATTCCTTTGGAAATCCGCGCGACCCCGCGGCGATGAGCGGAATGGCAACGGAGCTTGCGTCCAACTCTACCGCCTTTTCCAGCACGTTGTTGTAGCTGACAGCCAGCAATTCCTTCTCCAGATACCCGCCGCCGCGCCACACCGGTCCGACGACGTGGATTATCGCCTTGCTTGGCAAATTGAACGCGGGCGTAACGTACACCTCGCCCACTTCAATAAAAGAAGGCAGGTATTTGCGCAGCTCCTCTCCCGCTGCGTCCAGAATGGCGCCCGCCACGCCGTAGTCGCACGACACATGGCGGTTGGTGGTGTTGACTATAACGTCGCAAGGCACCTTGGTGATGTCCTGTCTTATGATGTGTAATGGCATTTGTTCCTCCGTAAATATTTAAGTCCTATAAGCGGGCGACCTGCGGGCGGCGCAAATTTGCCCGAAAAATCCCCCTCTATATACATATACGTAAAAAAATCCCAAAATCCTAAAATCGACCGAAAAAATTTTTTTGGCGGCGCTTCCGCTTTCTGCAAATTTTCCATTTGTCTTTTGCCATTTTCCGTCACAATTTTCAATGACAAAACAACAACTTGTTTACAAAACAGGCGTTTTACAGATATAAAATGTATATTTAATATCTCTTTTACACAACAAAACCTTTTAATATAGAAAAAGTCCGACGCGTTTTGCGTCGGACTGTACTTGTTGCAGATGCTTATGCTTCGATGTTCACTTCCAGCTCCTTGGACTTTTTGCCGTCCAGGAAGTTGTATGCCACAGCGGCGGCCGCTCCGCCAAGCATGGGACCGAGGATGAATATCCAGATCTGCTCTATCGCGGCGGTGTTGCCTCTTTCCACCAGCGCCATCAGCGCGGGACCGAAGGAACGCGCGGGGTTGACCGACGTGCCCGTCAGGCCTATGCCGATGAGGTGCACAAGGGTAAGCGACAGACCTATCACTATGCCCACGACCGCCTTGTTGTCCGTCTTGGACGTGACGCCCATGATGGCAAACACAAAGATGAAGGTCAGCACCACTTCAACCGCCAGCGCAACGCCAAGCGCTCCGCCTTCGCCATACGCGTTGACAAGAGTGCTCTGCGCGACGTTCTGTCCAAACTGTCCGAAGTGCGCGGAGCCTTCGACAAACGAGCCGCACAGCAGGCCAATAAGCGCCGCGCCCACTATCGCGCCGAGGAATTGCGCCACCACATAGCCCACGAAGTCCTTGAGGGACATCCTTTTGCTTATGAGCATCGCGAGGGATACGGCGGGATTGATATGGCAGCCGGACACGTTGCCGATGGAATACGCCATCGCCACTATCACCAGACCGAACGCGAGCGCTGTGCCCACGTAGCCCGCGGGAGTGTCGCAGCCCAGCACAACGGCGACGCCGCACGCCACCGTGACCAGCACGCAGGTGCCTATGAACTCTGCAATATACTTTTTCAAGCTATCCATATTTTGCTCTCCATAAATTTGATATCAATATATTATATATATTTGCCCGTTAAGTCAACGATTGACGCAAATATATTTTCCATTAAGCCTCATTTTTATAACAAAGCTCCTCTCCCCTTTCGAGTTTTGTCAATTTGCGCCACACGAATATCATCACGGGAGCGGTCAGCGCCAACGCCGTAGCGTCCGCTATGGGCGCCGCCCACGCCACGCCCATAACTCCCAGCGATATTGGCACGGTGAATGCAAACAGGATGACCAGCACGTCCCTCAAAAACGACAGCGGTGCGGCGAGCTTGGTGAGTCCCATCGCCTGCAGGAATATTGCGGACACCTTTTGCAGACAGCCAAGCGCAATGAACATCAGATATATCCTTATACACGGAATTGCAAATTGCATATACAGCGCGTTGAACTCGCTTCCGCCGTTTGCGCCGCCGAACATGGATATGAACGCGCGCGGTATCGCCTCGAAAAACACCGTGCACACGACGCACAGCCCCGCCGTCCACAGCAGAACCAATTTGAGTATGCTCTTTACGCGTCCGTACTTGCCCGCGCCGTAGTTGTATCCCACAAGCGGCTGCGCGCCCACCGCAATGCCTATGGCGATGTTGAGCACTATCTGGAACAGCTTCATTATCACCACAAACGCCGCCAGCGCGACGTCGCCGCCGTACCGCGCGTCCCACAGATAGCCGTACTTGACAAACTGCACGTTGTTGACTATGGTGGTCGCGACAATGCACAGCTGTGTGAAGAGGCTGGACAATCCCAGCTGACACACCTGCGCGAGCAGTCTGAGATCGGGGATAAAACTGCTTGCCTTCAGTTTGAAAGTCTTGCTGCGCAACAGATAGCATACGCACATGACAAAGGACACAAATTGTCCCACTATGGTCGCCCACGCCGCGCCGGATATACCCAGGTGCAGTCCGTAAATGGCAAGCGGGTCGCCCGCTATATTGATGACTGCGCCCACCACCATCGCCAACATCGCGTACCTGGGCGAGCCGTCCGCGCGGATGACGGAAGCAAGGCAGTTTTGCACAAGCGCCAACGGGATCATGGCGTAGATGATGACGCCGTAATCGTGCGCGTATTTTATGTTTGCGTCCGTGCCTCCCAACAGCATCAGCAGCCTGTCTCCCCAAAGATAAGCTACAAGTATAAGCAGCCCTCCCGTCACAAGCGAGCCGAGCATGGCGTTTGCCACAGCTCTGTGTATCTTTTCGGGCTGATTTTTGCCAAGCGCAATGGACATATACGCCGCCGCGCCGTCCCCGAAGAACAGGGACAATCCCCACCCGATGACGGTGATGGGAAATATAACGCCCGTCGCCGCGTTGGCAAGCGGACCTACGCCGTGCCCGACAAATATCTGGTCCACGATGTTGTACAGACACGAGATGACAAGGGACAGTATGCACGGAATGGCAAATTTTGCAAGCAATTTGCCTACGCGCTCTTCGCCCAGATAAGAACCGTCGTTCATAAAACTCCTTTTGACGACACAAAAAAAGGCACATACGATATGCGCCTTACGACGCACGTCAACCCGTACCGTATCAGAAGCGCAGGGGCGCAACGTGTGTCGTTTCAATATTTATTTTTTTTGCTTATTGTAGCAAAGCAAATTGCAAAAGTCAACGAAATTGACGTTTTTGCAGTCAAATTTTATGCTACAACCCCCATATAGTGCAAAATCCGCATAAAATCGCGGCGACTTGCTTCGCTTAAAAACCGCGGCGAAAAAATATAATTATATTGACAAACACTATATTTTGCCCAATAATTGTTACAGTATATTAAGGGGGTATGATATGCTACAGCTTTTAGACATAAAAAAGGTATATCTTGAGCACAGCGAAAACGAGGTGCACGCCTTAAAAGGCGTCACGCTCAACTTCCGCGAGTGTGAATTCGTGTCCATCTTGGGACAGTCCGGGTGCGGCAAGACCACTCTGCTAAATCTCATAGGCGGACTTGACAAGGCGAGCTCGGGCGAGATAAGGATCGACGGCGTGTCCACCGACAAGTACACCTCCTCCGATTGGGACAGCTACCGCAATGAAAAGATAGGTTTCGTCTTTCAAAACTACAATCTTATTCCCCATCTGAATATACTGACCAACGTGGAATTGGCGCTTACCATCTCCGGCGTGAGCGCCTCCGAGCGCACCAAACGCGCAAAGAAAGCGCTGGACGACGTGGGACTCAGCGCGCAGTACAACAAACTGCCCGGTCAGATCTCCGGCGGACAGGCACAGCGCGTCGCCATTGCGCGCGCCATTGTCAACGACCCCGCCATACTGCTTGCGGACGAGCCGACGGGCGCCATAGACAGCGAGACTTCCACGCAGATCATGGAGCTGCTCAAAGCCATCTCCGCCGAGAGGCTTGTGATCATGGTGACGCACAATGTTGAGCTTGCGGAGAAGTATTCCACGCGTATCATCAAGGTGCTGGACGGCGAGGTCATAGCGGATTCCAACCCCTACTTCCCGGATCGGCAGACAAAAAAATGCGTAGGCGATCCGCTGGTGTATGCGGCGCAACAGACGGTTGATGTGCTTGAAGAGGCGGATAAAATCCTCGATTTGGAAAAAACAGAGGAAAAACCCAAGGAGATCGCCAAAGACAAAAACGCAAAACCTGCCAAGGCGGCAATGCCCTTTTTCACCGCGGTAAAACTCTCGCTGCGCAACATGATAAACAAGTTCGGCCGCAGCCTCATCACCGCCGTTGCAGGCAGCATCGGCATAATCTGCATAGCGCTTATACTTGCCGTCAACAACGGATTTTCAAACTACATCGCCGCATTTGAAAAACAGTCCATGTACAAGTACCCCATCACCGCGTCCGTGTCCAACGAGACGGGCATGTCGGCGTTTTACGCCTTCCTTGCGGCAAGCGCTTCGGGGCTGGACGAGATAGATATTTCATCTATATTCGACATAGTGGACGACGGCTCCTCGGACGCTGGCAGGTACACGGATGAGGATATGGTGCATGTGTACAGCCAGATGGGCGCGATGATGAACAACTTCATCAACAGCCAAAACGTCACCAAGGACATCTCCCGCTTCAAAAAGCACGTGGACAAAAACTTTGACCGCAAATTGGCATCGGTGCGCTACGACTACGACATAACGATGAACATCTACGCGCGCACGGACACCCTCAACCAGCAGACGCAGGAAGTCAAAACAGAATACACGCAGATAAGTCCCATATCCGAGAGTTTCTTTATAAGGATGATGCTCAACTTCATCATGGGCGGCGAGGACGTTGCGGGCAGCGACTCCAGCGCGATGCTCAATCAGATAAAGAGCTTGCTGGAACAGTTTGCTTTCTGGGACGAGCTGGTGGACAACGAAGAGGTGATAACCACCCAATACGACATCCTTGCGGGACATCTGCCACAAAACAAAAACGAGGCGGTGCTGGTGGTCAACGACTACAATCAGATATCCGACTTCTACGCGCTCGCGCTCAACGAGCTGGAGTTGAATGACTTCATAAGTTCCGTGCTCAATCCCGACAACCTGCACGACCTTGACAGGAAGTTTGACGAGATAATAGACAGCGACCACTACACCTACTACGTATTGCCCACAAGCGCGGCGTTCGCCTACAACGAGAGGACAGGCAAGTACACCAACCTCAAGGAGTCCGCGAACAATCCCCTGCTGCAAACTCAGCTGACCGAGGCGCTGAAAAACAGCTCCATCCCCGTGCATATCTCCGGCATAATCCGTGCAAAGGAAGGCGTCACGGGCTGCATAAACGGCGTGCTTGCCTACTCGCACGAGCTGAGCGACTACATCATAGAGGACGCCAACAACAGCGCGTACGTCAAGGCGCAGCAGCAAAAATATGTGGAGTATCTGGACACGGCAAACTACTACTATCAGACCACCGACTACCTAGAGGAAAACGACCTTACTCTCGACTCGCTCAGCGCCGAGGAACAAGATAAGTACAACAACGCGCTTCCTATCGCGCTGGGCGGACTTGTGGAAGACGTCACCGGGGTGGGACCTTCGCTCTACTTCACCGAGGACGCCTACGCCAACGCGATGTATATGGCAAACATGCGCGACATGGACGTGCCGCAGCGCATATACTTCTACGCCAACAACGTGGAGTACAAGGACGACATAACCGCATTCATAACCGACTTCAACTTTAGCGAAGAGGCCGCCGACGAGCACTACATCATGCGCGACGAGGATATGATACGCTCCTTCACCGTGGACTTCAGCGACGACCTTGACGCCACCGTGTCCGAGCTGCACAACACCGTCACGATGATAACCTACATCCTGGTGGGCATTGCGCTGGTGAGCGTGCTGGTGACGATGTTCCTTATAGCGATCATAATGTCCATATCCGTTCAGGACAGGACGCGCGAGATCGGCATACTGCGCTCGCTGGGCGCACGCAAGGTGGACATAGCCAACATCTTCAACGCGGAGACCGCGATGCTCGGCATGTTGTCCGGCGTGTTCGGCGTGCTGCTGGCATACGCGTTGCAATACCCCGGCAATCTGCTGTGCGAAAAGCTGCTGGAGATAGGCGGCGTACTGCAATTGGCGTGGTGGCACCCGATCGTGCTTATAGTCGGCTCCGTCCTGCTGACGGTCATCGCGGGCTTCATTCCCGCCATATCTGCCGCGAAAAAGGATCCCGTCATCGCATTGCGTTCGGAGTGAGCAAATTTTGCAAATATGGCGCGCCGTCAGGCGCGCTTTTTTGTACTCAAACTTGCATTTGTGTTTCTTGACAGAATGTGCTACACTTTATATATGACAGAAAATTTGTATATGGATCAGCCCGGACTTGCTATATCTGCGCCCATCTCCCCCGAGGACGCGCTTAAACTGCATCCCATGACGCTGGCGTTTATAGGCGACGCGGTACAATCGCTGTACACGCGCACCCTGCTTGCGCTCAACCGCAACGAAAAAATGGGCGCCCTTCATCGCGAGGTCACAAAGGTGGTGAAGGCGGTGTCGCAGTCCGCCGAGGCTCAGATACTGTTGCCGCTGTTTGACGACGCGGAAAAGGATCTGTTCCGCCGCGCCCGCAACTGCAAGCTGC
This sequence comes from uncultured Clostridia bacterium, assembly GCA_947625225.1. Taxonomy (GTDB): domain Bacteria; phylum Bacillota; class Clostridia; order Christensenellales; family CAG-917; genus CAG-475. The sequence goes on along the minus strand of CANQNQ010000024.1, from coordinate 4,017 downwards.
ATACCGCCGCAAAAAACGCAGATATAGCCGAGTACAGGCGCGCGACGGGGCTGGAGGCGGTGCTGGGCTATCTGTACCTGACGGGCAACGCGGAGCGACTTAACGCCCTGCTCAAACGCTGCTGCGAGGACTGCCTCGCGGACGACGAGAAATAAACCTTTTTGGAGAAAGTATGTATATTTACGGACGCAACCCCGTCAAAGAAGCATATCAGGCGGGCAAAACTGTGGACAAGCTGTTTGTGCAAAAGGGCCTGAACGACCCCGCGCTGTCCAAAGTGATGAAACTGGCAAAGGACGAGCGCACGGTAATATCCTACGCGGATAAGGCAATGCTGGACAAACTGAGCGGCGGAGGAAACCATCAGGGCGTGGTGGCTGCCCTCACCGACTTTGAATATTGCGAACTTGAGGACATCCTCGCCGCCGCGAATGACGAACCTCTGCTTGTCGTGCTGCTTGACGGCATCACCGACCCCCACAATCTGGGCGCCATACTGCGCAGCGCGGAGTGCTTCGGCGCGCACGGAGTGGTGATACCAAAGCACCGCAGCGCCACCGTAAACGACACCGTCATCAAGGTATCAAGCGGCGCCGCCGAGCATATCAAGGTGGCAAAAGTGACCAACATCAATGACGCCATAAGATGGCTGAAAGAGCAAAATGTGTGGGTTTACGCAACCGATTTTGACGGTAAACCCCCAAAAAGCGCAAATCTGACGGGCGACATAGCCATAGTGGTGGGCAGTGAGGGCGAAGGCATACACCGCCTCACCAAACAGCTGTGCGACGACGTGCTGACGATCCCGCAATACGGCGAGGTAAACAGTCTCAACGCCTCTGTGGCGACGGGCATAGTGCTGTACGAAGCGGTGCGCCAGCGCAGATAGAGAGGACGTATGACTTTGGACGAAGTTGACGAGCTGCAACTCATAAAGAACGCTCAGGGCGGCGACGAGAGGGCCGAGGACGAACTGCTACGCAGGTATATCCCGCTGGCAAAGATTATTGCGCACTCCTTCAACCTGCCCGACGCGCTTGACGCGGACGACCTTGCTTCCGGCGGAATGCTGGGGCTTGTGCGCGCCATCCGCTCCTACGACCCAAACGGCGGCGCCGCGTTCAAGACGTACGCCTGCAGGTGCATACGCAACATAATATTAGACGCACTGCGCCACGCCGCGCCCAACGAGGAGGAAGCGCTTGACGAAAACAGCGCCTTTTGCGACCTCGATCCGGAGGCGCAATACATAGAAAAGGAAAACATGCAGTGGCTGACAAGCAGCATCGCCAACACGCTGAACGAAAGCGAGCTGGAGGTGCTGGAGCTGTACCTTGACGACGTGACGTCCTACGACGACATCTCATCAAAGCTGGGCGTCACCCGCAAAAAAGTGGACAACCTGCTGTACGGATTGCGCAAAAAAATACGCAAATTGCTTGACGAGAACTATTGACGCCCATTTATGCCAAAAAAAATTTTGCTCAATCGCTTTACAAATGTTTTTTATTAAGATATTATATTTAAGCGTCGTAAAAAAGACGTAATCCTTTCCCGAGAGGGACGTAAGACCAAAAGGAGGTATTGCTATGGATAAGTATGAGATACTCTACATCATCCGCAGCACTGTCGACGACGACCAGAAGCTGAAGGTCGTCGAAAAGTTTGAAAACTTGGTCAACACGCTCGGCGGCACCGTCGAGTCCATCGACAAGTGGGGCATGAAAAAGTTTGCCTACGAGATCGAGAAGCAGAGCGAGGGCTACTATGTGCTTATGAACATCGCCTGCACCAAGGAAGCACAACAAGAGATCGACAGACTGATGCGCAATGATGAAGCGATCATCAGGCAAATGATTATAAAAAAGTAAAAGGAGAAAATTATGAACAAGGTTTTTTTGATCGGCAATCTGACTAAGGATCCCGAGTTGGCGTCCACGTCCAACGGCATCAAGTTTTGCAGATTCACCCTCGCCGTGTCCCGCAGCTACTCCAAAGACGGCAAGAGGGAGACAGATTTTCTCCCTGTAGTCGTGTGGAGAGCGCAGGCTGATAATTGCGCGCGCTATCTCAAGAAGGGCAGCCGCGCGGCGGTAAGCGGCAGCATCCAGACCAGAAGCTATGACTCGCAGGACGGCTCCCGCCGTTTTGTCACCGAGATCGCAGCGGACGAGGTCCAGTTCCTCACCACCAAGAGCGATGAAGAAAGAGGCGACGTCGACTTTGACGACCTCAAGCCCATCGATGAGGATCTTCCATTTTGATTAAGGAGTAAATATTTATATGGCAGACGAAGTAAAAGCCCCGCGCCCCGCTAAGAGAGCGCCCAAAAAGAAAGTATGCACCTTCTGCGTAGAGCATGTGGATTACATCGACTACAAGGAAGCCGGCAAGCTCAGAAGGTTCACCACCGAGAAAGGTAAGATCCTTCCCCGTCGTATGAGCGGCGTTTGCGCAAAGCATCAGCGCCCCCTGGCAATCGCTATCAAGAGAGCAAGACAGATGGCTCTGCTCCCCTACAAAGCGGACTGACCCAAACAGTTCAACCACACAAAAAGTCGGGTTTATGCCCGACTTTTTTGATGTTAAAATGTTGTTTTTGTTATATTTATGCTTTAGCTGCATAAGCATATTCGCTGTTCTTTACATAAGTTCTGCTACTTGATGGAATTGAGCTATCAACATTCAATTTGGCAGACGACCATGTGTTGCTATCCAGCAAATATGAGCCGCTATAGTTATAATAAACACACCCCACTATTTGCCCTATATAAGGATTACTTCCGTTGCTGCTAATCCTCTTAAAGTTTATCGTTCCTCTGTTCTCGCAATCGCTGATATAATTGTTGGCATAATGGACACCGGCAATACCTCCTATGCTAGACGCCTTGCCATAATGGTCATAATATATCGTTCCGCTGAATCTGCAGTACGCAATGTTGGATTTATTTACGCCAACTATTCCGCCAATGGTTCCGCTTGAAGCAATTGAACTTGAAACATTTACGCTTTCAACATATTTCTCATTCAATCCAACCGCGCCACCGACTTTTGCGCTTTGTGCATCAACAAGTATATCAACGTTGTTGCTGGACATAGAAGTATAGCTGTGAGCACTACCCACATAGCTTGAAACAGTACAATCGCTTATACTACCATAATTGATTGCCGCAATAACGCCTACATAAATTTCACTTGACGCTGAAGCAACCGCCTTTATCAGAGCCTTGAAATTAACTTTACTTACACTACCCGTTGTATTCAAAGTCCCAAAGAAACCAAAGTTGCTTGTTACTGACAAATTCTTAAACGTTATAGAATAACCTCTCCCATCCAAAGAGCAATATGCATTTGTAATCGGCGTCCAATTTTGATCCGATACATCTATATCATTCATCAAGCGAACATCAACTCGTGATGAAGCGATTGTATTAAGTTCCCTCAATTGATTAGGACCATACACAAGATATGTCCTGGTGCTAGAATCATAACAATCTGATAATGGCAATTCCTTTTTTATCAATGTAAAACTAGACGGAGTATGTAAAATATCCGAAAAGCGTGTACCAATGGAATATTCAATATTAGTATCATCATTTCTCCACGACAGCTTATATCCAGGAACATTATCGTAGGTGGGCAATATAAATGCTACCCCCTCCTCATATGTGCGTTCAAAATATTCGGTTGCGGAAACATAAAATTTTATCTTGAGCAACCAGATTGCAGATACCTTAATGTTCTCCCTAAACGCATAAATCATGTCTTCGGAAATAATACCATATGAGGATTTCCATTGTTTGAACTCTCTCCCCTCTTTTTGTGGCACAGGCAGAGTTCCTATTGGTTCATTAAATTTCACTATTTTTTCTTCATTCAAGTCTTCAAAATATATTTTATACTTAGTAAAATATACTTGACTCGTTGAACATCCGTTAAGATAATAGGTGTACTCTTTTCTTTAACCTCATTTCACGCCATATTTAGACACTTTTTATAGAAAAAACCACCGTATTT
>CANQNQ010000023.1 GCA_947625225.1 uncultured Clostridia bacterium | reverse complement strand
GTAGTAAAAGTGTACTTTTTTTTATTTTTTTGCACGTCAAAATTGTGATATTAAAATTCATTGTGCCTCGCTTGCTTATGATTTTTGTTATGCTTTAGAAAAACAAAAAGGAGCATTTGAACATGAGCACATACGCCTATGCGCGCGTTTCATCGCGCGACCAGAATTTAAGCAGACAAACCGCCGCGTTTTTGCAATTTGGGGTCGAAAAAAATCGCATTTTCTATGATAAAAAGAGCGGCAAGGATTTTGACAGAACGGGCTACAAACGATTGATGAAAAGGCTGAAGGAAGGCGACCTGCTTGTCATAAGTTCCATAGACCGTCTTGGGAGAAATTACGACCAGATCATTGCGGAATGGGCGCATATCACCAACGACGTCGGCGCGGATATACTTGTGCTGGATATGCCCATACTTGACACTCGCGCAAAAGCGGACACGCTGGTGGGAAAATTTATATCGGACGTGGTGCTGCAAGTGCTGTCGTTTGTTGCGCAAAACGAACGTGAAAACATCAAAGCGCGTCAGGCGGAAGGCATACGCGTCGCCAAGCTCAACGGAGTAAAATTCGGCAGACCCAACAAGCAATATTCGGAAGAATTTTTATCGATAGCGGACGACTATATTCACGATCGGCTCACATCTGACGCAGCCGCCAAACGATTGGGCTTGTCGCGCGGAAATTTTTACTACCACATCCGCAAAATAAAATCGCTGTGCCATTCAGACTCAAATGAGTTTTGATAAAAAGTTGACGTAAATGCGGCAAAGTGATAAGATAATTTATATCCGCTCAAAGTTATCTGATAAGCGCACGCCGGTGTGGCGGAATGGCAGACGCCTCAGACTTAAAATCTGATGTCCGAAAGGGCGTACCGGTTCGAGTCCGGTCACCGGCACCAAAAACGACCCAACTTGAACCGTTGGGTTATTTTTTTTGCCTCACGCGGGGCTTTCACCGTTACTGTGTGTTGCTGCGCAACCCACTGTACCCTGCACGCGATTGACGCTTCGCGTAACAATCGCTGTAAGGCGAGTCCGGTCACCGGCACCAAATGAGAAAACAGCCTCAAGCAAGGCTGTTTGCGAGTGCAGGTAGGTGAAATGAGCGAAGCAAAATATCACCTACTCCAAAAACGACCCAACTTGAACCGTTGGGTTATTTTTTTATAGTAGAGGCGACACATCGTTGTGCCGCCTCTTTGTTTTTGTTTCACCAAATGACTGCCTAAGTTATCCCCCCCCTCCGTACGCAACTAAGTATTACATCACGCCACAGACTTTTAAATTTTGTGAAGCGGGGGTTTCCGTCACTTAACAGCCCTTACGGTGGCGGTGGCGGCACAGCCGACAGCGGGACGAAGCCACCGCATGCAGAGCGAAATACGCACTTGTTAATTCATGAATAAATATCTAACGAGGTCAAACATTTTTGCTACTCACAAACAAATTCGTGAGCGGAGCAACGATTGCGCAAAATTGAGCGCCAGCGAAATTTTCATTCGGCGCAAAAAACCCTCGCTATCGCGAGGGTTTTGGAGGCACCACCCAGACTTGAACTGGGGGTAAGGGTTTTGCAGACCCGTGCCTTACCTCTTGGCTATGGTGCCGTATTTTTGCCTGGCGCCGCGCTGTGCGGTCGGCTGTCTGGAGCGGGAGACGGGATTCGGACCCGCGACTTTCACCTTGGCAAGGTGACACTCTACCACTGAGTCACTCCCGCAAATGCGTTGCTTTAATAATATATCAAAAAGGCGGCGCTTTTGCAACAACTTTTTTCACATTGGCGCAAAATTGTATCCGCGCGCTCTGCGTATCTCATTTTGCGCTTTGAATTTGCTCAATACGTCCTTTTCATCAGCGCGTCCGCAAATGAGATCAGCTCCTCCGCCGCATTCAGCGACTTTGCGGCAAGCTCCGCGCGGGAGGTCTCCTCCGCCAGCATGCGCTCTACCGCGTCCCTGCCCTCCACGTCAAGTATGGAAACATCGCCATCGTCCAACAGATCGTCCGCCAGCTGGAAGGCAAGCCCCAGATGTTTTGCAAATTCCGTGATCGCGCCTGTCGTCTCCTCGTCCGCGCCCGAAAGCAGCGCGCCCGCCCTGAACGCCGCGACAATCAGCGCGCCCGTCTTGTCTGCGTACATGCCCAGATACTCCTCGCGCGTGGCGCACCCGTCAAGGTCGCTCTGCTGACCGTACACCATCCTCAACGCGCCGCAGGCTATCTCTGCGGCGGCCTTTTCAAAAGCAGCGGAATGTACGCCCGTAAGCAGTTGCATGGCGCGGGTGAGCAGCGCGTCCCCCGCCAGCACCGCGGTCGCATAGCCGAAGCGTTTGTGCACGGTGGGCTTGCCGCGCCTCAGCTCGTCGTCATCCATGCACGGCAAATCGTCGTGCACCAGCGAGTAGCTGTGCACAAGCTCCAGCGCGAGGGCGACGTCCAGCGTTTCGTCCAGACTTGCGCTTCCGCCCGCCGCCAGCGCGCCGAGGTATACGCCCACAGGTCTTACGCGTTTCCCGCCGTCCAACGTGGCGTACGCCATCGCCTCGTCCAACACGCTTTCGCCCTTTACCGCATTCGCCAACTTTTCCTCAAAAAGTTGCTTAAAACGATGTTTATCTACGTCTTTTACTTGCATAAACAGTTGTTTTTGGCAAAATCAGTCTATCTTGAGCTGTTCGGTGAGGTTGTTGATGTCGTCCACCAGCAGGCTCAATTTGCCCTTTTCCGCCTTGAGCGTTTCAATGCAGACCTTGCTTAGCTCTATGCCCTTTTCAAAGGCGGCGACCGCCTCGTCCAGAGGCATATCGCCCTCCAGGCGGCGCACTATATCCTCAAGCTGTTTGAGGGATTCTTCAAACTTTTTGGTATCTGCCATATCACTTCTCCTCGTTGAAAATTTCTATCTTGCTGACGTTTGCCGTAACTTTGCCGTCCCCGCCCGTAGCGGTTATGCTGTCGCCCACCTTCAGCGCACGCACGCTGCTGAGCGTCCTGTCCCCCGCTTGCAGTCTGAAATAGCCGCGACGGAGAATTTTGAGCGGGCTGAGCTTATCCAGCGCGTCTATCGCCTTTTCCGTCGCCGCGTCCGCCCTGTCGAATTTGCGGATAATGGCGTTTTTAGCGTTGCCAAGCGCTATGACCACGCGGTGCTGTCTGTCCGCGTAAAATGACGTCGCTATGCGCCTGAGATTGCCAAAAGCGTGCTGAGCGCGCATGCTTGCCCTCTCGAAGTTGCGCCTTGCCGCGCGCGACAGCCTGTCCATATCCTCGCGCACCTGCTGTTGCATGGCGTAGTAGTCGTATGCCACCAGCTCGCCCGCCGCGGTGGGAGTCGCCGCACGCGCGTCCGCCACGAAGTCGCACAGCGAAAAGTCCGTTTCGTGCCCCACTGCGGACACCACGGGAGTGTTCATTGCGTAAACGGTGCGCACCAATTCTTCATCGTAAAACGGCGCGAGATCTTCAAGCGAGCCGCCTCCCCTTGCGATGATTATGACGTCGTAACCCAGCGCGTCCACGCGCTTGAGCACGCCCGAAATGTCGTGAGCGGCGCCCTCGCCCTGCACGCGCACGTCCCTGACGACGATGTCTATCACGGGATTTTTGCGGCGTATGGTGGTGACTATATCGCGTATGACCGCGCCCGTCTTGGACGTGACCACCAGCACCTTGGACGCAAATTGCGGGATGGGCTTTTTGTGCTCGGCGGCAAACAAGCCCTCCGCCTCTAGCTGTTTTCTTAGCCTCTCGAACTCCAAAAACAGCAGCCCCTGCCCGACGGGCTGTATGGAGCTTACCTGCAGCGACAGCCTGCCGCCCTTGACGTAGTAGTCCAGCGAGCCTTTGACTATCACGCTTTCGCCGTCCTTGGGATTGTAGGAGCGCGCGCCGTAAAACAGCACGCAACTAAGCTGCGAATTTTTGTCCTTCAAAGTAAAATAGGCGTGGGGCCCGCTGAACTTGAAACCGGACACCTCGCCAAACACTTCCAACCCTTTGAATATGGGGGAATCTATGCACGCCTTTACGGTGGCGTTGACCTCGCTTACGCTCAGCGCATTTGCGGAAATTGGAGTTGAAAGTATGTTTTCTGCCACATCAACCTCGTGTTATGCGCAAAAATGTTTTTTAAGCGGCGCATCGAGCGCCGCGCTTGCGCGTCAAAAATTTTTCAATTTGCCTCTGCGGCGCGCAACTGCTTCAGCACGTTTGCCAGCACGCCGTTTACCAGCTTGCCCGACTGCGCCACGCCGTACTTTTTGGCAAGCGCCACCGCCTCGCCAATGACAACGGCGTCGGGAGCGACGCGGTGCTTAAGCTCGTATGTAGCCAATATCAACACATAAAAATCCGTCCTGTGGAACTTTTCAGACGGCGAATCCGCCCTGACGTACGCCTTGACGATGTCCTTAAGTTGGTCAAACTCCTCGATGACCCCGTAGTACACCTGCCGCATATACTCCCTGTCGTCGTCGTTTAGATCGTTGTCCATGGACATCAGCGTGAGCGTGGTCTCGTTGGGAGTGCCGTAAAAGCTGTATTCGAAAACAAGCTGAAATATCCTCTCGCGCGCTACTCTTCTCATAATTATTGATTTACCATCACGTTTTTGACATGCACGTTGACGGCATGCACCTTGTATTTGGTGGCGCCTTCTATCTGCGCCTTGACAATGCCCTGCAATTCGGCGACGGTCTGAGGCACCGACCTGCCCATCTCGATGTTGACCACTATCTCCAGCGCGACCTTGTCGTTTGGCAAAAACGTGACTGTCACGGCGCTGTGCGACCGCTTGAGATCGGGCAATTCCACGCCCTGCACGTTTGACGCGGCGTCCGTAGCCAGCGTGGCGATGACCTTGCTGAACACTTCGAGATTTTTTGAATATGTTTGAGTTGCCATATTTGCCTCCAACAATGATTATACCACACCCGCCGCCACATTACAACAAAAAAGCGCAATCAACGTATGTATTATTTGTTCGAATGTAATAAGCGTATATGCAAGCGAGGCGGAACATTTCCGCCTCGCCCGTCTTAGATCATCTGTTTTGATTTATAACAATATCTTAAGTTCTTTCACAGCTCGATTTTGATCGCAGGAACAACGCCTCTTTGTGTGACATATGCAATAGTGTAGATGGTACCGCGGCCTTCGTCGCAACTGAGCACAAAGCGACCTTTGTCTTCCTCGGAAGGCGAACGTAGCCACCACCGGCCTTTACCTTCATCTTCGCCCTGCGATTTGGCATAGTCTGTAGCTTTCAATTGCTTTGCAGTATCAAGAATGCCCTGTTGTGAGTTGAATCCATACTTTGTATTGAAAATCTCTGTGTAGCTGAGCAGAAACACCTTATCGTTTGTGTTTTCGCAAACATAGCTGTTTATACCGTCCGCTCCGCTTACTGTGGTCGACACGCTGTTGTCCACAAGAGTTTCATTTACTATTGTTTGCTCAAATTCGTCAAACGCCCAATCAAAAAATGTGCCGTTGAGCCAAGTACGAATATCGCTATATTTATAATTGTTCTCGTATACTGTCTTTCCGTCTATCGTACGTGTGAGCTCGCCGCTTTTCGAGCGATAGAAATAGTATTGTTGGCTGTCCAGTATGACGTTGCTCATAAGGAAAGCTTCGCCGTCCGTTTTTTCAAGAATACGCCACTCGATAGGCTCCCACTTGAACCAATACAGTGTGTTTAAATAATAGCCGTTATCATCTTGATAAGCATTATCCGCAGAACCGTTTAATTGCGGAGAATGCGGTCTGTACGAAGTGAAATATACGCCGCGATATTTTACGCCGATATACTCAAGGTCTATGTACCACATATACTCGGACGTGTCCCAGTCGATAAAATAGTCATAACTTATCCAATTGCCGCGATCGCCTTTGACGGGTCTGTCCCCCGACATCTGCGAAAGCGTGGCTATCAATCCGCTGCCGTCGTCCTCTACCTTTGTCTGCGGATATTCGCCGAAATATATCTTACCGTCTCTCTCTTCATATACCTTTTCTTTATATCCGCATTTTTCACACTCCTTCTGCTTATCTTCCGTCAATCGATCCTTCCAGGTGTGAGGCACAACGTAGTTTTCCTCAATCTCCTTATAGTCGCAATCGGCGCATTCCTTATGCCTGGAAGCAGGCGTACCATCCTTGTTGCATCCGCCGTCAATTATCCAGTCGCTCATCTGATGAGAGGCAAGATCCAGTCGTTCATTGCAATTGTTGCACTTGTGCCAATGCGAAGTTGTGTCGCTTTCCCAGCTTGAGGTCACCTTGTCGTGTCCATTTGCGGGGAGAACGGTTGCGGCAAGAAGTATCTCATTTTTATTGTTGTCAAAATATTTACCGCATGTGCAAGTGTAATATTGCACATTGCCGTCCTCTGTGCAAGTGGGACTCTTTGCCGCTACCGGCGTATAGACGTGTTCGTGCGTGGACGGAGGCGTACCTTCGCCACCGGGCGTTGTCCCTTCTTCCCCCGGAACCGTACCGTTGTTTCCGCCGCTTTGGGGCGCGTCTTTTCCATTGCACGCCGCAAATATAACCGTCAAAATGCAAAGCAGCAGCGCAACTGCAAGCAAAACCATAACTCTTTTGCTTATTTGTTTCATGATGTACTCCTTTTTTGGGGATACCCCGTTTTATATACAAAAAATGCGCCCGACAAGGCGCACTGCTACACGCTGCATAAAATATAACAAGTGCACTCTTGTCGATCTGCCACAATCTTTTGATATACCTTTACAACAAAAAGCACACCAAGAAATGCACTTGTTACCAGTACTAAGCGCCTTTTGTCGATAAAGATATTCAGATTGTGGCAATTTTTATTATATCGAAAGCCGACCTATATGTCAAGATTTGGCGCCCATTTTGCGCGCATATACGCGTATATATAAAAGCGCGGCGATCCTCGCCGCGCCGATTTGTCGCGCTTTATACATCACACGTAGGACAGCACGCGCACGTCCGTTGGTTTGTACTCCGTCTCGGACACTATGATGGCAAGTATCTGGTTGGAGCGCTCAACTGTAAGCTCCTCGCTGCCTACCACCACCGTCACGCCGCCGTCGCCGATGGTGACAATGGCGTCCTCGAAGCCCTTGCCCTTGATGAGCGTTTCAAGCGACAATTCAAGGTCCATGCGCTTGATGAGCAGCATCTTCTGCTCCTCCGCCGTTGCTTTGGCGCTGTCGGAGCTGGATTCGGAGCAGATTATTGCGTCAAGGCACAAAAATTCCGACTCTCTGACCGCTTCCCTGTCGCTGCGCGCCGCCGCAAAGAAGGTCTGCACGACGGTGCCGGGCTGTTCGCTGCCGCCGACGTTGTCTGTGGCGGAGTTGAGCTTGTCGTTCAGCACAAAGTTGAGCACGCCTGTGGCAACAAGCAGAACGACCATGATGGACAATACAAGTATTTTTTTGGTCCTCGATTTGATTTTCATATAATCCTCCTATTTGGTTCAGGTTGTTGACGTCAGCACGCTCACTATGTTTTTGTCCACGCCCAGCGCGGTCGCCGCCGCTTCCATAAGGCGCACTCTGACGGTTATGCTGTCGGCGCCCTCGGCGATTATAAGCACCCCGACAATCTTTTTGTCGCTGACGGTGATCATCGCTTCGACCTCTCCCGCGCCCTCTATCCTGCTGAGGATGGCGCTGAGGCGCTGTTCGTCGGACGTCATCACGCTGCCTGTCGCCTCGCTCTTGCCGCCCCTTGACGACATCACGCTAGAATATATGATAAGCGCCACCGCAATTATGAATATCGCGACTATAATTTGTATGTTTTTTATTGACTTCAACTTCTTGAACACGGAATTGTTCTTCAGCCTGTCAAAAAATCCCTGCTTCCTTATATCCTCAACTTCCATATATCCTCCTGCGCCCGCGGCAAAATTTATGCAAAATTTGACATTTATAATACGTTTCGTGTACTCGAATTTTTCTTTTGTGTCGGAATTTGCAAGTGTTCAGTGGATTTTGCACATGTTTACGCTTACATCTTACAAAATTTTATACACGATACGTGTTTTATATATCTATGTATTTTATGACTATCTTTTGCGCGGACACGCACAATTTTGCCGCAAGTTTTTCTTTAAGATCTTCTGGCGCCTCGCAGCCGAGGCGTATCTCGACTCTTTTAAGTACGCCGTCCTCTATCACCACTGTTGCATCGCCCGGTAGCCCTTCTTCGTCAAGCAAGGCTTCCGCGTCGTCCTCAAGCCTGTCCGCATAGTCAAGATAGGTATTCATCGCGTATCCGTCGTCAACTTTGAGCCAATCCGCAAGGTTTTGCGTCCCCTCTCCCTTCAACAGCGCGGGCAAAGGCGAGATCATCACAAATATGACCAGCAGCGAAAACGCGCCCTTGACATACTTGGCGGTCTTGCCCTCCGGCAGCACGATCTCCAACAACACGCCGAGACAGATCACCCCGACGATAGAAATTATCCACGCTTTGACCACCGCTACACCCCCATGTTGCAACTGCCAATAAGCAGCATCAGCAGTATGAAAAACAAAAACGCCACGCCCATGAGAGCCGTAATAAGCAAGTTCATATCCCCTGCGACTGTGTGCAACAGGCCGCTCACTCTGCCGTCTCCCATAGGCTCGGCTATGGCGGAGGCTAGACGCATCGTGAGCGCAAACAGCACCACCCGCACCAGCGGAAACAGCACCGTCGCAACAAGCACCAGCACCCCCACGTATCCCACCGCGTTTTTGACGAGTACCAGCGAGGCGCTAAGCAAATCGAAGCCGTCCGACAGATAGCCGCCCAGTATGGGCACGTAGCTGGACAGCGCAAACTTCGCCACGTTGAAGCCGAATTTGTCCGCCACGCCGCCCGTCACTCCCTGCACGGTGAGGAAGGTGGCGAACAGACCGAATACTATGCCTATAAGCCACGTCGACGACGACTTGACAAGCCGCACCAGTTTGTCCAGCTTGACGTTACTCGAGATGTTGCCCACCACCGAAAATACTATTGTAGCTATAAACGCGGGCAATATGACGGACGTGATGAGGTTCATTATGAGCGTGCTGAGTGTCGCCATAAACGGCGTATACGTCGCCACCGCCGCCGCGCCGCCCAGCATGGACAACAGCGTCAGCAATATCGGGAACAGCGCCCGCGACAGCGCCGTCATAGCTGTTATGGTGTCCACCACCGTGCCCATCACGCTTATCACGCCCGTCATAAGTATGAGGATTATCGCGCAGTAGCACACAATGTGCACCACCTCCGTCGTGGAGCCGTGGACGAAATCCCCCGTCAACCCACCCAGCATATTTTTGAGCAGGCAAATTATGATTATCGTCACAAATGACGGCACAAAGCCCATAAAATATACGCCCAACGTGGAGGCAAGCAAATCCAGCATGTTGCCAAAAAAGTCCGTCGGCTTGCCGCTCACAAGCTCCCGAAGCAACTCCTTCACGTCGTCTATGTTAAGCGCGCGCCGCTGCTCCTCGTCAAGCGAATCTATCAGCTCATCCAGCCCCTTGGTATCCAACCCGTCTATGGCGTACCGCACCGCGTCGGACAGCTGCTCAATAAGCTCCTCCTCGCTCTTTTTGTCGGCGGCGTTTGCAACGCGAAAATGACCAAATCCAAGGATAAACATCGCAATAAGCGCGCATAAAACCGCGCTTATGACAAATATCGCCTTTACTCCCCGCCGCTTGAAGGCTGTCCTTTCTCCCCTGTTTCCGCATCGCTCCCCATACAGCGTATCCGCCAATTTTACGGGCTTGAATGGCGCAAACAGCAGGCGGCTCTGCGCGGCATATATGTTTTCTACTACTCCCGCCGTCATATGTTCACCAACGCGGACACCGCGTCCACCAGCGCGGAGACTATGGACATGCTCATCAAAAATATAACTATCTTACCTCCGAATTGCAGCTTCTGCGCGATGGATGCGCACCCCGCGTCAGTCGCCACCGAGGAGGAATACTCCGTGAGGTAACCTATGCCTATTATCTTCAGCACCGCCGTAAACACACCGTCGTCCACGCCGCTCTTGCGCACAAGCTCGTCAAAGGACAGCACCACGTCTCTCAGCGCGGACATCAGAGTGATGACCATCACCACGCCCGTCGCGATAGTCGCAAACACCGCAAATTCCGGCTTTGCGGTCCTCAGCAAGGATATGACTATGACGCCGATTATGGCGACGCCAACCAGCTTGAATATCATCAATATAGGGACAAAATGGAGCGGAGCGTGTCAAACAGCCCGCCCAGCATATCTATCACCAGCACGGCGACGATTATCAATCCCGCGAGGGTGGCAAAGGTGGCGATCTCGTCGCGGTCGCTCTTTTTGAGGATGACGCACACGATCGCCGTAAGCAGCCCAACGCCTGCTATTTTGAGAATGATGTCTATGTCCATTAACACCTCACGCCAAAATCAATATGATCGCCAATCCCAGCAACACGCACAGTTTGAAGTACATGCCGCCCAGCTTTTTGCTCTCCTGCTCGCACCGTGAGCGCTTCAGCTCGAACTCGGCGGCGTATCTGTCCGCAAGCGCCATCTGCTCGCTCAAGTCCACGCGCCCCTGCCCCATAAGGAACGCAAGCGCCTCTTCCCTCTCGTTTGCCTTGAGAATATGGATATCTATTGGGACGCTTTTCTCCCCGCGCCTCTGCGCCGCCATGCACGCGGCAAGCACACGGGTAAATTCCTCCTTCCTTCCGCAGGAAAACCTTTCCGCTATGGTTGGCAAGGGAGTCTTGGCACAGCTCAGCTCGCTCTTTATGTAGCGCGCGTACTCAGCCGCAGACGCGTAAAATTTTTCGCGTTCGCGGTATTTTCGGCGGATCAGAATACCGATATAACACGCTATCAGCGCCAACAGCCCGCCCGCGATAAGCCTCAGGATGCCGCTCATAGCTCAACAGTCTCCGCAAGCTCCCCCACGGGTCTGAACACCGCCGCCAACTCGAACGCGGCAAGCAGAGGCGCGTAGACGGGATCCGACTTCAACGCCTCGACGCCGTTTGCGTGGACGGAAGCTATCACCTTTACGCCGCAGCGCACAATGTCGCGGATCGCTTCTATCTCGGCGGGACGGAACACTTCGTCGGTGATCATCACTTCGGGATCCATCGCGCGCACGCAATTTTCATACGCGACCGTCTTGGGCACGCCGCTTATCACCTCCGCCTCCCCGACGTCCAGCGCCGCTACGCCGTTCACCACGGCAGCAAGCTCGTAGCGCTCGTCTATAAGCACGACGCTGTGGCGAGCGGAAAGTATGCGGGCAAGCTCCCTCAGAACGGTGGTCTTGCCGCCGCCCGGCGGAGAGATTATAAGCGCGCTGCGCACCTCGCCCGCCCGCTCTACCTTGGGCAGAATGCAGTCCGCGGCGCTCTTTATTTGGTGAGGCACGCGGATGACCAGATAGGACAGATTTTTTACGCTTAGCAGCCTGCCTCCCTCGGACACACCCTCGCCGCCCACGCCTATGCGCATGCCGCCGTACGGGATATAGCCGCGCTTTATCTCGTCGGACACGGAGTACGGCGACAGGTTTGTGGCGCGGGCAACAATGCCGTCTATGTCCTCCTTGCAAACTATGTATGGTTTGCCGCCAAGCTTAAGCGTGACGCGCCGATCCAAAGAAGACGTAAGCGCCACCGCGCAAGCGCCTGAGCGCAGCCTCAGCTCCGTCAAGCGCTCCACGTCCACGCTTTCGCATATCGCGCGGGCAAGATTGCCCGATATCAGCCCGTCAAACATACCAAAATATATGAAAAATCCGCCCGCCAATATGGCAAGCGGACAAACAAAGACAAAATTTGCACAGCCAAAGCCGACGCTGTTCAAATCAACCAAATCTATAAGTTAAAGAGGAACAATACAGTTGACTGGGAGCAAAAATCAATCGTTGACCACAAACTAAAAATCCGAAGGCAATATTTGGATGAAATACAAGAAAGAGCCGTCTGAAAAACAAGCCTAGTGTACTTATTTCAACCCCAAAAATTTCGCTTCGCTCAATTCTTCGGGGACCCCGATTAACTACCCCAAAAATTTCGCTTCGCTCAATTCTTCGGGAACCCCGATTAACTACCCCAAAAATTTCGCTTCGCTCAATTCTTCGGGGACCCCAAGTAAAATAGACTTGTTGAGCAGATTGCGCTTAGCCGAAACTAAAAACTAAAAATCTGAGGTCAATATTTGGCTCCATAGCGCGAAAACGTCCCGCGCGAACAAAAATTACAGCCATTTATATCGACTTTCTGAGGGCAATATTTGGATGAAATACGAGAAAAAGCCGTCTGAAAAACAAGCCTATATATCTTTGTATATAACTTGTCGAGCGGACAATTTTGACAAAGTATTTCGCCGAACGGAAACTCAGTTATCCGAGGGCTATATTTGGCTCCATAGCGCGAAAACGTCCCGCGCGAACAAAGATTACAACCATTTATATCGACTTTCTGAGGGCAATATTTGGATGAAATACGAGAAAGAGCCGTCTGAAAAACAAGCCTAGTGTACTTATTTCAACCCCAAAAATTTCGCTTCGCTCAATTCTTCGGGGACCCCAAGTAAAATAGACTT
>CANQNQ010000022.1 GCA_947625225.1 uncultured Clostridia bacterium | reverse complement strand
CGAACACAGAAGTTAAGCTCAGCCGCGCAGAAAGTACTTGGCTGGACACGGCCCGGGAGGATATGTCGATGCCGGTTTCCAAAACAAGAAGCTCATTCGTTTGAATGAGCTTTTTGTTTTGTATTTTTGGGACGTTGCTGCCGAGCAAGCAGATCAAGCAAAAAACTTTTTACATATTTTTTACATTTATATAGTTGGCTTTGTTTTTTTACGGTTATATTATTATAGTTGGAAATGAAACGACCGCGTCTCGCAATACAGAGGTTTTATATGGCAAAAATATATGTTTTAGAGGATGATCCTGCAATCAGCGGGTTGATAAAGGTAGCGCTGGAGATGCACGGCATGACTGCCGAAATATATGATACGGTGGCGTCATTTGACCAAGCCGTTGTAGAGGGCTTGCCAGACCTTGCGCTTATAGATATTATGTTGCCGGATGGCAATGGGATAGATGTTTTGCAACGACTTAAAGGCAAATATCCCAAGCTGAAGTGCGTCATTCTTTCCGCCTTGGGTAAGGAAGAGGATAAGGTGCGTGGACTCAATCTGGGCGCGGATGACTATATATCCAAGCCGTTTTCTGTGCTGGAGTTGCTCGCAAGGATAGACGCGCGCCTGCGGGAGATAGACAACGGCGGATTGATCAATGTGGGGGCGCTGTCCCTTGACACATACTCGATGAAGGCGACCTTCCGCGGCGAAACGCTCAATCTCAACCATAAAGAATGGGAGTTGCTAAGATATTTTGCCGAAAATGCGGACAAGGTGCTTGATCGCGAACGCATTTTGACGGACGTTTGGGGATATGAACAATGCGAAACTCGCACGCTGGACAACCATGTGGCAAGGCTGCGCAAGTACGGCGTGCCTATCACGACTGTTTTCGGAGTGGGGTATAAATTGACGATATGAAAAAGCGGATATTGTTGCTGTCGATGCTTATAACAAGCGTCTGTATAATATTGTTTTTGATCGCGTCCGTCCAGATAAACTACGGGGCTACGGTAAAAGAGAACGAGAATGCGTTGTCGGTTTATATGAATTCGTATGACAGAGGCAAATTTCCTACGAACTCGGACGGAGCCAAAAGCTTTTCGCAGTCTTTGAACGGCGCGCGTGTGACGTTTATTGACGGATATGGCGATGTCCTGGCGGATTCCGAGACTACCGAACTTGAAAATCATGCCGACAGAGCGGAGATAATTGCCGCATTGAAAGGCGGAGAAGGCTACGATGTGCGCAACAGCAAGACCTTGGGGCGCAATATGATTTATTACTGCCGTCGCATCGACGACAATTTGCTTGTCAGGATAGCTCTGCCGACGCCATCCGAATGGAGTTTGCTTGGACAATTGTTGCCTACGGCAGTCGTTTACCTTGCGGTGGATCTCTTTTTGTGTATGTTGCTTGCGGCGTTGCTTACGCATTTTATTGTAGAGCCCATAAAAACGCTTGCCTATACCGCCTCGCGCGACGGCGATGTAAAAACAAAATATAAAGAGTTGCAGCCCATTGCCGATATCCTCAACGAGCGAAACCTCAGTATACGCAAGCAGATAACTACTCTGGAGGAAGAAAAATCGCTGGTAGAAAAGGCGCAAAACACCAAGGACACATTCATACAGAACGTCACGCACGAAATGAACACGCCGTTGACCGCCATACGTGGATATGCGGAATTGATGGCGGTGGGCGCGTTGGATGGCGAGCAGAGCAAAAAGGCGGCGGACACCATAATTCGTCAAAGCGACAGACTGTCCGGACTTGTCACGTGCATAATACGTTACAGCGAGATAGACAGCGAAGGACTGCCTTCGGAAGATGTCAACGTTGCGTCGTTGGTAAACGAAATGGCAGAGGCGCTGGCGGCAGACGCGGAAAAAGCGCAAGTAACCCTGAAGGCAGATGTGCGTGACGAGCTTGTGGTAAACGCCAACCGCGAATTGGTGACTGAGGTCGTGGGTAATCTGATGCGCAATGCCATACGTTACAATAAGGAAGGAGGCAGCGTGAATATAACGCTGGAGGATAAAAAGCTGACCGTTGCCGATACGGGCGTCGGGATATCCGAGGAGAACATAAACAGAGTGTTTGACAGATTCTTTACGGTCGACAAGTCGCATTGCGGAAAAAACGGCGGATTTGGACTTGGACTGGCGGTGGTCAAGAAAATATGCAACAAATACGGCTGGCACATTGAAGTGGTAAGTAAGCTGGGGGTTGGCAGTGCTTTCACGGTGAGTTTTCGCTGAATTGCCAATATAATTAAAATACGATACGTGTTGGAAATGGGCTTAAACAAGCCAAAAACGTCCAAAAACAGCTGTTAAAAAACACGATAAGTGTTAAAGTGGGTAAAATGAGAACGAGACGGCATGAGGCACAAAACACGATGTGTGTTGCAAGTCCGGCTATTTGAAGATCAAAGCAGACGGATTTTTTTGATATAGGTATCATCTTTTGTATAGGCTGGATCGGGTTTGGCGCGTTCACTAAAAAATGTACGGGCGCGGATACACAAAAAATTTTTTTGTAATTTTTGAATGTGGCGCGCATTTAATTGCTTTTTATTTTTGTTTATGGTATATTGTTGGCATGAGAGTTTCAACGGACTTTCTCCGCCAAAGGCGGAGGGTAGAACTCAATAAGCGCAATGTCTGAGAGGCAGTTTTTTCTTAGGAAAATACTGCCCCTTTTAATTATGGAGGAAGCATGAAAAAAGTAGCGGTGATAATGGGCAGCGATTCGGACCTCGCGGTGGTGGAAAAGGCGTTTGATGTGCTAAGACAGCTGGACATCCCCTTCGAGGCACACGTGTTTTCCGCGCACAGGACTCCCGAGCAGGCAAAGGAGTTCACGTGCCACGCCGCCGACAACGGCTTTGGCGTCATAATTGCCGCGGCGGGCATGGCGGCGCACCTTGCGGGAGCGATTGCCGCAAACACCGTGCTTCCCGTCATAGGCATACCCATCAAGAGCGCGGGGCTGGGTGGAATGGACGCGCTACTGTCCACCGTGATGATGCCCTCCGGCATTCCCGTTGCGACAGTGGCGATAGACGGCGCAAAAAACGCGGCCTACCTTGCCGCAGAGATACTTGCGGTGAACGATGAAAACCTTCGCGCACGCCTTGTCGCGGCGCGTGAAGAGGCTAGGGAGCAGGCGCTTGCCAAGGACGCAGCCATAGCAGCAAAATATAATGGCTGAAATGCCAAAAATGGCACCTGTGTTGCGTTTTTTGAGCTAAAACGCTATACAAATCACAAAAATCAAGCGTGCATTGCACGCCGCATAAATCATTTTTCAAGGAGAAAGAGTATGGAAAAACTCGAACAGATCTATGAAGGCAAGGCAAAAAAGGTTTACGCCACTTCCGACGCAAATTTGTGCATCGTATCCTACAAGGACGACGCGACCGCGTTCAACGGACTCAAGAAGGGCACCATCGCCGGCAAGGGTGTTGTGAACAACCGCATGTCCAATATGCTGATGCAGCTGCTTGAAAAACACGGCGTTCCCACCCATTTTGTGCAAGAACTGTCCGAGCGCGATACCCTCGTGCGCAAGGTGCGGATAGTGCCCCTCGAGGTGATCGTGCGCAACGTATCCGCAGGCAGCTTTGCAAAGCGCTACGGCGTGGAGGAAGGCATTGTGTTTGACGAGCCGACAATAGAGTTTTCCTACAAATGCGACGAACTCAACGACCCGCTGCTCAACACCTATCACGCGCTGGCGCTCAAGCTGGTCACAAAGGAAGAGGTGAGGACGATAGAGAACTACGCGCTGAAGATAAACGAAGTGCTCAAGGAGTATTTCCTCAGCCTGGGCGTAAGGCTTATCGACTTCAAGCTGGAGTTTGGCAGACTACCCGACGGCACCATAGTGCTGGCGGACGAGATATCCCCCGACACCTGCCGTTTCTGGGACGCAAAGACGGGCGAAAAGCTGGACAAGGACCGCTTCCGTCGCGACCTCGGCGGCGTTGAGGACGCGTACCGCGAGATATTCAGACGCGTCACAAGCGGACGTTAAACATATCAAAACAGCATTGTAAACCTGCATTTAGGAGTTATTATGTCACAAATACATGAGGAGTGCGGCGTTGTCGGTATATTTGCCCCGTCAAAGCAGGACGTCGCTTCCACCGTCTATTATGCGCTGTACGCGTTGCAGCATCGCGGGCAGGAATCCGCGGGCATAGTCGTCAACAACGACGGCGTTTTCACCGCGTATAAGGACGAGGGACTTGTCAACGACGTGTTCGATCACGACAGGCTCAGACGCCTCGGCGAGGGCAATATGGCGATAGGACACGTGCGCTATTCCACCACAGGCGGCGGGGGCAGAGAGAACGCTCAGCCCATTGTGGTCAACCACCTCAAGGGCAACATGGCGCTTGCGCACAACGGCAATCTTGTCAATTCGTACGAGCTTAGGTCGGAGCTTGAGGGCGGCGGGGGCATATTCCACACCACGTCCGACACGGAAGTTATATCCTACATAATCACCAAACAGCGTCTCGGCGCCTCTTCGATAGAGGAAGCGGTGCTGTCCTCGATGGACAAGTTGCAGGGCGCGTATTCGCTTGTGGTGATGTCGCCGTCAAAGCTGATCGCGGTGAGGGATCCGCACGGATTCAGGCCGCTCTGCTACGGACAGCGCGACGACGGCGCGTACATAGTCGCCTCCGAAAGCTGCGCGCTTGACAGCATAGGCGCTCGCCACATCCGCGAGGTAGAGCCGGGCGAGATGCTTGTGTTCACCAAGGACGGCGTGCACAGCGACAGATCCCACTGCGGCGGTGAAAAAAAGTTGTGCGTGTTCGAGTTTTTGTACATCGCGCGCCCCGATTCCGTCATAGAGGGGCACTCCGTGCACGAGGCGAGACGTATGGCGGGCAAGTTTTTGGCGGAGCAGTACAAGATAGACGCGGACATAGTGGTAGGCGTGCCGGACAGCGGCATTGACGCGGCATACGGCTACGCGCAGGCTTCGGGCATTCCGTACGGAATAGGATTTATCAAAAACAAATATATAGGCAGGACGTTCATCGCTCCCAGCCAGGAAGCGAGGGAGGACAAGGTGCGCATCAAGCTCAATGTGCTCGGCGCCGCCATCAAGGGCAAGCGCGTGGTGCTGGTGGACGACAGCATCGTCAGGGGCACCACTTGCGGCAGGATAGTCAAGCTGCTGAGGGACGCGGGTGCAACGGAAGTGCATATGCTTTCCTCCGCGCCGCCCTTCCTCAATCCGTGCTATTACGGGACGGATATCGACTCCAAGGAGAATCTCATCGCGTGTCACCACACCGTGGACGAGATAGCAAAGATAATTGGCGCGGATTCGCTGGGATATCTTGACGTAAACAAGGTCGCATACCTCAACGGAGGGGACGGCAGCGGCTACTGCACGGCGTGTTTCGACGGCAAATATCCCACCCCCACCCCCGCAAAATCCAAAAAATCCTGCTTCGAACGCTGGGAGAGACCCATAAGCGAAAACCCCAAATACAAGGGCATGGAGGAGTGACATGAAAAGCTATTCCGAAAGTTACAAGGACGCGGGCGTGGACATCACCGCCGGCTACAAAGCGGTGGAGCTGATGAAAAAGCATATACGCCGCACTCTCCCCGAGGGCGCGTCCGACATAGGCGACTTCGGCGGACTGTTCGAGTTGGGGCAGGGTTACAAGCAGCCCGTTCTGGTGTCGGGCACGGACGGCGTGGGCACAAAGCTGAGGCTGGCGATACTGCTTGACAAGCACGATACCATAGGCATCGACTGCGTGGCGATGTGCGTCAACGACGTGATATGCTGCGGTGCAAAGCCGCTGTTCTTCCTCGACTACATCGCTTGCGGCAAAAATATTCCCGAAAAGATAGCCGACATAGTGGGCGGCGTGGCGGAGGGCTGCGTGCGCGCGGGTTGCGCTCTTATAGGCGGCGAGACCGCCGAGCATCCCGGCACTATGCCCGAGGACGACTATGACCTTGCGGGCTTCACGGTGGGCGTTGTGGACAAATGCCGAATCATCGACAAGTCCGCCATGCGCGCGGGAGACGTCATGCTGGCGCTGCCGAGCACCGGTGTGCATTCCAACGGATTTTCGCTTGTGCGCAAGGTGTTTGACGTCGAAAATTGCGACCTCAGGTGCCAAATTGAGGCTTTGGGAGGCAAATCGCTGGGCGAGGTGCTGCTTGAGCCTACGGCAATATACGTCAAGCCCATACTCGCGCTGACGGACAAGGTGCAGGTCAAGGGCATATCCCACATAACGGGCGGCGGCTTTTACGAGAACATGCCGCGCTCCTTCCCCAAAGGGCTGGGTGTGGTCATCGACAAGTCGGACGTCAGGACTCCCGCAATATTCGGGCTTATACAGCAAAAGGGCAACATCAGTGAGCACGACATGTTCAACACCTTCAACATGGGCGTGGGCATGAGCGTGGTCGTGGCTCCCGAGGACGCGGACAGAGCTATCGACATACTCGCCCAAAACGGCGTCGACGCGTACAGGCTGGGCAAGATGGTCGAAGGCGACGGCGTGCAACTGGTCTGAAAAAGGTAGAATTATGGCAAATGTAAAAAAGATACGCATAGGAGTGCTCTGTTCGGGCGGCGGCACCAACCTGCAAGCCATTCTGGGCGCGCAGGAGGCGGGGCTTATCCCCCACGGCGAGGTGACGCTGGTCATCAGCGACCATATCGGCGCCTATGCGCTTGAAAGGGCGAAGCGCTACGGCATAGCCACCAAGATCTTCGACGTCAAGCAGTATCCCGACAGGGCGGAGCGCGAAAGGCTTATACTCGAAGCGCTTGAGGCGGACGGCGTGAAGCTTGTTGTGTTTGCGGGCTTTATGAGCGTATTGAGCGAAAGGTTTGTGAGCGCGTACAAAAACGCCATCATCAACGTGCATCCCGCGCTTATCCCCGCGTTTTGCGGCATGGGCATGTATGGCTTGCACGTGCACGAGGCGGCGCTGGCAAGGGGAGTCAAGGTGACGGGCGCGACCGTGCATTACGTCACCGAGGAGTGCGACGGCGGTCCCATTATTCTGCAAAAAGCGGTGGAGGTCGAGGATGACGATACCCCCGAAACTTTGCAAAAGCGCGTCATGCGCGAGGCGGAGTGGGTGATACTTCCCCGCGCAGTGGAAATGGTGGCCGAGCGCATAGCGCAAGAAGGGTAAAATGAGCACCTGTATTGCAAATTTTGCGTGAATAACCGCAAAAAGAGCATATGGTACGCAAAAAATATTTCGAAAATAATTTGTGAAGAGAGGAACTTTATGAGCTACGTCAGAAAGAGCATGGCAACCGCCCTCAAGGGCAACGCGTATCCCGGCAGGGGCATCGTGGTGGGCAAGAGCAGCGACGGTAAAAAGGCTATGTTTGCCTACTTCATCATGGGCAGAAGCGCCAACAGTCGCAACAGAGTCTTCGCCGAGTACGGCGAGGAAGTGCGCACCGAGCCCTTTGACGCAAGCAAGGTGGAGGACCCGTCGCTTATCATCTACTCCCCTATAAAGAGAGTGGGCGGCGACATCATCGTCACCAACGGCAACCAGACGGACACCATCGAGCAATATCTCAACGAGGGCAAGTGCTTCCGCGGCGCGCTAAAGACTCGCACCTTCGAGCCTGACGCCCCCAACTTCACTCCAAGGATAAGCGCAATACTGCATCTGGGCAAGGCGTACAGCTACGAGATGTCCATCCTCAAGAGCGCCGACGTCAAGGGCAGCAAATGCAATCGCTTCACCTTTGACTATGAGGCGACAAACGGCACGGGACACTTTTTGCACACCTACGACAGGGACGGAAATCCGTTGCCCACCTTCTCGGGCGAGCCGGAGAGAGTGCTTATACCCAACGACGTGCACGCCTTTGCGGAGGAGATCTGGAACGCGCTTGACAATGACAACAAGATATCGCTGTACTGCCGCGCAATAGACCTGAAATCCGGCGCGAGCGAAAGAGCGCTGTACAACAAATATACAAAATAATTGAATACAGGTGGCAATTTTGCCGCCTGTATCGCGTTTTTTACAAATAATACGGAGTTATATAGTTTATGAAAGAGTTTTCGTTGAAATACGGTTGCAATCCCAATCAGAAGCCTGCTCGCATCTTTATGGAGGACGGCGGCGAGCTGCCCGTGGAGATACTAAACGGCAGACCGGGCTACATCAATTTTCTTGACGCCTTCAACAGTTGGCAGTTGGTCAAGGAGATAAAGGCAAACACCGGGCGCGGCGCGGCAACCAGCTTCAAGCATGTGTCGCCCACATCCGCAGCCATAGGCAAGCCTATGAGCGAGGCGCTGAAGAAGTCCTGCTTTGTGGACGATATCGAGGGACTTGAGGACTCCGAAATGGCGCTTGCATACGCCCGCGCAAGGGGTACGGACAGGATGTCATCATTTGGCGATTGGATAGCGCTGTCCGACGAGTGCGACGCGGTCACCGCACGCATAATCGCGCGCGAGGTGTCCGACGGCATCATAGCTCCCGCCTACACAAAGGAAGCTCTGGAAATTCTCAAAACCAAGCGCAAGGGCGCGTATAACATCGTACGCATAGACCCCGATTACGTCCCGCAGGAGATAGAGCGCAAGCAGGTGTTCGGAGTCACGTTCGAGCAGGGTAGGAACAATTTCAAAATCGACCGTCAACTGCTTTCCAACATCGTCACGGCAAACAAAAACTTGCCCGACGACAAGGCGGTTGACCTTATCATCTCGCTCATCACGCTCAAATACACGCAGAGCAACTCCGTGTGCTTCGCCGCCGACGGGCAGGCGATAGGCGTGGGCGCCGGGCAGCAGTCGCGCATACATTGCACAAGGCTTGCTGCCACCAAGGCGGATCTGTGGCATCTCAGACAGCACGAAAAGGTGCTATCCCTCAAGTTCGCAGAGGGCGTGGGCAGACCGGAGAAGAACAACATCATCGACCTGTACCTGTCCGACGATCCCGAACTTGTCACGGGCGAGGACGTATGGCGCAACAACTTTGCCGTGCGTCCCGAACCATTCACCCGCGAGGAAAAGAAGGCTTACCTCAAGACGATAAGCGGCGTGTCGCTGGGCAGCGACGCATTTTTCCCATTTTCGGACAACATCGACCGCGCGGCGCTCAGCGGCGTTAGCTATGTGGCGGAGCCGGGCGGCTCCGTGCGCGACGACCTCGTCATAGAGGCGGCGGACAAGTACGATATGGTGATGTGCTTCACTGGCATGAGGCTGTTCCATCACTAAAACGCAATACAGGTGGCAAATTTGCGCATCTGATGTTAAATACAGGAGAGACAATATGGATATTTTGGTCGTCGGCAGCGGTGGCAGAGAACATGCCGTTATAAAGGCGCTCAGGCGCAATGACAAAGTGCAGCGCATATACGCGCTTCCGGGCAACGGAGGCATAGCCGCGGACGCGGAATGTTTTCCCATAAAGGCTACCGACATAGAGGGCATTGTGGACTTCTGCAAACAGCGCAAGGTGGACTTTGCGGTGGTCACTCCCGACGACCCGCTGGTGATGGGGCTGGTGGACAGGTTGGAGGAGCTGGGCGTGCCCTGCTTCGGACCGCGCGCCAACGCCGCCATAATAGAAGGCAGCAAAGTGTTTTCAAAACAGCTGATGAACAAGTACGGCATCCCCACCGCGAGCAGCCGCATATTTGACGACCCCGCCGTCGCGCGCGCATATCTCAAAGATTGCGACTATCCCGTGGTGATAAAGGCGGACGGCCTTGCGCTGGGCAAGGGCGCGGTCATCGTGAACGGCGTGGACGAGGCGCTGAAAACGGTTGACGATATGATGGTCAACAAGGTGTTTGGCGAAAGCGGCGCGAGGGTGCTGGTGGAGGAGTTCCTCGAAGGACCCGAAGTATCCGTGCTGACATTTACGGACGGCAACGTCATAGTGCCAATGGTCTCCTCTATGGATCACAAACGTGCGCATGACAATGACGAGGGACTCAACACCGGCGGAATGGGCACGGTGGCGCCAAATCCATACTACACAGCAGAGATATCCGAGCAGTGCATGCAGACCATCTTTTTGCCCACCGTCCGTGCGATGAACGCCGAGGGGCGCACTTTCAGGGGGTGTTTGTACTTCGGGTTGATGCTTACAAAGAAGGGCCCGTACGTGATAGAGTACAACTGCCGCTTCGGCGACCCCGAGACGCAGGTGGTGCTGCCGTTGCTTGAAAGCGATCTGCTTACGATCATGATGGCTGTGCGTGACGGAAAGCTGGAAAGATCAATGGTGAAATTCCGCGACGGCGCGGCGTGCTGCGTGGTGCTTGCAAGCGACGGATACCCGCAAAAATACAATACAGGTTATCAAATTGACCTTCCAGAGACTGAAGAAGGACAATACATATACGTCGCGGGCGCAAAGCTTGCCGATGGCAAATTGCTGACGTCCGGCGGCAGAGTGCTGGGCGCGGTGGGCACGTCGGATACGCTGGATCGCGCGATAGAGAGCGCGTACAGGCTTGCGCGCAAAATCAAGTTTGAAAACGCGTACATGCGCCGCGACATCGGCGCGCGTGCGCTTAAAGCATTGAAGAGGTAAAAATGGTCAGACGAGTCTATGTGGAAAAAAAGCGCGGCTTCGACTTCGAGGCAAGGACGCTGCTGTCCGATGTGAAGGAATTGCTTGAGATCGCGGGCGCCACCCGCGTGCGCGTCATAAACAGATACGACGTAGAGGACATCGATGACAAGTTGTTTGACGTGGCGGTGCGCAACGTGTTTTCCGAAAACGTGGACGTCGCGTCGTCGGGATTTGACGCCGAGGGCGCGAAGGTGTTCGCGGTGGAGTATCTCCCCGGGCAGTTCGACCAGAGGGCGGACTCGGCGGCGCAGTGCATCCAGCTTATCTCAAGGGGGCTGAGACCCACCGTCCGCACCGCAAAGGTGTACGCCGTCTATGGCGACGTTTCCGATGCGCAGTTGGACGCAATCAAGCGCTATGTGATCAACCCGGTGGAGAGCCGCGAGGCGAGCCTCGAGCTGCCCGCAACATTGAAAATATCCCACCCATATCCGCAAAACGTGCAAATTCTCAACGGTTTCACCCAGCTTGACAGGCAGGGATTGGAAAACTTTGTGAAGCAGTACGCGCTGGCGATGGACGTCGACGACGCGGCATTCTGTCAAAGATATTTTTTGAGCGAAAAACGCGATCCGACTCTGACGGAAATAAGGATGATAGACACCTATTGGTCGGACCATTGCCGTCACACTACATTCCTCACCACCATAGACAAGGTGAGCTTTGAGGACGCGCAGCTTGAAGAGACGTTCAGACAATATATCGCCGCGCGCGAGGAGATAGGCAGGACAAAGCCCGTCAACCTTATGGACATAGGCACCATTGCCGCAAAGCTGCTTAAAAAGCGCGGCATGCTTGACAAACTTGACGAAAGTGACGAGATAAACGCCTGCACCGTCAAGATAAAGGTCAATGTAGACGGCAAGGACGAGGACTGGCTGCTGCTGTTCAAAAACGAAACGCACAACCATCCCACCGAAATAGAGCCCTTCGGCGGCGCGGCGACATGCATAGGCGGAGCCATAAGAGACCCGCTGTCGGGCAGGAGCTATGTGTACGCCGCTATGCGCGTGACGGGCGCGGCGGATCCCCTCACCCCCGTCAAGGATACCATGAAGGGCAAATTGCCTCAGCGCAAGCTGGTCACCACGGCGGCGGCGGGATATTCCTCCTACGGCAACCAGATAGGGCTTGCGACGGGACAGGTGGACGAGATATATCATCCCGGTTACGCGGCAAAGCGCCTCGAGATAGGCGCGGTCATAGCCGCAACTCCCGCCGAAAACGTCAGGCGCGAGGTCCCCGCTCCCGGCGACAAGGTGATTTTGCTGGGCGGCAGAACGGGCAGGGACGGCTGCGGCGGCGCGACGGGTTCAAGCAAATCGCATACTCTTGAGTCTCTCACCACCTGCGGCGCGGAAGTGCAGAAGGGCAACGCGCCCGAGGAGCGCAAACTTCAGCGCTTGTTTCGCAACAAGGAGGCGATGCTGCTCATCAAGCGTTGCAACGACTTCGGCGCTGGCGGCGTGTCGGTGGCTATCGGCGAACTTGCGGACGGGCTTGAGATAGACCTCGACAGGGTGCCCAAAAAGTACGACGGATTGGACGGCACCGAGCTTGCCATATCCGAATCGCAGGAGCGTATGGCGGTGGTCGTGGAGGCAAAGGACGCCCAAAGGTTTGTTCAGCTTGCCGCCGCGGAAAATCTGGAGGCAACGGAGGTGGCGGTAGTCACCGCCAAGCCAAGACTTGTGATGAAGTGGCGCGGGGACGCGATAGTGGACGTCTCGCGCGAGTTTTTGAATTCAAACGGAGCGGAAAAACATATCTGCATTTCCGCCCCCAAGGCGCAGCCTTTTGAAAGGCAAATCCCCTCCGACTTCAAAGAGGGCATGATGGCGTTGGCGACGGACCTCAACGTCTGTTCCAAGCGCGGACTTGCGGAGCGCTTCGACTCCACCATTGGCGCGGGCACGGTGCTGATGCCCTTCGGCGGCAAGTACCAGATGACCCCGCCGCAGGCGATGGTCCACCTCATCTCCGTCGAAAAGAAGCACACGGACACGGCGTCGTTTATGGCGTGGGGCGGCAATCCGCATATTGCTCAGAGCAGCCCCTACCACGGCGCGTATCTCGCGGTCGTGGAGAGCCTCAGCAAACTTATCGCGACGGGCGCGCAATACAGGGATATTTATCTCAGTTTTCAGGAATATTTCCTCAAACCCGGTAGGGATCCCAAACGTTGGGGGCAGCCCCTTGCCGCACTGCTGGGCGCGTTCAAGGCGCAGACGGAACTTGGCGTTGCGGCGATAGGCGGCAAGGACTCCATGAGCGGCAGCTTTGAAAACATCGACGTGCCGCCCACGCTGGTGTCCTTCGCGGTCACGACGGGTAGGGCGGACGAGGTCGTCTCTCCCGAATTTAAGGGCGCGGGGCATGTCGTGCGCCTCATCTCGCCGCAGTACGAGGACGGTTTGCCAACGGCGCAGTCGCTGCTTAAGGCGTTTGAGCAGGTGCAACAACTTATGCGCGAGGGCAAAGTCCTCGCGGCGTTCACCCCCACCTACGGCGGCGTCGCAGAGGGCGTCATGAAAGCGTGCTTTGGCAACAAAATAGGGTTTGAATACGACAAAAACGCCACTTTAACCGACGTTTTTGCGTACAACTACGGCTCGTTTGTGCTTGAGCTCAGCGAGGACGTCGAGGTAGGAAAGAGACTTGGAATCACCACTGTGGCACAGATAGTCGCTTTTGGCGGCGAGGCCGTATCGCTTGAGGAGTTGCAGCGCGCGTACGAAGACAAGCTGGAGCCTGTGTACCATTGCAACATCGCAACTCCCGCCGGCAAGCCGTTCAAAGCGGACTATATCGGGCGCGGCGCGCTAAGCTGCAACTTCAAGTGCGCGGAGCCGCGGGTGCTCATTCCCGTTTTTCCGGGCACCAATTGCGAGTACGACACCGCCAAAGCGTTTGAGGACGCGGGCGCAAGGGCGGAGCTGTTTGTAGTGCGCAACAACTCTGCGGAGGACGTCGCGCGCTCCGTCGAAGGGTTCGCAAGGCGGATAAAGGACAGCAACATCGTGTTCATCCCAGGCGGCTTTTCGGGCGGCGACGAGCCGGACGGCTCGGGCAAATTTATAACCGCATTCTTCCGCAACGCCGAGGTCAAAGAGCAGGTGGAGGCGCTTCTCGAGCGTCGCGACGGACTTATGGGCGGCATTTGCAACGGCTTCCAGGCGCTAATCAAATTGGGTCTTGTACCCTTCGGCAGGATAATCGACGTGGATGACAGCTGTCCGACGCTCACCTACAACGACATCGGCAGGCACCAATCCAGGATAGTCAACGTGCGCATCGCGTCCGTCAATTCGCCTTGGCTGAGCGCGGTGAAGGTGGGCGACGTGTTCAGCGTGCCCATATCACACGGCGAGGGCAAATTCGTCGCGGACGAGGCGCTTGTCTCAAAGCTTGCCGCAAACGGGCAGATAATGACTCAATACGTCGATCTGGACGGCGAACCCACCATGGACATTCGCTTCAATCCCAACGGCAGCGTCAACGCGGTGGAGGGCATCCTGTCCCCGGACGGCAGGATATTCGGCAAGATGGGGCACGCCGAGCGCAAGGGCAAGGACCTGTACCGCAACGTGCAGGGCAACTTCGACATGAAGCTGTTTGAAAGCGCGGTCAAGTACTTTAAGTGACAAATCGGCGGGATAAACCGCTGTTTATGCAAAAAGCGCGACATTCAGCCGCGCTTTTGTGATGGCTGCTTTTCTGTGCAAAACAGGGGAGAGACGTAAGGATAAAAGTGCGTCGGTGTGTAAGTGCGCTCTTCGATAGCAGGGCAGAGAACCGATACGCAGTCGTATTTTGCTCAAGTGAGCAGTTTTGCTAAAACCGCGGTCAAACAGTTGACAAATGCGAATATGCAAATTATAATTACTATGCTTGAACAAGCAAACGCTCGCAATGTGCCATTAGCCCAGCTGGATAGAGCGTCTGGCTACGGACCAGAAGGTCAGGGGTTCGAATCCCTTATGGCACGCCAATCTCTGTCTATCTTGAACCAAGATAGACAGAGATTTTTGTTTCATATCGCGATTCGAACCTGTGCAATTAGTCAATTGCACACACCGCTATGCGATGTCCTGACCTCGGTCAGGCTGCACGCGATTGAGCCTTCGGCTAACAATCGCTGAAAGGCGAATCCCTTATGGCACGCCAATCTCTGTCTATCTTGAACCAAGATAGGCAGGGATTTTATTTTATATCGGGTTCGAACTGCGTGTTTATTCAAACACGCGCAACCTATGGTTGCCCCTGACCTTGGTCAGGCTGCACGCTCCGCTCTCGAGAGCAAGCTCTCCCGCTCCGCTGTTGGGCGAATCCCTTATGGCACGCCAATCTCTGTCTATCTTGAACCAAGATGGACAGAGATTTTTGTTTCATATCGTGATTCGAGCCTGCACAATTTTTCCAAAAAAAAAGGGCGAAGCCCCCACCAAGCACGAAAAATAGCGAAGCCATATGCGCGGACGCGCATATCTACGGAGCGTTAAGTTTTTTGTGCGCGGTAGTAGCGATAAAATTGCGGAGTGCCTTAAAACCTTGCGAACAGCAAAGCGCCCGGCACGCAACAATTTTGAGCAGGTCAGGCTGCACGCGATTGAGCCTTCGGCTAACAATCGCTGAAAGGCGAATCCCTTATGGCACGCCAGCTCAAAAATGCGCATCGGCATGATGTGCATTTTTGTTTTACAAAAAAGCACAAAGATGTCATAC
Organism: uncultured Clostridia bacterium; assembly: GCA_947625225.1. Lineage (GTDB taxonomy): Bacteria > Bacillota > Clostridia > Christensenellales > CAG-917 > CAG-475. Next base: position 774 of record CANQNQ010000022.1, on the reverse strand, counting down.
GCATTTTTGCGCCTCTACCGCGCACGAAAATCCTTACGGCTCTCGATATCTCACATCTCTGATGTGGATATGGTTCGCCTAATTTTCGTGCTTGGTATTGCGCCTGCGGCGTTTGTGGCAGAGATTTTTGTTTTATATAAATCAACTACAATTTTAAACAATAATAAAACTAATATGCAAGCGGAGCAACGATTGCGCAAAAAACCCTCGCTGCGCGAGGGTTTGGTGGTGGAAGTAACAGGACTCGGACCTGTGACCCCATGCTTGTAAGGCATGTGCTCTAACCAACTGAGCTATACTTCCGTTGAAATAACCGCCGTGAAGCGGTTATTTGGTGGTGACCCTACCGAGGTTCGAACTCGGGTTACCGCCGTGAAAGGGCGATGTCTTAACCACTTGACCATAGGGCCGAAATGAATATAACTTACGCAAACCTTTGGGTTTGCGTTGCGGGTTTACAACGATGGACCGTGCTTGCACGAGGCTATCGGTGGAAACCGGCAGGGCAATGCAGAGCATTGCGTAAGGTATTGAATTGACGTCCTATGGAAGGCTGCGCAGCAGACTGCCATAGTTCAGCTTGAGCGAGGCTTCCAAGACGATGGACCGTGCTTGCACGGGGCTATCGGTGGAAACCGGCAGGGCAATGCGGAGCATTGCGTAAGGTATTGAATTGACGTCCTATGGAAGGCTGCGCAGCAGACTACCATAGTTCAGCTTGAGCGAGGCTTCCGAGACGATGGACCGTGCTTGCACGGGGCTATCGGTGGAAAC
>CANQNQ010000021.1 GCA_947625225.1 uncultured Clostridia bacterium | reverse complement strand
TACACAACAATTAAAGTGCCCAGTAAAATATACAGGGATATAGAGCGAAAGGTAGTATCATTGTATAAAGAGCTATACATTTGTGCTATACCAATCGATCCATGGGACATAGCCAGAAGAAAAGGGTACAAGGTAGTGCCTTATTCTCGTGCCGGAAGGGAAAAAGTCGCTTGTTTAAAAAAGTGTGAAATAGATGGTGGAGCGAGCTATTGGAACGAAAAGGAAAAACGCTATTATATCATCTACAATGATACAAATCATGCGAGTAAATCATTTCAAAAATTCACTATAATGCACGAGATAGGACATATTGTGTTAGGACATAAAGAAGATAGCGAGCTGGCGGAAAGATTGGCGAATTATTTTGCGGCATACGCGCTCGCCCCATCCCCATTGATATATAAATATGGCTGTGAAGATAAAGAAGATCTCATGACGATTTTTCAGGTGTCAGACCAATGCGCAAATATTTGTTTTGGGCGATATCTTAATTGGCAAAACTACGGAGGAGAGCTCAAAAACTATGAAATAGAGCTGTTAAACTTAGTAAAATGAATATTTAACATAAAAGAACAGCACCTAAAAGCTGTTGCAGCAACTTTTAAGTGCCATTCGGGATGATGCCATATTGGCTATCGTGTAAATGCATTATAGCATATCCCGTCTTTTATGTCAATTGTTTGACGGCAACCAAAGGTTGAATAAAACAAAAGGCAGGTGATGCTTTAGTGAAAAATAGAATTGCTTATGGGGCAGGATGTAAGGATGTTTTTCACGCATACATGGTGCGTAATGCTCGATTTGATGGCGAGCTTGAAATGCCGTGTGTAAAAACAACTGACATTCTACCTACGCGGCTTGTCCCGTTCTCTCATGCGAAATCAGAAAAAAATCACACAGGTTTTGTGGTTTTTTATGAGCATGATGAAAAGATAGAACCATTTTGGAATGATCCCAAGAGATATCTATCTGTTCTCAAACGGTTTGATGGGGTAATCACTCCTGACTACAGCTTGTATTACGATATGCCACTTGTAATGCAAGAATGGAATACATATCGCGGCAGGGCAGTCGGCACATGGCTGAATGACAATGGGATTCCGACGATTCCAAATGTGCGTTGGGGAGATGAGCGTACATACGAATTGGCATGCCTTGGTGTGGAACGCAATTCCACAATAGCTGTCGGGACCCATGGTTGTATCAAATCCAAAGAATATAAACATCTGTTTATCAAAGGATTTGATTATATCTTGAACAAATTACAGCCTAAAAATGTTGTGGTTTATGGAAGCGCACCACCCAGAATATTCTGCTTGGCAGAACTGTATGGCGTCAATATAATGCAGTTTGAAAGCTATTTCAGCTTATCTCATAAAAAGGAGGTAGGCTGATATGGGAGCAGGAAATAGCAGAAAGTTTAATAATACAAGAGGTGGCAGAACTACTTTACATGAGGGTAGACAAGGTAAACATATTGTCGGTAATAAAAACTACATACCTGGAAAAAGTATTTTTGTCGGAACACTTGACGATGCGCGAAAACTAATTCGCGAGTTTTCGGGTAAAGGAACACCTGTTGGAGAAAATAAAGAGCGTGTAAATTTTGGAAGAATCATCGGATACTATATTGATCCGAAAACAGGTAAAAAAATAAAAACGACTTGGGGTATTATACACTATTCAAAATATGGTGCGCACATTGTGCCTTCAAGGCTGAATGATTAGGAGGTAAAAGATGATTATTTATGAAAAAGAACGAAATGGATTTACATCGATATTGGATCGTATTGATGAGCTTTATGAGCAAAAGCAAAATCAAACGGCAATATTCAAGTTTGTCTATTCCAATCAAGCCATTGAGGCAAAGTACGACACAATGTTTGAAACGGACAACGGTGAGGAATTGGATTCTCCCGAATATGAGGAGTATAATGCCATTGCTTTTGAAAATCTTGAAACCCATGAGCTTTTTGAAATCAATTACAAAAACTTGCCCAAAGAGCTCTATTGCAACGGCGAAAGGATAATCTAGCGATAAGTGAATTTGCAGGAGAAGGGGAAGATGTTTAGCGACAAAGAAAAAAATATAGTGTCAAGCTTTTATAATAAGCTGGATGAAATTGAAAATAAAGAATTGCTATTGTCTTGGAAAACAGGATATGCAATTGCATTGTTTGACACATGTTTTGAGGACTTTGCCGATGATAACGAGGAAGATGAGTATACTTCATTTGTTTTCAAGGTTGTCAGCGTAGAGGGCAATGTTCCTATCGAAATCAGTTCTGCGGGGTATTTTATTGTCAACTATCACAACTTTCCACAAAAAATTGAGGTTAAATAACAAATGAACGCGGTATTCATTTTGAGGAGAAAAGAAGATGACAATATGACAATTTGATGAAAATATGATAGAAATGCTCAAAGGCATTGTAGGCAAACGGTTTTTGTCTGTTGAAACGGACGCTTCTGCGGAAGGGCAGTCCTACAGTGAGGCGCGCCTAAATTTTGACGGCACCTCCATATTGCTTAAAAACGAGGAAGAAGAGATCGCTATGTTCGAAAATGAGGAAGTTCCATATGAGGAAGCGGCAAAATTTACCTGCAGCATAAGTGATCCAAATCAGCCGTTTTCTCCCGGTGTCGTTGGCGTCGGAGTGAAAAAGCTGGATGTCGGTAAACTTGTTGCGGGTGTTGAAATTGTTTCCGATACAATAACGTGCGCTGAACAAGGGATAACTATCATTATGGATATGGCGGTGGTAGTCAGGACGGAAAGCCATGCGTACATTTTTTCCAAAAGCCATGTTTGGTTTGATGAAGTGATATATATCAATGTTGACAAAAGCATTGATGAGATATGTCCAGTGTTTTCAGATTTGAGCCTTTGGAACAATGATGGGGAATATAAAGTGTCGATAAAAAGGGCGGTGCGTATAATATAAAATATTTCAAAATCAAATGTTTACGGGCTTGTTTTGAATTGAACAAGTCCGTTTTTTGTATAATAACGATAGCCATACGAATTGAGTTATGATTGCTGATTTATGGCAAAACGGATAGGTAGGGCGTGTGCGCGCGTCAAAAATGTTGACAATGCGTGCGCGCGGTGATAGACTTTTTGATATGGATGATTGGTGCGTCAGGACTGAAATGATGCTTGGCGGCGAGGCGATGGAGCGCCTTGCCAATTCTCGCGTTGCGGTGTTCGGCTTGGGCGGCGTGGGCGGCTACGTGGTGGAGGCGCTGGCGCGTTCGGGCGTCGGAGCGCTGGACCTTATAGACCCCGACAAGATATGCCCATCCAACCTCAATCGGCAGATACTTGCCACGCGCAGGACGATCGGCAGTTACAAGGCGGACGTTGCGGCGGTGAGGGTGGCGGACATCGCGCCCGAATGCAAGGTGCGCGTGTACAAAACCTTCTTTTTGCCGTCCACGGCGGACGAATTCGAGTTTTCCGCATACGACTACGTTGTGGACGCGATAGATACCGTCGCGGGCAAGTTGGAGATAGTCAGGCGTGCAAAATCGGCGGGCGTTCCGGTGATAAGCTGCATGGGCGCGGGCAACAAGCTGGACGCAACGGCGTTCGAGGTGGCGGACATATTCAAGACCTCCGTCTGCCCCCTTGCAAAGACCATGCGCCGCGAGCTAAAAAAGCTGGGCATAGGCAGCCTCAAAGTGGTGTATTCCAAGGAGGAGCCCATCTCACCCAACGCCGGTCTGCTTGACCCCGAGGAGGCGGCTTCGCGCAGGAGCACGCCGTCCAGCAACGCGTTTGTGCCCGCGGTGGCGGGACTGATCGCGGCGGGCGAGGTGGTAAAGGACCTTGCGGGCATAAATAAGTGACAAATATCAGGTCCAAACGGCAGTCCGACGTTTTCGGGCTGTTTTTTGTTGAGATTTTTCCGCAAGGTTGTTGGCGGCTAGCGCCGCATTCTCGGCAAATGTGTTCATCCGCATATTATTTTGTTTATAAATATCCCTATAAACTTACTGAATTTATCCCGCGTGCGCGCCTACGAGGCGGCGTAGAAGCAATTTTTGCAAAATAATTTGCGAAAAAAGTATAAAAACTATTGACATTTGGCAAAATAAAAAATATACTGTTAGCAGTCAATATGGTTGAGTGCTAGCAAAGTTGAATAACGGTGGGAAATATGTCAAAGGAACTGTCTGAAAGGAAAAAGAAAATATTGCACGCGCTGGTGGACTTGTACATAACTACGGGTCAGCCGGTGTCCAGCTCGGACATACAGAGCAAATATCTGCCCGAGGTCAGTTCGGCGACGGTTCGTTCTGAGCTGAGCGCGCTTGAGGCGCTTGGCTACATCGAGCAGCCTCACACCTCGGCGGGCAGGGTGCCGCTTAAGGACGCGTACAAGTTTTATGTTGAGAGCATCAACACCGACGACAACGCTTCCGGCATGCTTACCGACCGCGAGACGGAGTTTATCCGCGAGAAGTTTTTGCACAAGCTTGGCGCCATAGAGGACATCTCCAAGCGTGCGGCGCAGGTGATAAGCGACGTCACCAACTACACATCCTTCTTTGTGGAAAAATCGCCCGCTCATCTTGAGATAGAGGAGATAAAACTTGTTCCCTTGAAGGGCGACCGCGCGGCGGTGCTTATCGTGACCGACAAGGGCATGATAGCCAATCAGGCGATAGACCTCAAAGACGACATCCGTCAGGAGTATCTTGACACCGCGACGCAGGTGCTCAACAAGGTGTTCCAGGGCAGGGATATAAGCGAGCTGGAGCATGTCGACCTCAGCGAGATAGAGGAAGAAGTGCAGGGCTTCCGCGAGATACTTGACGAGGTGCTGAAGATTGTGCGCATCTACATCAACGAGCACAGCGACAACGTCGTCGTGGAGGGTGCGCTTAAGATGCTTGACTATCCCGAATACAGCAGCGTTGAGGACGCCAAAAACTTCCTTTCAGTCATCTCCGACAAGGACAGCATGTCCGAGATGTTGACCACCGACGGCAGCATAGAGTTTTCCGTGCGCATAGGCAAGGAGGACAGCGGCGTGGACAAGTGCGCCATCATCACGGCGGCGTACAAGGTGGGCGACGAAGTGGTCGGTCAGGCGGGAGTCATCGGTCCGCAGAGGATGGACTACCGCAAGGTGATAGGCGTGCTTGACTACATGAAAAAGACTATATCCACGGTTATAAACAACCGTAACGACAGCGAGGAATGACGGTATGAAAAAGAGTAAGGACGAGCAACAGGTTCCAAAGCAGGACGCCGAAACCAAGCAGGAAGAGACCTGCGAGGCATGCGAGGGCGACGTTGAGGCTCAAAGCGAGCCGGATCTTGGCATTGACAGAGACAACATGAGCGACGAGGAATATATCGCCGCGCTGGAAGTCAAACTTGGCGAAAGCCTTGCCCATGAGGCGGAATGCCGCACGCTTGCGCAGCGCATACAGGCGGACTTTGACAACTACCGCAAGCGCAACAACGCCATGGCGGAGGATATGAAGGCGCTTGGGCAGAGCATTGTGATAGAAAAGATGCTCACCGTGCTTGACAACTGCGACCTTGCGCGCAAGTACATCCGCGACGAGGCGTCGCTGACGGGTTTCAACATGATGGAGTCGCAGATACTCACCGCGCTATCCGGCTTCGGCTTACAGGAAATAGAGGCGGAGGGCAAGGACTTTGACGCAAAGTTTATGCACGCCGTGGAGCGCGAAAAGGATGAGCAAAAGCAGGGCAAAGTGATCGAAGTGCTGCAAAAGGGCTACATGCTGTCAGGCAAACTTCTGCGTCCCGCAAGCGTAAAAGTCGGATATTGGGAATGACTCAAATCGCAGGTTTATCCGCCGGATATTGTGGACAAACCCCGCGATATGCAAAAATGAAAACAAGCGCAATGCGCAAAAATAAATAAAAATAATTTGTTTCCTTTATGGAAAGAGGAGAATAGTTTATGGGTAAAATCATCGGAATCGATCTTGGCACGACCAACTCGTGCGTAGCAGTCATGGAAGGCGGCGAAGCAGTCGTCATCGCCAACGCGGAAGGCGCAAGGACTACCCCGTCCGTTGTTGCGTTCAGCAAGGACGGCGAAAGGCTTGTCGGCGAGATAGCCAAGCGCCAGGCTGTGGCAAATCCCGAGCACACCGTCAGCTCCATAAAGAGAGAGATGGGCTCCAATTACAAAGTGAAGATCGAGGGCAAGGAATATACTCCGCAGGAGATCTCCGCAATGATACTTACAAAGCTCAAGAACGACGCGGAGAAGTACCTTGGCGAGAAGGTCACAGAGGCGGTCATCACGGTGCCCGCATACTTTACGGACGCACAGCGTCAGGCTACTAAGGACGCGGGCAGGATCGCGGGCCTTGAAGTGAAGCGTATCATCAACGAGCCCACCGCGGCTTCGCTCGCGTACGGCATCGATAAGGACGAAAACAAGTCTCAGAAAGTGTTGATATTCGACCTTGGCGGCGGCACCTTCGACGTGTCCGTGCTGGAGCTGGGCGACGGCGTGTTCGAAGTGCTTGCCACATCCGGCAACAACCGCTTGGGCGGCGACGACTTCGACAAGCGCATCATGGATTGGATCGTCGGCGATTTCAAGGCGACAAAGGGCGTAGACCTCACCAAGGATAAGATGGCTATGCAGCGCATCAAGGAAGCCGCCGAAAAGGCAAAGATCGACCTCTCCGGCGTCACCAAAACCAAGATATCCCTGCCGTTTATCGCGATGGACAACGGCGTGCCCATGCATCTTGACATGGACCTCACAAGGGCAAAGTTCGACTCCCTCACCGAGGACCTCGTCAAAGCGACGGTGGGCCCCATGAAGCAGGCGCTCAAGGACGCAAACCTCAGCTTCGGCGACATTTCCAAGGTGATATTGGTGGGCGGTTCCACGCGTATCCCCGCCGTGTACGACACGGTAAAATCCATCACCGGCAAGGAGCCCTACAAGGGCATCAACCCCGACGAGTGCGTGGCGCTCGGCGCCGCTATACAGGGCGGCGTGCTTGCGGGCGAAGTGAAGGATATGCTGCTGCTTGACGTGACGCCTCTGTCCCTCGGCATAGAGACTCTGGGCGGCGTATTCACCCGCCTCATTGACAGAAACACCACCATCCCCACCAGCAAATCGCAGGTGTTCAGCACGGCGGCGGACAACCAGACCGCGGTGGACATCCACGTTTTGCAGGGCGAAAGGCAGTTTGCGCGCGACAACAAGACGCTTGGCAGGTTTGAGCTTGTGGGCATTGCGCCCGCGCCGCGCGGCATCCCGCAGATAGAGGTCACATTTGACATCGACGCCAACGGCATAGTGTCCGTCAAGGCAATGGACAAGGCCACAAACAAGTCCCAGTCCATCACCATCACGGCGTCCTCCAACCTGACCGAGGCAGACATCAACGCGGCAGTCAAGGACGCCGAGAAGTACGCCGAGGAGGACAAGAAGCGCAAGGCGGTCGTCGACGCAAAGAACGGCGCGGAGCAGCTGATATTCGCAATGGAAAAATTCCTCAGCGAAAACGGCGACAAGCTGGAAGAGGCGGATAAGAACGCCGTCGAGGAAGCGGCAAAGACCGCCAAAGAGGAGCTTGAAAAGGCAGAGACCGAAGAGGAAGTAAAGGCGCTTGTCGAAAAGCTCACCAAGGTCAGCGACCCCATATTCACCAAGTTCTATCAGCAGAATCCCGAAGCGGCTGCCGAGGCGGCAAAGAAGATGGGCATCGACCCCAATGAGGGAGACGGCGGCGTAGACGGCACCGTGGACTGATACGTCAAACGTAAAATCTGTGCAGGCGCAACGGGATTTTCCGTTGCGCCGAGGCATATAAGGGCATCAAAATATGGCAAAAAATTATTACGAGATCTTAGGCGTTCAGAAGACCGCAACGGCAGATGAGCTTAAGTCGGCGTACCGCAAGTTGGCGATGAAATACCATCCCGACCGCTACGCCACCGCAAGCGAGGCCGAAAAGAAGGAAGCCGAGGAAAAATTCAAGGAGATCAACCACGCCTACGACGTGCTGTCCGACGACCAAAAGCGCGCCGCTTACGACCGCTTCGGCGACGAAAACGGTCCGCAGATGGGCGCGGGCGGAGGCTTTGACGGCTTTTCAAGCGCGGGCGGTTTCGGATTTGACGTGGACGACCTGTTCTCCAATCTGTTCAGCGGCTTCGGCGGCGGCATGGGGCGCAGTTCGTCGGCGCGCGCAAACGCGCCTGTGCGCGGCAGAGATATAAACGTCAATCTCACCATCACCTTTGAGGAGGCGGTGTTCGGCGCCCAAAAGACGGTCAGCGTGAAGCGCTCCGAGACCTGCAGCTCCTGCTACGGCACGGGCGCAAAGGACGGCAGCTCCGTCAAGACCTGCTCGCAATGCAAGGGCACGGGCAGAGTGACCTATACGCAAAGCACGCTGCTTGGACAGATGAGCACGTCCACGGTTTGCCCCACCTGTAAGGGCAAGGGCACCGTCGTCACCGAAAAATGCACGGCATGTTCGGGGCGCGGCACTGTGGAAAAACAGCGCGACATCAAGGTCAATATACCTGCGGGCATAGACAACGACCAGCGCATAACTTACCGCGGCGAGGGCAATTGCGGCTCCAACGGCGGCGAAAAGGGCTCGCTTGTGGTTGGCATCACCGTCAAGCCGCACAAACTTTATAAGCGCGTAGGCGACGACATCAACATAGAGGTCCCCATCAGCTTTGCGGACGCGGCGTTGGGCTGTACGTTGACTGTGCCTTCACTGTACGGCAACAAGGAAGTCAAGGTCCCCGACGGCACGCAGAGCGGCACGGTATTCCGCGTGAAGAACTGCGGCGTGAAAAAGTTGCGCGCAAACGACAACGGTGACATGTTTGTCAAAGTGATCGTCGAGGTTCCGCGCTCGGTCACGCGTGAGCAGAAAGATATGTTGAAACGTTTCGGCGACAGTTTCGAGGCCAGGCAGTATCCGCTCAAGCGCGCGTATGAAGACAAATTGAAGTGACAAAATCGGGTATCTGAACGCATGAAATACAAATCTTACACAGTTTTCACCAATCATGACGACGCCGAGCTTGTGTCATCCGCTATGTTTGACGCAGGCGCCGGCGGCGTTTCCATTTTAGATAAGCAGGATTTTATAGACCTCATCAAGTCGGACGTCATCTGGGACTACGTGGACGACAGTTTGCTCAATATGGATGACACGGTAAAGGTGTCCACCGTGGTTGAACTTGACGACGCGGGCTTCCTCAAAAGGCTTGAGGACAGGTTGGAGGATATGAAAAAGGCCGGCGGCATACGCTATGGTGACCTGCTTGTAGACGAGATAGACGAGGCGGACTACGAAAACGAGTGGAAAAAATACTACCGTCCCATCCCCACAAAACACATAACCGTGGTGCCCACCTGGATAAAATACGAGCCGTCCGAGGGCGAGCGCATAATAAGGCTGGACCCGGGCATGGCGTTCGGCACGGGTTCGCACGCGACCACGCGCATGTGCCTGGAGCTGATGGACGTCGAGGGTAAAAGCGTCATTGACGTGGGCTGCGGCAGCGGTATTTTGGGTATAAGCGCGGCAATATGCGGCGCAAAAGACGTGTATATGTGCGACATTGACGAGCAAGCAGTGCGCTTTGCGACTCAAAACGCGGCGCTCAACGGCGTTGACGTCACGGTGGAATGCGCGGACCTCATCGCGGGGGAGCGCAAGGCGGACTTCATCTTTGCCAACATAACCGCGGACATACTTATGCGGTTGGCAAAGGACCTTGGCAAGCATCTTAACGATGGCGGCGAGGTAGTGCTTAGCGGCATAATAGATTCGCGACTTGACGAAGTGAGACAATGCTACGAAAACGCGGGCTTTAGCGTGACGGACAGCGCGGCAACATATGATTGGCGCGCGCTGAAACTTGCGCAAAAAGCGGCAATCTGAACGATTAAAATGCGTATCCAACGATTTTTTGCGGACAAAAGTTGTATAAACGGCGACGTCGTGACGCTTGCGGGCGACGAGTTTGCGCATATGAAGACAGTGCTGCGCTACAAGGAGGGCTACAAGGCGATAGTCTGTGCCAACGACGGCGTGGAACTGGAATGTACAGTGACCCGGATCGGGCGGGACAGCGCGCTGCTGCACGTTGACAACGCGGTCGCCGTGGACGCCAAATCCCACGAACTTACGTTGTATGCGGGCTTGCTTAAAAACAACAAACTTGATTTCACCATACAAAAGGCGGTGGAGCTGGGCGTGGACAGAGTGATACCGTTCACGTCCGAAAACTGCGCGGAGAGCAAATTTTCGCTTGAGCGCGCGCAGCGCATCGCGTTGGAGGCAGCAAAACAGTGCGGTTCGGCATATTTGAGCGAAATAGGCGAACTGACCGCATTGGACGATATTCTTGACGACTTAAAGCAGTACGACGACGTGCTGTTCGCCTACGAATGCGAGAGGCGCAATCCCATCTGTTCGTCTGCAAAAGAGGGGAGCAGAGTGGCGCTTATAGTTGGTCCCGAGGGCGGATTCACCCCCGAAGAGGCACAAAAGATCGCCGCGCACGGCGCAAGGACGGTGACGCTTGGAAGACGCATACTACGCGCGGAGACCGCGGCGGTGGTGGGTTGCGCGCTGTTGCTCAACTCGCTTGGCGAGCTGGACTACGGCGACAAAGGAGAGATATGACGGACTGCGACATAGACAACATAAAGGGTAGAACGCTGCCGAAGGTGGCGGTGTTCACGCTGGGCTGCAAGGTCAACCTGTACGACAGCGACGCCATGCTTGCGGTGCTCAGATCCTCGGGTTTCGAGGTCGCCGAAGGGCTGCAGTACGCCGACATATATGTGCTTAACACCTGCGCGGTCACAGCCGAGGCGGAAAAGAAGTCCAGACAGGCGGTCGCGCGCATATTGAAGATAAATCCGCACGCTCAGATATACGTTTGCGGTTGCGCTTCACAGCGTAACGCGGAGCAGTTTGAAAGGGACGGCGTACAATATGTGGGCGGCACGGACGGCAAGGTGGAACTTGCGCGCGAGATCGCCGCGCATTACATAAGCGGAGCCGGTCTGAAACAGAGCGATTTTTGCATATCCGACCGCTTTGAGGAAGGGGAGGGCGTCGTCAATCTGCGCACGCGCCACTTCATCAAGGTGCAGGACGGGTGCAACAACTTTTGCAGCTACTGCATCGTGCCGTATCTCAGGGGCAGATGCCGCTCGCGCTCTATAGACAGCGTGATCGCGGAGCTGGACTTGGCGAGGGAGAGCGTGCACGAAGTGGTGGTGTCCGGCGTCAACCTGTCCGCGTACGGCGTGGACAACGGCTCAAGCCTTGCCGGGCTGCTGAGGGCGCTGAAAAAGTATGACGATCTGCGCATACGTCTCGGCTCGCTGGAAGTGGGCGTCGTAGACGAGGAGTTTCTGGACGCGGCAAAAAACATCGGCAAGTTTTGTCCGCACTTTCACCTCTCGTTGCAGAGCGGCGACGACGGCGTGCTTAAGGCGATGAACAGACACTACACCTCGGCGCAGTATGCCGAAAAAGTGGAGCTGATACGCCGCTATTTCCCTGGCGCAGCTATCACCACGGATATAATAGTCGGTTTCCCCACGGAGAGCGAAGAGGCGTTTGTCAATTCCATACAATTTGCAAATGAGATAGGCTTTGCGGACATACATGTGTTTCCGTACTCGTCAAGGCAGGGGACTGTGGCGGGCAGGCTGAAGCCGCTTGCGCCGTCTGTCCTCGACGACAGGCAAAAACGTATGTCCGCCGTAAAACAACAGCTTAACGGCGCCTATCTCTCGGCGCAGATAGGTAAGCCCTGCGAGGTGTTGTTCGAAACGGAAGAGGACGGCATGTGGGTGGGGCACACGCCCAACTACTGCAAGGTATACGCCGCTTCGGGCGAGCGCAACACACTTGCCACACTGACGCCAAATTGCCTGTATCTTGACGGATTAAAGGCGTAATTTGGCAGACAGGTATTCCAAATTGCGGGGTTTTTTGAAATAGTTTTCTAAAAAACGGGCTATTTTGTAAGGGTAGCCGCGGAGGTAAAATATATGGAAGATTGCGTATTTTGCAAGATAATAGACGGCGTTATTCCGTCAAACAAGCTGTACGAGGATGAGGATATGATAATCATCCGCGACCTGAATCCGCAGGCGGAAAAGCACTTTTTGCTTATCCCCAAACAGCACTATGCGGACATAATCGAGATGACCGACGCGCAGGCGGCTACGCTTGCAAAGTGCCTCAAAAAACTGTCCGCGTTGGTGGATGAGCTGGGGCTGTCGGAGGGATTCAGACTGGTGAGCAACAAGGGCAAGCACGGCTGTCAGAGCGTAAAGCACCTGCACATACACATACTCGGCGGGCAGCAGCTGGACGACAGAATGTGCTGAAATATCCGCGAACGCTTCCGCGCATGCGGAACAAACAAACATAGAAAACAATTTGGAGGTATATACAATGTACATCACTCAAGACATCAAGTACGTCGGCGTCAACGACCACTCTATAGACCTGTTTGAAGGACAATACAAGGTCGAGCACGGCATGGCATACAACTCCTACGTCATAGTAGACGGCAAAGTCGCCGTGTTTGACACTGTGGACGCGCGCTTTGGCGACGAGTGGCTGGCAAACATCAAGTCGGCGCTTAACGGCAAGGCTCCCGATTATCTCATCATACAGCACTGCGAGCCCGATCACTCCGCCAACATAATGCGCTTTATGACCGCATATCCCAAGGCGACGATAGTGTCCTCGGCAAAGGCATTCAAGATGATAGAGCAGTTTTTCGGCACGGACTTTGCAGACCGCCGCATCGTGGTGGGCGAGGGCAGCACGCTGTCGCTTGGCAAGCACTTGCTTACATTTGTCACCGCGCCCATGGTGCATTGGCCGGAAGTCATCGTCACCTACGACAGTACGGACAAGGTGCTGTTCTCCGCGGACGGATTTGGCAAATTCGGCGCGCTTGACGTGGACGAGGATTGGGCGTGCGAGGCGCGCAGATACTATGTGGGTATCGTTGGCAAGTACGGCGCGCAGGTGCAGGCGCTGCTCAAAAAGGCCGCAGGTCTGGACATAAGCATAATTTGCCCGCTGCACGGCCCCGTGCTTAGCGAAAATCTGGGTTACTACCTCAATCTGTACAATATCTGGTCGTCCTACGGCGTGGAGTCGGACGGCATAATGATAGCGTATACCTCCGTCTATGGGCACACAAAGGCAGCAGTGGAGCTGCTCGCCAAAAAGTTGGAGCAGAACGGCTGTCCCAAGGTAGTCGTGACGGACCTTGCCCGCGATGACATGGCTGAAGCGGTGGAGGACGCGTTCAGATACGGCAAGATCGTGCTGGCGACCACCACTTACAACGCGGAGATATTCCCCTTTATGAGGGAGTTTATCAATCATCTGACCGAGCGGAATTTCCAAAACAGGCACGTCGCTTTCATCGAAAACGGCAGCTGGGCGCCCATGGCAACGCGCGTCATGAAGGGCATGCTTGAGGGCTGCAAAAACCTCACTTACGCCGAAAACAACGTGCGCATACTCTCCGCGCTCAACGCCGAGTCGGAGGAGCAGATCGACAAGCTGGCAGGCGAGCTGTGCTGCGATTATATAGCGCGCTCCGAAGTGGCGGACAAAAACGACCTCAAGGCGCTGTTCAACATTGGATACGGCCTGTACGTGGTCACCTCCCGCGACGGAAATAAGGACAACGGCCTCATAGTCAACGCCGTGACTCAGCTCACCAACTCGCCCAACCGCATAGGCGTCGCCATCAACAAGGCAAACTACTCGCACGAGATCATCAAAAAGACGGGCGTGATGAACGTCAACTGCCTCTCCACAGAGGCGCCATTCGGCGTGTTTGAGCAATTTGGCTTCCAAAGCGGCAGAAATGTGGATAAGTTTGCGGATTGCGAGCAGATTTTGCGCTCGGACAACGGACTTATCTTCCTGCCCAGATACATCAATTCCTTCATGTCGCTGAAGGTGGAAAGGTACATCGACCTCGACACGCACGGCATGTTTGTGTGCACGGTCACCGAATCCCGCGTGATAGCGCCCACCGAGACCATGACGTACAACTACTATCAACAAAACGTTAAGCCTCGCCCGCAGACGGAAAACAAGAAGGGCTGGGTGTGCAAGGTGTGCGGCTACGTCTACGAGGGCGAAAATCTGCCCGAAGATTTCGTCTGCCCGCTGTGCAAGCATGGCGCAAGCGATTTCGAGCGCATACAGTAAGGCAAATATATATAAATATCAACATTTTCAAGCGGCTTTTTTAAGGCCGCTTTATTTTTCCAAATGCTATTGAAATAAATGCGGTTTTGTTATATAATATACGATAGCAAATCAGGGAGATAATTATGAAAAAAGCAAAACTTATGTCGATAGCGCTTGTTTTGGCGCTTTCGTTTGCGCTCAGCGGTCTGCTGGTCGCTTGCAATGCGGACACGACTACGTCGGCGGGTCCCGACATTCTGCTGGACTACGATTGCCTTGAGGCGGAGGAGTACAGGGATTACGGCGAGGAGATACACCTCAACACCGAGGATTATCCCGAGCTTGAAAGGCAGGGTCTGAGGCTGGTTACGGGCTACGGCGACAACTACAGCTGGGCGAACGAGAGCAAGGCGGAGAGCGTCGACGTCATCCGCAACAGCTTCGACCCCGACAAGGGCATACTTGTCATCATGAACGGTCTGCAGCTGAGCATAGGCAGGACGCAAAATGCAAATATGCAGTCCGACAGCCGTATAAACGAGCTTGCCATGCTTGAAAACGGCGAGTTCGAGTACGACGAAATAGACTACTTCAACGACGACGAAAATTCGCAGCAGACATACGATCTTGCAAAATATTGGTACGACAACGGCTACAATGTGTTCTACTTCCATTGGGAGATGTTTGCCGATTACTACAATGGATCGTTGGCAGACGCCGCGGCAAGTCCCGACGCCGTGCAGGAGAGAGTGTGGACGGAGGATACGGGCGTGCAGGCCGTGTATGTGCGCAACGGAGTCACCGCTATGACCCAGCCCAATACGGCGGTCAACGGCTGCCTCGCCGAGTGGTTCGCGGGAGAGTACATACGCATGGCAAACGCCGTGAACGAGGTCTATCCCGAATACTACGACGACGCAAGCCACGACGTGCGCTTCGCGGGGCACTCCATGGGCGGTCTGCTCACGGTGGGCGTGGCGGCGCTTACGCACTTGCTTGTGGATGACGGGCAGCTTGGCGCGGGCTTCGCACCCAACCGCCTTGCGCTGATGGACAGCTATCTGGGCGTAAGCTACAACCCCGATCTCACGGTGGCGTGGTCCGGCAAAAAGTACAGCAAATATACAAATATCAGCGACACGGATTGCTCCTGCAACTATATCGCTGCGCTCAGGATGCTCACAGAGAAGTATGACGTCGCCGCGGAATTCTATTGCAACGAGGGCTACATCGTGCCCTTCCTCAACGTGAAGGCTATCCTCGATCTGGCGGTGCCGCAGGACGACGTGCTCAAATTTGACGCGGAACTTGGAAAGTATACGGACTTCAACTGTGACCTCGCCAATTCAATATTGTACTATTGTCCGATCGTGCTCATACGCCCGTATTTTGCAAATATGAACAGCATTGCGATGACTGACGGGCACAATCCCATCAGAGAATGGTATCTCAGCTCCATATTGTACGACGCGCCCACCGTGGTAAACCCCGAGGACATAGAACAGTTCGATTGGTTGCATTACGCCGGATATGACTATTCGGTCGGCACATCTTCCAACCTCGCCACAGTGCCCACCGCACGCGCCACGGACGAGCAGATAAAGCAGGCGCGCGGCAACTTCTACGTGATGCGCAACGATCGCACCGCACATTGCGAAACCGTGCGCTGCGACGACGACGTGTTTGCCATCAACGTCAACGAGTAAAATACAGGGCACAACAATAAGTACGCAAAATTCCGACGGCAGCACGCCGTCGGAATATTTTGTCGCAAATGTCGCTGCGAGGCGAGAGCAGGGGATAATAAGGGCAAGAAGAAAAAAATATTTGCGGGCAAATTGAGATTTGTTTGGATCAATCGGTTGACACTTTCAAAAAATTATGTATAATAAATAGGTACACTGCAAAAAAGGAGGTGATATGATGTCTACAGTAAGAGTCGGTGAAAACGAAAGTTTGGACAACGCGATCCGCCGCTTCAAGAGAAAGTGCGCGCGCGACGGCATCATCGGTGACCTCCGTAAGAAAGAGGCGTACGAGAAGCCCAGCGTCAAACGCAAGAAAAAGGCAGAGGCAGCTCGTAAAAGGATGTACAAATCCTGACAATCTCAGCGCCGCCAAAATGGGCGGCATATGGAGGCATGGCTCAGTTGGTTAGAGCACACGGTTCACATCCGTGAGGTCACAGGTTCGAGTCCTGTTGCCTCCACCACCTATGGGGATATGGCTCAGTTGGTAGAGCGATGCGTTCGCAATGCATAGGTCAGGGGTTCGAATCCCCTTATCTCCACCAAATTCCGAAAACCCTACTGTTTAGTAGGGTTTTCGCATATTATGCTGTCGCTTGCGGGGATTCGAACCTGCGTGTTTTTTTCAAAAAACGCGCACCGTTCCACGGTGCCCTGACCTCGGTCAGGCTGCACGCTTCGCTTCCGAGAGTAAACTCTCTCGCTACGCTGTAAGACGAATCCACCTTATCTCCACCAGAGGGTAACCAGTTGAACCCCTAAAAGGGTAAGCTGGTTACTTTTTTTATACT
The DNA here is from genome assembly GCA_947625225.1 of uncultured Clostridia bacterium. Lineage (GTDB taxonomy): Bacteria > Bacillota > Clostridia > Christensenellales > CAG-917 > CAG-475. The sequence continues at coordinate 130 of CANQNQ010000021.1, read as the reverse complement.
GTTTAGTGGCATTTTTAACATTAAAAGCGGTTCGTTTGCATGTATGATCGCAGTTAATAATCGGTGATGCCAAAATTAAATTTGACAAATATTAATAATTTTCGGTAATTCCGAGAATATAATCGCTTGA
>CANQNQ010000020.1 GCA_947625225.1 uncultured Clostridia bacterium | reverse complement strand
GGCATCGTGTATCCTTTCATCCGTATAGCGGGTAATTGTGACGCAAACCAATTGGGGATACTCGTGCGGGCGTCCCTTGCGGGGCGTCCTTATTTTTATGGAGGAAAAACAAATGGAACCAAACAGGGATAAGCAAGCTCCTTGTCCGAAAGATACCGATGATTATCTTTTTTGCCGAATGAAATGTGAAAATCTATATTGTGGAGATAAATATGACAGAAGTAAAAGATAGTTGGAACTTTATAGTCAATACCGTTAATAACAGTATCAGCCGCCCCGAAACAGTTGTTCAAAATCAGTGGGTCAGCATACTATCTGAAATTTTCGGGTATAGCAAATTGTATAACGAGATCGCGGAACATGAAATAATTCAAATCGGATCATCACAAAGAGCCATTCCTGACATACTTATTAAAAATGATAAAAACAGGCTGTTTTTAGTGGAATTGAAATGCTACAACCTACCCAAACAGGAAGGCTATGTCGAGCAATTGAAGAGTTATATGAGGTTGCTGGACTTGGAAATAGGACTGCTTGTTTGTAACAGGCTTTATATATTTTGCAAAGACGCAAACGGTGAATATCCATACATAGAGATGCCATTTGAGTATAACAACGAAGACGGCGAGTTTTTTATTGAGTTGTTCAGAAATGGGAACTTTGATGCTGCCATGATAAAAGATTTTGTGCTTGACAGCAATAAAAAACAAGCGGAGATAGAGGCGGTTCGCAAGGCGTTGGATGAAATCTGCGCAGACGGCGAAGGCTTTTTGAAAAACTATCTTGCGGAAAACAAATATTCCGTGGATATAGTCGACCAAGTTTTTGAGGAAATAACCGTCAATCTGTCCATTGCACCCAAGGGGGAGGCTAATCCGTTCCCGATGCCAACACCCTCTTTCATCCCTAAATCTAAGGTTGGTCGAAACACATTGACGAAAAGCGAAGCGATTGAGATATTTGCCAAAAGAAACTATACTCTTTGGCCAAGTCGTACAACTTTTGCGTCTAAAAATAGTTCCATGAAGTCGTATTGGGCTAATCCCTCGGTTGGCCTTCTGAAAAAAAATTGGCATTTAATTCTGAATGATTGGAAAAACCGCATATTATATTTGTTTTTCATACCGGCGTATTCTATATCTTTGGCAGAAATAAAGAAAAGGGGCGATAATCCTGAAAAAATTGACCTTCAAATAGGTTATAAAAATCCGACTTTCACAGATAGCCGAAGCGGCTATAAGTTCTTGAAATATAAGGTTGACGAAATAAACTATTAAAAATGCTATCCGATTGAAGGGCGAAGGAAATAATTGTTTATAGGAGGAAAGGAGAATGGCTAAATACAAATTTAAAAAAGAATGGTATGATAAAGAAGTGAAAGAGGTAGATCCTTTGTACTCTTACAACAAGACGAAATACATCAGTGTATATTTAAACGGTAAGAAAGAATATTATTGCGGACAGAACCTGGATTTGTCTTCAGATATTGATGATCTGTGTGTTTTGGATCCGGACACGGCAAAACAAGTCGCCGAGAAGTTGCGCGCCATCTATGGAAATGCACAGATTGCGGATTATTTTTTCACGGCTTAAAAAAAAATAACAATTAAATCCATATTCAAGGAGAGATGAATATGTGGCAAAAAATAAGCTACGAGGAGTTTTTGAGCAAGGCGAAGGCGGTGGTGGTTGGCCACGCGGTCGCGGACGCGGTGGGCGTTCCGTACGAGAACTCCCGGCGCCGGGACCTCGACAAAGATCCCGCCGTCGACATGGTGGGCGGCGGCTATTACGATATGCCCAGGGGCAGTTGGTCGGACGACACCAGCATGTCGCTTTGCACCTTGGACGCCCTCGCGAAGGCGGGCGACGACGCGGGCGAGCTGCGCGTTTGCACATTGGCAAATTTCCGCAGTTGGTTGCAAAACTCGGAGTTTACACCCACAGAATTGATGTTTGATTGTGGCATTACGTGCGCAAACGCCATAGAGCAGGGTTACGGCGAAACCGCCGAACGTTGCAATGGCAACGGCTCGTTGATGCGCATACACCCATATGTTCTCAAAAACTTTTACGACATAAATCTTAAGGGCGAGGCGGACGCCCCGCGCTGTCTGGAGTTTGTCGCGGACGGCTCCAAGATGACGCACGCGCATCCGAGGAGCGTGCTGGCGTGTCTGCTGTACGCGGGCATATTGACAAAGCTGCTTATCTCTCCTCAAAAATCGTCCGTGCAGGAGGGGCTGAAGGCGGCGGTGGACGCGATATACGCCACCAAGGACGGCGGAAGCCTCATTTACGACTTTGTGCGCCGCGAGCTGGAGGAGAAAAAGACCTACAAACGCGTCTTCGACGGCATAGAGAATGTCCCGCGCGACAATATCTCAAGCAGCGGCTATGTCGTGGATACCTTCGAAGCGGCGATATGGAGCCTTATGACCACCTCTTCCTATCGCGAGTGCATGCTGGCGGCGGTCAACCTGGGGCGGGATACGGACACCGTAGCGGCGATAGCGGGCGGCATGGCGGGCGCGCTGTACGGCTACGACGCGATCCCCGCGGATTGGCGAGATGGGCTGCTGAAGCGCGACTATATAGAATCCCTCTGCGCAAGCGCGTTTCCCGCATTCTGACGTTCACGCGCGATGTAGTTTAGAAAAAAGTTTGTACAAAAGAGGATTTCATATTTTTTGGCGTCCGTACTCATCGGCGGGCGCCCTCCTTTTTATTTTGGCAAATCGGGCATAAACAAATTGCGAGGCGCATAAAGTTAAGCGATATGGAGGAGCTATGTTCGATTTTGAAAAGGTAAGTGCAAGCAAATTTTACGTTGCGCCCCCCGTGGAGAGGGTGGTTGAGTTTTCGCCTCCGGGGATAGATATTGACAATATAGCCAAGGTACTGTCGCTGGCGGTGGACGCCAAAGCGACATCCGTAAGCGCATACGACGGCTACGCGCAGGTGGCGGGCAGGACCAATTTTCGCCTGACCTATCTTGATCGCGAGGGCGGCGCGCGCGGCGTGGACTACAACGCGGACTTCACCGTCAAGGCGGAAGGGGAGTTCGGCGCGGAGGACAGCGTAAGCGCGGACATCCGCATTGTGGAATCCGACGCGCAGGCGGGCGCGGGGCTGACGCTTTCCGCTGTGTTGGAGGTGCAGGTCAGCGCCGTCGGCAGGCGCGAGGTGGAGCTGCTGGCAGACGCGGACGGCTGTTACAGGACGACAAAGAGCATGTATTTGCCCTCGTACATCTCCTCAAAGAGCATATCTTTGCCCTTTGACGAGGAATTTAACGCGGGCGGCGAGATAGGCTCGGTGCTGGGGCTCAGCATCAACACCGCCGTAAAGCGCGCGGAGGCTACGGACGACGGCGCGACGGTGGGCGTACAATTGTTTGCCACCGTGACTTACGTGCAGGGCGGGGACATTTTGCGCAAAAACTTCAACATAGAGCTTGAGGAGGACGTCGGCCTGGATGGCGCGCAGATGGGCGACGCCATAATGGCGGACGTGAGCGTAACTCATTCAAAGATAGTGCTGCAAGGCGTGACGGACGACAACGTCATCCGCCTCGAGGGCGAGCTGCAAGTAAAGATCCGCGCGTTCAGATGCGCGGAAGTCAGGGCTGTGGACGATATGTTTTACCTCACCAACGAGGTGGAGATCTCCTATAGCAGCGAGGACTTTGTGTGTTATGACGGATGCGGGACGTTTGTGGAAAAGGTGACGGGCACCGCTACGCTTGGCGACAACAGGGCGGCGGCGGTCGCGATAAACGCCTTGCCTTACGCGGGCTGTTACACCTCCAAGGCATACGTGGACGAGGACGGCAAGCTGATCGTCGAGGGCGTGGTCAACACGGACGTCATATACTCCGACGAAAACGGCTACAATTCAGTGCGCACCGAGGTGCCGTTTGCGCTGTCCATCGACTCGCAAAAGCCCTTTTCAAAAGATGTGTGCGTTAAGTGCACCGTGACGGACATCGCCGCCTCCGTCCGCCGCGAGAGGGAGATAGACATCGATCTCACGCTCGCCGTGGAAGCGCGCGGCTTCAGCCACGTGACCGCGCAGTACATCTCAAGTGTGGAGATAGGCGAGGAAAAGCCCCACAACACCTCCGCCGTATCGCTGTATATAGCGCGTGGCGACGACAGATTGCTTGACCTTTGCAAGGCGTTGACCGCCATGCCCGAGGACATCATGGCGCAAAATCCCGCGCTGACCTTTCCACTGAACGAAGGCGAGAGGGTGGTGTACTTCAGACACGTTGCCATTTGACATAGACGGACGCAAGTCCTATGTATTCCGGATATGAAAAGCGGCGCCGAGGCGCCGCTTTTCATATATGTCTGTTCAATTGGAAACTCAATTGTTTGCGCCAAAGGCGTTTTTTGCGTCCTCCAGCCATCTTGCCGCCGCTTTCTTTGCGTCCGCCACCGTTTCCTGGAAGGAAGCCTTTGCGTCCGCAAGCTCTTGCGAAATGTTGCCCTCAAGCGCGCTGACAGCGTCGAGGTCGTTGTCGGTAAGCTCCATCTTGCCGTACGCCCAATCCGAAGCCTCCTTCACGCGGCCTATCGCGCGTTTTACGTCGAATATGTTGGCGAAATCGACGCCTTCAAACGCCTCCTTGAAGGACGTCTGTATGCTGTCAAACATTTCCGTTAGGCCAAGGGCGTCCAGCGTTTGATCTATCCAATCCTTCACCTTGTTCAAGAATTCCGAATTGGTTATGTCGTTTTTTATGGCGTTGAATGCGTCGGCTATCTCCTGCAATATGCCGTCCTTTGACACGTGCTCCTCCACGGGAGGATCTTCCAGCGCCGTCTTTTTGAGGGCAATATACTGCTGCCTGAACTCCTCGCGTTCCGCGGCGGGCAGATTGCGATATGCTCCGCTGAGGTTTTCGTTTATAACTTCCGCGGTTATCTCGCCGTTTTCATCCTGCTGTTTTTGTCCGAAGATGTTTGTCACGGCGTCCTTGAAGGTCTGTGAAACATTTGCAAGCGCCTCCTTCAGATCGTCAAGCGTAAACACGGGATCGCGCAGGTACTCCGATAGCGAGTTGTAGTAGTGATCAAGGTTGATGTAGAGCGAATGTATTGCCACATATATGTTGGCGTACGCCCAGTGGCGGCTGTTGGTCAGCCAATTCCAAATGCCGTCATCAAAGGTTTTATCTGCAAAATACAGCGGATAAAGTGCGTCTTTTGCGGATTGAGTGGCGCTTTCCAACACAAACTTCGCCTCGGTCACGGCGCGGTCGTACAGTTTGCCCAGCTTTGTGTCCGAGTCCGCTTGCACGTCGCGCACGGAGGCGATAAGCGCGCCGTCGTCGAGGGCAGCGGCAGCGGAAACGTCGATGTCCTCGTATTGTGAAACGCGCTTCACCAGCCTGAATTTTTCAAGCGTCATGTCGTCGAATGTCGCCGCGGACGAGGGGTCCGCTTTAAGCTCGTCCAGCTCGCAGGATAGCGCCAGGTCGTCCGCGCGCACATTGGCAACGTCTATATCGTCGCTCTCGTTAAGGGCTTGGGCGGCGGCGTCCATATCCGCGTACACCCTTTGCGCTACGGCGGGATCGACGGAGTAAACGCTGATCCCCACGATGTTGGAGCCGTCGTCTATAAGGTCGCTTTCATCTGCAAGTCGCAGCATACGCGAGTACGCCGCGTCCATCTTTTCGCCTATAAATCCGCTTTCGTTGAACAGCATAACGCGGGCGTCCGTGTTTACGCCCGTCATACTCAGCACACTGTCGTGCTGATCCAGCACAAATTCCACTGAGGGATTGACGTCCACCGCCACATACGAGGTGGGTATCTTCTCCTCAGGGGCGCGGTTGTCGGCGGTGTTGCACGCCGTCAGCGCAAGGCAGGACGTCAACGCTATGCCTGCAACGCACAGCAAAGCGGATGTTTTGTTGATCTTGAGCATAATTATGCCTCCTGTCGCAAAAAAAGTGTACCGCGCAAAGCTAAAAACACGCTAAAACTATCTTAAAGATTTTTTAATTTTTGCCGAATATACGCAAAAAAGCGTGATTTTACGCTTAAAATCCGTTTAATTTGCGCAAGCGATAAATTTTTTGGTTGATAATCCCGCAATTTGATGTATAATATAATTTGCATAAAAATCAAATACTATATATGACGCGCATATCCGTGCGCGCGTCTGTACGGAGAAATATGAAAAAGCTACTGTTGTTTGTTACAGCGTTGGCGCTTGTGGCGCTGTTTGCGGTGTCCCTTGCGGCGTGCAATCCCACCCCTCAGGGCGGAGGCGACGACGACCCCAACCAATTTGAAAACCGTGTATACACCGTCACCTTTGACACGGACAGCTCTCTTGTGACGGATTCGAGGACGGTGCAGGTGAAGTACGGCGAAAAGGTGCCCAGGCCCACGGTGGACCTCACCAACGCAAAGCCGGGCTACACTTTCAAATATTGGGCGAAGAGCAACGACGTCAACACGGAGTACGATTTTGATCAGCCCGTCACGTCCAACCTGACGCTGAAGGCGCAGTACAACGCCAACAACTACGAGCACACGCTGTTGCTTGCGGCGGGATTTGACTATGACAAGGAAACCGGGACTTTGACCTTTAACAAGTTGAAAAATGCCAGAAAGGACAAGGATGACAACATTTTGTACGTCGCCAAGGATGGCGCGCAAAAGGCGTATACCGCCGATCATGCGCAAGCAAAAGTTGACAAAGACGGCGACGCCATCGGCTATACCGGCCCAATTGATCCCGAGGATTCTATTGGGGGCGAATCGGATCCCACCGGCACCATATTACTGTCCGCCGGCGACGGCAAGCTGTATTCGACATACAATTCGTTGACAAGCGTCACCACGGCGACGTGGCTTAACAAGGACGAAAATGACAAGGATATGGCCAAGCAGAGCAAGGATAATCCCTTTGTGTTCTGGTACTATATAGACGATGAAGGCAAGCCCGTGCAGTTTACCTCCAAGTTTGAGGTCTCCGACAGCAACAAGACCACGATATCCTTGCTCAACAGATATGACAAACTGGGCGGTCTTACGCTTATCCCCATGTTCAAGCAGGACCTGCCCAAGGTGAACGTCATATACAGAAGCGACCCCGCCGACGCCGAAGTATTGTATGATGTAGATAATTTCACGTTTGGCGACAATATCCCCGCGGATAGGAAGTACGATTTTCCGGGTACAAACGCAAATATAGAGTTTGACTACTGGTACTACCTCGCCATAAAGAAGGATTCGGACGGCAAGATACTGTACGTCAAAGAGGGCAGCGAGGACGAGACCACAACAAATGTTGACGAGGCAGAGAAAGACTCCAACGATAATCCCGTGTACGCCACCGAGGAGAAGGAGTTCAAGTTTGAGGAAGAGGGCGTCACGCCCACCTCTCTCATGGACGTCGCGCGCGTAAATGAAAAACCCAATGCCGCGCCGGTTGACAGCTACTTTGCTTACGGCGCCGTGCTGCGCCTTTACGCCAAATTCAGGGATAAATATACCTTGACAGACAAAACGAAAGTGGAAGAATTCTTCGCGAAGTTCAACGATGGGCTTTCCGAAGATGATTGGGACAAGCTGTGCAACGCGCACATCTATTTCAGCGGGAATATAGATCTCGGCGACGCAGCGCTGAAAGCTCCCTATACCGAAGAGCATCCATTCAAGGGCGTGATCAGCGGACTTTACGGCGACAATCAGGTCGCCACGATAACGGGCGGCACGTTTGTGGCAAACGGCAGATATCTGTCCGCATTTGGCGTAAACGAGGGTAGAATAAGCGATCTTAAGTTTGTAAACCCCCATTTCAGCGCAGAAGGCAGCGCAAGCGATGTGCTGTATATAGGCGCTGTGGCGGCCCTCAACAAGGGCAGGATAGAGAAGTGTTCCGTCAGCTATAATGCTCCGCTGACGCTTGGCTTTGCGGGCAAGAACGTGCTGTTTGGCGGCATAGCGGCGTACAACATCGGCTCCGCTCAAAAGGACACGGGCATCATCCGCGACTGCACGGTGTCCGGCACGTTTACCGCCACCTGCAATGACGTCACCTTCGGCGGCATAGTGGGTGAAAACGCCGGCCCGTCCACCATCGAAAAGTGCACGACAACCGTGACCTTTGCCACAAGCGAGCTTGCGGGCAATGCGTTTGCGGGCGGCATTGCGGGCGTCAACCGCGGACAGGTGAAGAGGGCGGAAGCCGCCTTCACCGTCAACTCTGTGGATCACGTGGCGCTCTATCTCGGCGGCGCAGTGGGCAGAAACTTCGGCAGCGTACAGCGCACCCATGCGGTAGTGGCGTTTGGCACGGAGGAAGCGAAACTTTCCGTGGGCAGCGCCATATCCATTGACGACGGCTATGCCAACGTCGCGGTGGGCGGCCTTGTGGGCAACAACGAGGGTTATCTGAAGGACAGCTACTGCGAGGGCAGTATGTTTATTGACGTAAGCGTGGTCGAGGGCAACATGCAGGTGTCGCTGGGCGGCTTGATAGGCGCCAACTACTCCAAACTGATCAACTCCTCCTCCGACCTTACGGAAAGCTCCATAGGCGCTGTCAACTACTGCTACTCCAAGACTAACCTGACCGTGACTATCGCGAACGAGGCGGCGGGCGTCGTCAATGTGGGCGGTCTCATCGGCAGGAACAAATACACCCACCTCAAGAGCAACTTTGTGCTTGCAAACGTAGTTGTAACTTGCGCGGGCAACGCAAAGACGGTCTACGGCGGCAAGCAGCCCACGCAGGAGGCGGGCGCGGCGGCTGACGAAGCGGTGCTGACGCTCAACTACGGCCATCTGTACGGCAAGCAGGATCCCTATGACGCAAACAAGATCTCCGGGCCCGATGGCTACTACGGCAACGCCAATGTGCTTACCGTCAATGGCGTCACGCCCTCCGACGCGGCAAACGGCACCGTCAGCGACAAATTGGACGACTCCGAGTTTGTCATAGGCGACAGCAGCACGCTGAAGTTCAACTCCAAATATTGGAAGGTCGCAGACGGCAACATAGTGTTCCGGGAAAACGTCGAGGGCGACTATGACTACACCGCGCCCGAACCCGAAGCGCCCGAAGAGGGCGAGGAGGACAACCAAGGCGAAGGCGGTCAAGGCGGACAAGAGGGCAATCAGGACGGCCAAGGCGAATAATCAGATCGCACAATACAAAAATGACGGCGCGCGCCGTCATTTTTTTGTGCGCAAAACGGCAAAAAGCGGACATATAAGGTATATATATTTTATATAAACATATGTTTTGTAAATAAAAATAAAAAATCCATATAAAAAAAGTTGCTTTTTTTGAAAAATAAGTCTAAAACATTATTACGATTTTCAAGGAGCAAAATATGCGCAGTCTGACGAGAGACATGGATATGACAACGGGCAAGCTGATGGGCAAGATAATCATCTTCACCCTGCCTTTGGCGTTGTCGGGCGTGTTGCAGCTGTTGTTCAACGCGGCGGACCTGGTGGTGATAGGGCAGTTTTCCGCCACCAGCACGTTGTCGCTTGCGGCGGTCAGCTCCAACGGCGCGCTTATCAGCCTCATCGTCAACGTGTCCATAGGCCTGTCGGTGGGCGCAAACGTCGTGATGGCGCACGCCATCGGCGCCAGAAATATGGACAAGGCGCAACGCACTCTGCACACGTCCATGCTGTTGTCGGTGATATGCAGCGTGCCCGTCGCTTTGGTGGGTGTGTTTTGCGCGCGTTACTTCCTTGTATGGATGAAGACGGATCCCGAGGTGCTTGACAAGGCGACGCAGTACCTCGGCATATACTTTATGGGCGCGCCCGCCAACATATGCTTCAACTTTGGCGCGGCGATACTGCGCGCAAAGGGCGACACGCGCAGGCCTCTTATCTATTTGGCGATTTCAGGCATACTCAACGTGGGGTTAAACCTGCTGTTTGTGATATGCGCGGGGCTGGACGTGATGGGCGTTGCCATCGCGACGGTGGCGTCGCAGTACCTGTCGCTTATACTTGTGGTCATTGCGCTGCTGCGCGAAAAGGACTATTGTCGCATGCGCCTAAAACAGCTTACCATCCACCGCAAGGAGCTGGTAGAGGTGATCAAGGTGGGCTTGCCCAGCGGCATACTCAACTCCTTTTTCTCGGTGGCGAACGTTATAATTCAGTCGGGCATCAACGGTTTCGGCGCGGCGGTCATGGCGGGCAACAGCACGGGCAGCAACCTCGAAAGCTACGTCTACACGTCCATGAACGCGGTGTCCAATGCGGCGACGACGTTTGCGGGGCAGAACTACGGCGCAAGGAAGTATCAGCGCATAAAGCAGGTGCTGTGGGATTGCAGCTGGCTGACGGTGCTTATCAGCGTGACGCTGGGCACGGCGATAACGCTGCTTGGCGCGCCGTTGTCCTCCATATTCTCCCACGACCCGGAGGTCATCAGGTACTCCGTGGACAGGCTCAATGTGATCATGCCCATCTATTTTGTGTGCGGCATCGTGGAGGTCATCGTGGGCTGCCTGAGGGGCATGGACAGGGCGATCGTGCCGATGATCCCGTCGTTTTTGTGCATATGCGTGTACCGTATCATATGGGTGTACACGGCGTTCGAGGCGGTGCACACGACGTTTATGCTGTATCTGACCTATCCCATCAGCTGGATATTGAACATAATCATGGACGGGGTGCTGTTTGCGGTGTACTACAGGCTGCTGACGCGCCCGTCCAAGCAGATGCGCGCGCTTATTCCCACCGTGGAATATCGGCGTGCATGAACGGAAATTCTGAAATTTCGACATAAAACGCGCATAAAATTGGCAAAATTTGACAAATTGCGCCAAACGATGCGGAATTACAGCAATAGCAAATATAATATGATTTAATAAGATTATGCACAATATAATAGAGTTATATAAATAAGGCGAGCGTTTCGACATTATTTGGGCGGGGTGAAGCGCGGTTTTACGACAAAATACGCACGGATTTGATGTAATATTGTTTTGTCAAATAAAATCGAATTATGTGAAAATATGGCGAGATTTTGCAAAAAGGGGAGGTTTTTTGGCACAAAAGCGCGGTTTATCGACGTTATTTGACATATTTTGCATTGCGCGGCGTGGGGAAACGGCTACGCTGCGATAATGGCAACGCGATTGCAATCCGATTTGATTTTATTGAGCTATATAAAATTGAGCATTATGAAGATGAAGGAACGACAGAATTTGACATATTTTGCAAGGGCATTGATGGGATATGACATATTCCGAGGGGAGTGCCGACAGGATTTGGCGTTTTTGGTTGAGAGGAGCATTCTGGGCGGCTGCAAACGCGGGAAGGGCAAAACATTGGAAGAAAATAATAAATTTGAACGCTATGCAATCGTGCGCAATCAATATGATGAGATGAGCGCAAGACAAGTGCGTAGCATTTGGTTTAATTTGATTTAACAAAATAAAATGAAACAAACGCCGTTGCGTGCTGAGGGCATTTAAGACTTGACCTTATCTGATCGGGCACAATAAAATTTTATATAAAACAAAAACGAGCGACTGATATATTCAAGGATTAGCTTAAAAATTGAGCATAACAACATTGAACAAAATAGATATATGCGAAGTGGAGATCCGGCGGCGAAGTGAAAAGAAACTGCTGTGAGAGGGATAGTCGGGGGAGGAGGATGCCTGCTACACGGGGTAAGGATGGAAATAAGGAGAAGAGGTTGTCGCTTCGCGGAAGAGGGAAAGGTTAAGCTGAGAGAGGATCCCGACTACGAGGGGGAAAGGAGAGAGCGCTGAGGACGCCCGCTATACGAGGTAAAGAGGGTGAGGAAGAGAGAGGCGCTTCGCGCGGGGAAGGCAACATGCGGGGATACATACCACGAGAGAGGAGGAGCGTTATGACGGGAATGGGACGGCAAAGACGAAATATTGTTATGCAGGTAGGGGGTATATTGGTGAAAAGCGGTGATGACATAAAGGGCATTATGCGGCATAGGACAAATTAAAGGCACAGATGTGTAATGTTGTCGAAAATGGCAAAAAATTGGAAAAAATTAAATACAAAACGCTTGCAATGACATACAATAAAATTGAGCTATTTTACTACAAAACAGTGAATTTTTGGTTTTTTTTTCAGTATAGAAAAGCAACAAATTTTTTCAATTTGTATTGCTTTTTGAACCCCTGCGGTGTAAAATATCAGTATGTATGCAGAATAAAAAGTCAAAGTTTTTATTTTACATCGGTTGCTTGTCATTGCTTCTGGCGATGGCGGTGCTTTTCGGCGTGTATTTTCAAACCGAGCCCGTCTGCGTCGCCGACGCCGGGGCAAGCGTAAGCGAGGCGGGCGAGCAAAGCGCAGACTTGCTGTCGGCAAGCGATATATTTCGGGACTATACCCAAACAAGCCTTAAAAAACAATATAACGACTTATCCGTTCTGCAACAATTGAAGCAGGCCGAACTTATCTCCGACGAGGTATACGGTCGCGCCGCGGAAGTGCTCGGCGGAGAAGCGAAATTTGTTCCCAAGAGGGAGTTTTCGTCGGAGTTTGAGGACGAAAACAAGATTGACCAGGTCGGCGACATCGCGAAATATTCGCAGGATAAGCTTAAATGCATATGGGCGGCAAGCGAGTTGATCCTGACCGGCATTTACGGAGTGCCGGAAGAGACGTTCAATATATTTGTCGAGGCGGACGACGACCGCTGCCTGCCGTATGTCATTTTTTCTCAAAATCACGGATACTATTTGCACTGGTTTGACAAGATAAAACTCAAAAACGGTATGAATAAAATCAAGTTTCCGACTTTTGGACAGAGTTATATATCCAAAGAAGAGATAAGAGGCGGGGCTGTCTATTTGTGCAATCCGTATTTTGAGGAGGAGCAGGGCGCCGTCAAAGTCTACATCGAGGGCGGCGGATACTACCCCGTGTTCAGAAAGGGCGGCAACGAGCGTGAATTTTTGAATTTTCTAAAAGAGTATGAGGCCGAGCGCAAGGCAAACAACTTGTTGGATATGGCGGAGCTTGTCACCGACCACGCCATAATTTCCACCACCTCATCCTCGCTTTACGAGGTGTACTTCAACAACGATGTCATCACGCCAAGCGAAAATCTGGAGCTTTGGGGCAACTATTTTACAACGCTTTTCGAGTTCAACGGCATCCCGACAAGCGAGGCGTCGGACGTAGGCATGCCATATGATGAGCGCAACGATCACGTCAAAATAAATTTCAGATATATGACTTATTATCAGGGGTCGGGAGCGTACTCGTATTCCTATCATATCGGGTGGTATTACGAGCACTATTGGTTTGCGGACTTTTACCACGCCATAAACCCCATAAAAGGGAAGGAGCTTACGGCGCACCTGATCTTCGGCATAGGGCACGAGCTGGGGCACGCGCTGGACAACGAGCCGAGAAAGATAAACGAGACAACCAACAATTTTACCGCCGCAATAGCGTATTTCAAAGTCGTAGGCATGCCGCATTACGAGCAATATCAGCCGTTTTCAAAGACGCTAAGCGCGCTTTCAAACGACATAGGACTGAACTACAGGGCGTATGACGACGGTCAGATCATGTACACAAAACAGGATTATCCAACCAATTACGACCACAATTATTTGATCTGGTGGTGTCTGGAGGCAACTTTTCCGGGGTTTTGGGCAAGGTTCAACAACTATTTCCGCGGCGAGATAGAATCGGGACTCAGCGACGAGGAAAAATATGTTTACTATTCCTCGCTGGCGACGCAGACGGACCTTTCGGCATACTACGAGCGTTGGGGGTTTTATTACGGGAAAAGCCCCAATTTGTTCAACAACAGATTTATATGCGCCAACGCCTCGGCAAAGTTCAGATCTTTGATGGATCAGGCAAAGAGAGAGGGCAAAATAGCGGACAGGTACGACCATTTCTGGTATGCGGACGGCACCCAATACGACTTTTCGCTTGCCCACATGGACGTACCGCAGGAAGAAAGAGCGTACAAGGGCGAAACGCCTTCCATAAGCAAAATTGTCAAGACAAGCGGCAGCGAAAGGAAGATCTACATCGTGGGAGCGCGGGATGAAAACCACCTCGGCTACGAGGTCAAGGCAAAGGTGGGCGGGGAATGGAAAAACGTCGGGTTTACGTACGGCTCTACGTTTACAGATAAAAATTATTACGCGACAGACCCGACATACAAAGTCGCGGCGATAAACAGATATTTTTATGTAAGCGACGAGAGCGAGGAGTTTTCAACCGTTTCATCCGAGAATTCGGGCGTATGCCGAATAGATGGGAAAAATTACGACGCCCTTATAGACGCAATGCGCGCCGCTACCGAAGGGCAGACCATTTATCTGCTGTCCGATTGCAAATTGGAGAATTTGTACGTCAATGCGGATATTACCATAGAAATAGATCCTTCCGTTGAAAACGACGTTTGCATAGATGTCAACGGAGCGTATCTGCAATGTCACAACCAACTTGTCCTGAGTGGCAAGCCAACCGCAAGGATAATTCTGGACGGAAATTCCGCCCAGATCACGACCCCCGTCATTTATGGGAGCAATTCGACTTTCAAAGCGGAATACGTGACGTTCAGAAACATCATAACGAGGTATCTGGCGGGAGCGATCTATGCCCCCGGGATGGATCTTGAGCTGTATGACTGCAGCTTTGAAAATTGCAAGGATCTCAGGTCGGAAGGGATAATCCATGCGATGGGTAAAGTAAAAATGGAGAATTGCGCGTTCACTCAAGCCGAAGAACCCTGCCTCAATATATCCGACATAGAAAACCTGACTATTTCGCAAGGCGCGTCTGACTTTTCCGTTGTGTTCGGCGATTTCGACGGAGTGAAAAACATAAAACTTGAGGGCGCTTTTCAAGACGACATCATTGAAAAAATCGAAGTAAGCCCCGACTATATGCTTGTGTTTCAAGGCGACGGCATCGCCGTCTCAAAACTTTTGTACGACCTCAAATTCAACGGAAGCGGCTCAAGCTTCACATATGAGCTGAAGAGTCATGAATTCGAATTCGGCACGGAGCGGCAGTATGAGCTTGGGGAACATCAATATGTGGAATACAGGGAGCGCACAAGCGGAAAAATATATCGCACCGGCGACAAAATCACAGTAAACAAGGGCGCGGAGTTTGACGTTGAGATCAAGGACAAACTCGAACTCACGATCTATTACAGACAAGCGACGCGCGTAGTTTATTATGAGCAAGGCGGGCAGATATATCTCCCCGGCGCAGACGGATCGCAAAACGAAGTGTTGGCGTACAGGGAAGGCGACAAAATCGTAGACGCGGGTAAAATTTACGCACCCTCCGCAGGCGACGCGCTGTTTGCGATTTACAAAAGCTATTGGGCGTGCAGATATTATGTAAACGGCGAGCTCTACGACGTGCGTTACGGCGCTAGCGGGCAGGATGTCGATCTGCCACAGTTGGAGGAAGAGGGATTTTTGTGCTGGCAATGCGGTGAGCAATTCGTTTCGGGCAGTATCGCCTTAAATGGGGACGCGGATCTTATAGCAGTGTTCAGGGGGGACTTGCCCGAGGTCTACGAGCTTGACAGATGCGAGATCCGCATTGACGGCAGTTATACATATTCAGGCGAACAGATCATCCCCAATATAACGGTGTATTTCAACGGCAGGATCGTGCCGTCCGCCTGTTATTCCGTTTCGTTTGCAAACAATATTTCGGCGTCGAGCGACGCGCAAGTTGAAATTGCGGCTGTGGACGGCATGTCCACGGGCAGTAAGACCCAAACTTTTACGATCCTGCCAAAACAGCTTTCAAAAAACGACGTGACCGTGACGGGGCTGAAAGATTTTGTCTACGACGGCGCTCAAACGGCGCAGACTTTGATGATAACCTATAAAGGACAACAGATCGACGACTTTTCAATAAACTATCTCGGCGACAGAACAAACGCGGGCAAAGTGGAAGTAAAAATCGCTTTCGGCGGGAATTTTACGGGAGAGTTTTCTTTGGAATATACCATATTTAAGGCGAATAGATCACACTTTAAGGTGGTTTTGGACGATTGGGTATATGGACAGAGCGGAGCTGCCCCTCGGGTGGAAAATATCGAGGAGGAAGCCGCGATATCCTATTCATATTCAACGCAAAGATACGGCAATTATGTCGCGACAAAGCCCACCGACGCCGGCACTTATTGGGTGAAAGCGGTCGCAGAACAATCGCAAAATTACGATCGCGCAGAGGCAACAGTGCAATTTACCATTGAAAAGGCGGAATATCCGCCCCATTTGCCCGCCACGTCCGTGACGGTAGAAAGGAAGGCGGCAACTCTGCGCTCCGTTAGCCTTTCGGAAGGATGGGAGTGGGTAGACCCCGACATGGAAATCGACGAGGAAATGATAAAAGCGTACGCGATTTATAAGGATACGCAAAATTATAAGAACTATCGGATTGAAATCACAATAACAAAATTGCCGCCGAAGGATATAGGGGACCTCAGCGTAAACATAGAGACTGGATCTTTCGTATACGACGGGACGGAAAAAACCCCGCAAGTTGTTGCCAAAGACGGCGAGGCGACGCTTGTCGAGGGCGTGGACTTCGATGTGCGATACGAGGACAACAAACTTGCGGGCAAGGGCAAAGCCATCGTCACCTTCAAAAATGATTATGCCGGGACAGCCGAATATGAATTCGTAATTCTAAAGGCACAAAAGCCGAGCGTAAACACCACTATTCGTCACAACAAAAAAGCTGTAAAATTGTCCGATATCTCCCTCCCGAACGGATTTGTCTGGGAAAACGGGGATACGGAGATATCGGGGAACAGAATGACCGCAAAAGCCGTCTATGTGGGCGATGACGCGGACAGCTATGAAACGACGGAACTTACTTTCCATGTTTATCTCGGCGGGCAAGCGCAGATAACTCCTCCCGACAATTCCGATCAAGGGGATCTGACCTGGCTCGCCATCGTCGTGCCGATCGCCGCGCTGCTTGTTGTGGGGCTGGTCGTTTTGGTCATTGTAAAGCGCAGGAGGAGTAGCCGCTGAAATAGTACACGGCACAGCCCGTGTGACTTTTTTCAAAAACCGCAGGGAAACGCAGTAAGTCAATAGATGATACATTTTTTCATATATATCACAAATATCACTGTGTCCCAAGAAGTTTATTTGATTGCAATCGACAGAGAGCAAGGAAAAATAGAGATAAATTGCTATAAAATGGGTCGTCGAAAAATGTAACAAAAACCGTAAATATTTCTGATATTATTCGGCAAATTTGTAAAAACTGAAAGATTCACTCGCCGCGGACTGTATTGCATGCGGCAATTTTACGAACTTTACGGCGAGGATGAAAAAGTGTCACCACTGGTGACACAATTGGGCGAAAAGGAAAAAGTGTCAACACTGTTGACACAATTGAGTCGGACAAATCATCTTCAAATTATGTCTGCCTGCAAGTCAGCCGAGGAACGCGATCTTTATATGTTATTGCGCGCCAAAGAAAAGTACGGCACACGCGAACTTGCTCGCCAAATAGCTAGCGCATGTCTAATCCTTTTAATTAGTTTCATTTTCTCCCATCCGTAAGTAGACGCGAATTGCTTTGTTGCAACACTCTGAGTTGCGAGCGCGCCATATCGTTGAGACGTTGTAAACGCTCTGCTTGCGGAACGCCTTGCTCAATCAAAATGGCGTTGTAGCTTTCCATGTTGGCAATCACAAGCAGTTGTTCTATGGAGGCGTAATCGCGGATATTGCCCTTCAAGGTCGGGTTTTCTTTGCGCCATTGTGCGGCAGTTTTGCCGAACAGGGCTACGTTCAATAAATCTGCTTCATCCGCATAAACGTATTTGAGTTGTTCTTCCGTTAATGTCGGGACGATATTCTCTTTGATTGCATCGGTATGTATGCGGTAGTTGACCTTTGCAAGTTCCCTCTTTGCAGACCATTCGAGAGCCTGTTGCTCTTGCGATTTGAGCCGTTGAAATTCCGTGACTAAATACAACTTGAATTCCGGACTTAACCAACTTGCAAACTCAAAGGCGATGTCCCTATGCGCGAACGTTCCGCCATTGTTCCCCGACTTTGAAACAATGCCAATTGCATTGGTGGCTTCAATCCATTTTTGCGGCGAAAGATAGAAGCTGTGTCTGCCTGCCGCATTCTCAAAGGCCTCGAATTCGTGCCCTTTGAAATCAGGGTTGTGCAACGTCTCCCATAGCCCGAGATAGGATATGACGTCCTTGCTACGCATCCATGTGGCGATTGGGACTTTCGGTTCGGTCGGATTGGCATAGCGCGCCAAATCGGTAAGAGATATGTAATCTTCTTTGTCTATCTTCTTGTATCCGACATCTAAACCTTTGACGGTAATTTCTTTATTTGACATAACACCTTATCTCCTTGATGTTAGTTCTTCAATCCTCAAAATTGCAGAACGTAATTTATATTTCTTCTATACCTATACTATTCAAATATTGATAGGTGCCGTCGTAATATTCGGGCAAGCGTGTGCTATCCTCCCAAAAACCGCCGGCTGTTTTGTTTGCATTCCCGTAGGGGACGCAGATTACCATTCCGGCTCTTGCGCGTGTCAGCAAAACTCGATATGCGTTTAGCATATACTTCATAAGTTCTTGCTTGTTTTCAGTAGTTGCCGTCTGCTCAATCCATTTTGTTTGACCGTTAAAACGATAGAAGTGCCACTCATTATCTATGCACCGCATATCTGCGTCCCAAAGCACACAAGTATAATCAAGCTCAAGACCCTGAACTTGTATTTCCGTCGCGGCGTCTTCAAGATAATTTGACGACCGCACATCCGTCTTGTCCTCCAAAAACCAGTGCACAGCGTTCTCGTCGCCGGACGGCAGCAAGTGGATAGACAACGGTTTGAATCTTGCAGACTCCTTCGTAACCAACACTCCCGTTCGCTCAGAGCCGCGTGCTTTTTGGTGAAGCCAGGCTTTTGCTTTTGCCATGTCCCTTGTCAAGACAATGGGGTACTTATCCTTGATTTCTGCATATATCGCCGCCGCGGATTTATCAAACGACAAAACCGCGTGCACAAATGCGGACAATTTTTCGGCGCGGTAAGAGCGCAGAGATACGCCCAAATGCAAGTCCTCCGCGTATGTAACATTCGGATTATCTTTTAGCAGGCCGTTCACCCTGCCTTCCGCGTATTCAGGTTCAGTCAATTTTGGCGAAATATATATTTCCCAATCAGTAAATTTTTCGTTGAGGGC
>CANQNQ010000019.1 GCA_947625225.1 uncultured Clostridia bacterium | reverse complement strand
CGACGGTAAATCAAGTCCGTGCGGAACGAAAAAACAAAAATGGCATTTCGGCGTGAGCTTGTCTTGACAAGCGCGCCATTGCGCGGTGCGGTATTTCGCTTCGCTCATTCCGCTACCTGCTTTCGCTCACAGTTCAACGCTCGCCTGCTTTCTTTATCGGGTATGCTCCGCATATTTCTTCTCTTTTATATCCGCAAATTGTCGCAAGCGCCATTGCGTATATAAAACAGAACGCCACTACGTGGCGCCCGATAAAAAAAAGCAGTCTCGCATCGAGACTGCTCGCTCAATTGGTGCGGTCACCGGGACTTGAACCCGGATGTCTGTGGACATACGCCCCTCAAACGTACGCGTCTGCCTATTCCGCCATGACCGCGAGCATTGTCATTATATGATTTATTGGCGGGGTTGTCAAGAAGTTTTGCGCGCAAACAGCAAATTGCAACAAAAATATTTTTGCATATTGACTAAAATTTTTGCTTGCCTCATCTCATCATTTTCAAAATCCTTTGCAAAAGTTCCCCCTCGCTTGCCACGCTTTTTGAATGCGGATCATATATTGTAAAAATGGACAACGAGATCGCCAAGGCGCTCGCCGACGAAGTGGGCAGAGCGTGCGGTACGCTTGAAAAAAATATGCTGGCGGTGACCGCCTCGCAGTTGCTTGCGGCCGGCAAATCGAAAAAGGAGCTTGAATCGATGTGCCAATTTTTGCAATTATTGACGATGTTGCTAAAAAATTATATGTAACGATCGGTTATCTAACCGCATAAATCGCTATATTTACAATATTTCCTCCCGCCTTTCAAGCACGGCGAGGGTCTCAAGCGCCGAGGTCTGCGGAAACATATCGAAGGGTTGCACGTATCTGAGCGCGTACCTTGGCGACAGCAGCTTAATGTCTCGCGCTAGCGTGGCGGGATTGCAGGAAATGTACACTATCCTTTCAAAGCCGACGGCGGCGTCCAACACCGCTCTGTCGCAGCCCTTGCGAGGCGGATCCAGCAGCAACGCGCGCCTTGCGCCATTCTCATTTGCATAGGTTTCCATATATCTGACCGCGTCGTTTGTTACAATTTGCACGCGTTCGCATATGCCCAGCCTATCCATCAATCTCGCGGCGTCCGCGGTGGCGGCAGGCTCTATCTCCACGCTGACGATTCGCGTGCGCGGCAATCTGAGCGCCAACTGCGCCGTGAGCAGACCCACGCCCGAATACAGCTCCACGATGTCGCCGTCGAAGTCGCCAAGCTGTTGCGCGACGGCGTCGTATATCCTGTCGCGTATCTCGTTGTTGACCTGCAAAAAGGACTGCGGGGACACCTCCGCGCTGAAAGCTCCCAGCCTTTGCGGGGCGCTTTCGCCCGCGATGAGGCGTACGCTGTCCCCCATTATGACGTTGGTATCTTTGGTGTTTTCGGATATGTAAACGGTTGGATCGTCAAATTTTGAACGCAAACGGCGCACAAGTTCCTCTGCTGCGGGCAGTTCTTTACCGTTGATGACCACCGTCACGCACAGCGTATCCAGCATGCGCGCCACAATGTGCCTCAGCAGTCCGTCGCGAGTCCTTTCGCTGTACACGGACAGCCCGAACTCGTTTGCCCAGCCCGTGACGATCTCTATCAGCTCCGCCGCCCACTGCCCGTTGAGGGCACACCACTTGATGGGCACGACTTTGTGCGTGCGCTTTTCGTAAAAACCCAGCGAAATGTTGCCGCTGCGCTCGTTTTTGGCAAACGGCAGCGACAGTTTGTTGCGATATCCCAGCTCCTTTTCGCGTAAGGGCAGGGGCACGTCGATATCCGCGCCGCCTATGCGCAGCAGCGCGTTTTTGAGCGCATCGCGCTTTATCCTCAATTGCTCATCGGCGCATACGTGCATCAGGTCGCACCCGCCGCACTTACCGAAGTAGGTGCACACGGGCTTGACCCTGTACGGCGACGGCTTCACGACCTCAAGCAGAGTGGCAAACGCGTAGTCCTTTTTGACAAAGGTCACCCTTACGCGCACCTCCTCGCCCTTTATCGCAAACGGCACAAACACGGGATAGCTGTCCAATTTGACTACTCCCTCCCCGCCTGCGCCGCTGTCCGCCACGACGGCCTGCAATACATCGCCGACAAGCAACCTTTCCATCAGCAGACTACATCCCCCTTCAAAGCCTTTTTGTAGTTGGTGAAAAACGTCTTTACCCTCTCGTATCCCGCGGACAGATCAACGCCAAGCTGCTGTTGACGCTTTAAGTACCAGCCGTACAGCTTCAGCGCGTCCCGCCTTGCGGGCGCAAACGGAAAGCGCAACATATAGCAATGCCCGGAATTGAATATGTTTTTCCCCACGGCGTATTCGTTTTCCACCCCTTTAGATGTCAGCAATTTTGCCATGCGCTTTGCCTCGCCGAAGCAGAGCAAGTCCGTCGCGCCGCCGTTGTTGTAGGTGGGCGGAAAGTCTTTGTTGATAAACTCGTACGGCTCCATATACCTGCTCAGATGCCACTTTTTGAACTCCCTGCGCGAATGCGTACCCGACGCGTAGCGCACCATCAGCGTGTGCGTAAACGGGATGCGATACATCACCCTCATGCTGAACGCGCCGCTGACGAATATCATCCCCGCGGGCTTCACCACGGGCGCGGCGATATTCAGCGCCTTGCAATATTGAGGATCCGTCGCCGCGACGCCCAGGCACGCGCCAAGATGTCCGCCGGAACTGTCTCCCGTCACGGTTATATTGGCGGGGTCTATATGAAATTTGTGCGAATTGATTGCCAAAAAGTTGAATGCGTCAACGCAATCGGCAAGGTTGGACGGGAAAAACACGCTTGGGCACAGCCTGTGCTCTATCACCGCCACCACCGCGCCCATCGCCGCAAAACAGCGCGCATATCCGTCGCGGCGCGCGCGATTGGTTATCATCCAGCCGCCGCCGGGGATGTCCATGACGGCGGGCACCCTGTCCGAGCTGAGTTTGGACGGATAGTAGATGTCCATCTTCAGCTGCTGACCGTCCACGGTCTTATATACTATGTCCTTTTCCACCTTTATCTCGGCGTTGAATGGCGTGCGGCCGTTGGGCACGGCGCGCTGCGCCTCCACATAGTCAAAGATGTAGCCCATAAGCGGATGCATAAACATCCCGTACTGCCTGTAAAACTGCTTTCTGACCGAGCGGCTTTCTTTTTTTATACTCATATCCCCCTCCCGCCTTTACCAAGGCTGATTATAAGTACGGCGGCAATGCCTGCCGCCGTAGTTGTCAAAGTGTCGCGTAAACTTTTTTGAGTTTTGCAAACCTGGGCAAGCCGTCCTCAAGCGGCGCTTTCGCGTCGCCCTGAATGAGCGGCAGCGCGTAATCTATAAACTCGTCGCTGACATAGGAGCCGTCCCTTGTTATCCACTCAAGCGGCACCTTCTTTTCGGTGTTGGCGGCAAGCTCAAGAGGCATAAGCACGTTTTTGCACACGTAGTTGCCCTTCTCGTCCTCGGCGCGCTCGAATATGACCATCTTGTCCGTCTCGCCCGCGATCGCGCTCTTTACGGCAAATGCGCCCGCGTTGAACGCCTCCTCGATATCCGTCTTTGAGGCGAGATGCGCGCCGCAGCGCTGCATGAGGCTGAGCTCTATGGGGCGCACCTTTACGCCCAGCTTCTCCTTGACAAGGTTGGCGAGCACCTGCGCCAGACCGCCCAACTGCGCGTGGCCGAAGGTGTCGTTGGCGGACGCCGTGCACTCGGCAACATACTTGCCCTCGGCGTTCTTGAGGCCCTCGGACACGGCGACGATGCACTTGTTGTCGTTCTTTTCGCACACGCTCTTGACGGACGCAAGGAATTTGTCTGTATCAAAGGGCACCTCGGGCAGATAGATGAGGTCGGGACCGAGTCCCTTGTAGCCCGCAAGCGCCGCCGCGGCGGTAAGCCAGCCCGCGTTTCTGCCCATTATCTCAAATATGCACACGCAACCGAAGTTGTACACCTTTGCGTCGAGGTTGCACTCCATCACGGTGTTGGCGATATACTTTGCCGCGCTGGCGTAGCCGGGGCAATGGTCGGTGCCGTACAGGTCGTTGTCTATCGTCTTGGGCACGCCGATGACGTTGCAGTCGTAGCCGACGGATTGCAGATACTTGCTGACCTTGTTGCAGGTGTCCATGCTGTCGTTGCCGCCGTTGTAGAAGAAGTAGCGTATGTTGTACTTTTTGAACACTTCAAGTATGCGCTTGTAATCGGTGTCGTCCACGTCCGCGTCCTTAAGCTTGTATCTTGCGGAGCCAAGCGCGGAGGATGGAGTGTATTTGAGCAGCTCCAGCTCCTTGGGGTCCTCCTGAGATATGTCGAAAAACTTTTCGTTGAGGATGCCCACAATGCCGTGTTCCGCGCCGTAGACCGCGGTGATGTTGTCCTGCTTGAGCGCCTCGGTAAACACGCCCGCCGCGCTGCTGTTGATGACTGAAGTGGGACCGCCGGATTGACCGAACATGCACGCCCCTTTCAAATTTTTCATATAAAACTCCTTACGCCGCATATGCGGAAAATTTACATGCCAATATGATAATATATTTTTTTGTCTTTTACAACTGTTTGGAGGCAAGTGCTGCATATTTTGCCATATGCGCGCCTCGCCATACAAAAAAGGGAGCCGCCGCTCCCTTCAAAACTTACTGTATGCGCCATATGTCGCCCGCGGTTTTATATATCCGCCACTGCGCCTTCCCCTCTATATTGGGTTCGCCCGTAGTAGCAAAGGCGACAAACCTGTCCAACATCTCGTTGGATATGGCGTAGTCCTCCTCGCCAAACGGGCGGTCGGAATTGCCAAGCGAGCCCATCGCGTACCACAGATCCGCACTGTGAAATGTGCCTCTGCCGTCCCCTGGAAGCGGATGCAAAAAGTCGTACGCATAGCATCCGGCGCCGCGTTTTGCCAGCAATTTTGCATACCTGTATCGCATTTTTTTGAGGACGTGAGGCAAAAGATCCTTGCCCACCATGCCCATTATGCAAGGAAGCGTGTGCGCTGCGTAATCGCCGTCCTTCACGCCGTCGCCGTCAATGACGGGCGCAGTTGCAAACAACGACGCTATGCCGCCTTTTGCCGCCCACGCCTTAAAAAGTTCCTCTTCGTTTGCCGTAGCGATATTGCCCTCAAGATCGGCGGCAATGCCGTCCCAAAACTTTTTGTTGGGCTTTTTGAGCGGCATAAGCAGCCTGCGCACTCCGCCGCCGCTCAGCAAGATAGCGCGCTTGACCTTGCCCTCCGCCATGCCAGACGAGATGAGCGTGGTTATAAGCATCGCGCCCGCGCTCTGCCCCATCAGCGTGACGTTGTCGGGGTCGCCGCCGAAGTCCGCGATATGATTCCTCACAAAATCCAGCGCGCACGCGACGTCGTACAGCCCGTAGTTGCCATTGCAGTCGCCGCCCGCATAAAATCCGAATATATTCAGCCTGTAATTTACGCTTACGAACACCGCGCCTTTTTGCATAAACGCGGAGCCGTCCAGTTGCTTTTCGTCCGAACTACCGCCGGTAAAACTGCCGCCGTGCACAAACAAAACGACGGGGCGTTTGTCGCCCTCATCAAGCGGAGCATATATGTTGAGATGCAGGCAATCCTCGCCGTACTCGAAGCGGCTGCCCTTCCTGAACTCGTTGTAGTAAAAGGGGTCCTTTGCCTGTGCCTCGTCCATGTAGGCGCGCTTTTGAGGACAGCATTTGCCAAAGCGCGTGGCGTCGATATCCCCTTCAAGCGTTGCCTCGACGGGCTTTTCAAAGCGACGGGCTGTGGCATAGCGTATGCCCTTGAACGCGCAGCCGCCCTCTATCCTTTCGCCTCTTATATCGGCGCCGCCGCATTTTACAACACAATATTCCATAAAACAACGACCTGTATCAAGTTTTTCGCGCATTTACCGCTTACAGCTGCGCCCTTATCTCGGCAAGTCTTTCCATGCTGAAGCGCATGCTCTTGAGGGGATCGGGAGACATATCCAGCTCCACCACGGCGTTCTGCACGCCGCACTCCTCCGCCGCGCGCAGGATGGATACAAAGTCCAGCTCGCCCTTGCCTATCGCTCTGAACAGCGGCAGTCCGCAGGTCTTTTTGTAGTCCTTGAGGTGCAGCGTGTTCACCCTGCCGCAAAGCTTTTTGAGGTACTCCACGCAATCTGCGCCCTTGAAGCGCATCCAATAGGTGTCGGGGATGAACAGCACGGAACTGTCCGTGTGCTCGATCAAAAAGTCGTATATGACCTTGCCCTCCGCCTCGTCAAATTCAAACCAATGATTGTGGTAGGAGACGGTCATATCGTAGCTCTTCAGTTTCTCGGCGGTATCGTTCAAAAAGTCTGCAAAGCGCTCTATATCCGCCAACTTGCCCGTGCGGAACTGCTTGGGCATCATGCCTATGCCGACGTTTTTGCAGCCAAACAGCAGATGCTCCCGCGCGACGGCGTCAAGGTCGTTTTGTAGCCTGTCGAAGGGATCATGCGTAACGCATACGGGCAAGTCGTACTTGTCCGAAACGCGCTTCACCGCCTCCGCGGATATGCCGCTGCCGCCCGTCGCGGACAGTTGCACCACTTCCGCGCCCATATCGCGCACCTGAGCAAAGGCGAAGTCGTAGCCCGCCTCGTCCTTAAGATACTTCCTGAGCGAAAACATCTGCACGCCGTATTTCATAATTCACCTCATTTTGATAAAATTATTCAAAAAAAATCAATACAGGTGCGCAAAACGTGAATTTTGCGCACCTGCAAACGTCGGGTTATTGCTCCTCCGCCTTGTCCGCGGCGTTCTCGCCGATGTTGATGGCGTTGCTTTCATACGCCTGCTTGAGGTGCTCCTCTTTCAGCACCTGAAGCTCCGCGACCTTCTTGCGGGACAGCGGATACCACACCAGCAGCACCACCGCCATGATACCAAACAGCACCGCGGGGATCAAGGTCGCCATGTCGTACATTATGTGCAGGTTTTCCATGCTCTGCACCGCGCCTTTGCCCGTCTCGTAGTGCATGCCCAGCAACGCGCCGTTGACCGCGACGGCCGCTATGACCTGACCGAGCTTACGGAAGAACATGAAGAAGGAATATGCCGTGCCGTCGTCGCGCCTGCCCGTCTTGATCTCGATGTCGTCGATGGCGTCGGTCGCCATTGACCACACCTGCAACACAAAGAAGGTCATTCCGCAACCGCTGATGAAGCAGAACACCAGGAACAGATACATCAGTATGCCCGGCTTCACACCGCGCATTGCAAACATAGCGAGGTTTGCCACCGCCGCGAGGATCATGCCCACGCCGCATATCTCCTTTTTGCCGAACTTGCGCACCATTTTGGGCGTAAGGAACATCAATATCGCCATAGGCGCATACGTGCATACGGTGGACACGGTGTTCATCCAGTTGGCTCCGAAGTAGTCGTCAAACAGATACAGATAGAAGCTCTGCGTGAACATCTGACCCGCAAGCAACAGCATGCCCGCCACGCTCACCGCGACGAATGCCCTGTTTTTGAAGAGGTTTTTGACTATGCTCAAAGTCTCGCCCTTGGCGCGTTTGCCGCCCACATCGGTTGCGACGACTCTCTCCTTGTTGAACTTGAAGGCGAGCATCAGCATGACGAAGCATATGAGGGACAGCGCCACAACGCCTATGATGACGGGCAGATATTGCATGTCCTGAATAGGTCTGCCGTTTTCGCCCAAGATGTCGTTGCCCGCCGCGTCCACTCTGTTTTTATACGCAAATGACGCAATCAGTATGACGGGGACGCTGCCCAAGCCCGCGCCGATGGAGCGGAACACGCTGAGCTTTGTCCTCTCCTTTTCATCGGTGGTGACGACGGACGCCAGCGAGCCGTAAGGTATCTGCAACATGGTGTAGCTCATACCAAACATGACGTAAGTCACGGTCGCATAAATGCACATGCCCACGCTGCCCTCGTCAATTCCCGGCCACTTGACAAACATCAATATGGACGAGATGACCAGCGGGAAGGACGCGTATAAAAACCAAGGGCGATACCTGCCCCACTTGTTGGGCTTGATGGAGTCGCATATCCTGCCCATGATTGGATCGTTGACGGCGTCCCACACGCGCGCGCCTATAAACATCAGCATGATGAACGGCGGGCTGAGCGCGAAGATATCCGTGTAGAACTTTTGCAGCAGCGACGTCACCAGTCCAAACACAAGGCAGCACGCGGTGTCGCCAAGCGCGTAACCCACGTAATCCTTGCCCTTAAGACCGCTGGTCCTTGCGATGTAGCTGCCCGATTCGACAGCTGTTGTTGTGTTGCTCATAACTACCTCCCAAATTATGTATTTATATTTTTGTTCAAAATTTTGTCAAAATCGCTACCTGTATGCGGTTTTTACTTGGCGGAGCTTGCCTTTTCCTCCTCTTTGCGCTTTTCAAGCTCGGCAATATACTGCTCCTCGTCAAGGGGCAGAGTGACCTCGCTGTGGGTCCAGCCCGCAAGGTGTATGGCGTTTGAGAAAGTCAGTCCTCTGATGCCCTCCTCGCCGGGCGCGATAAACTTGTCCGTCTTTTTGAGAAGCGTGTCGGTGAAGTTTTTGATGACGCCGATGTGCTGCGGGGGATATTTTTTGAGGCGCAGATAATGCCCTATGCCGCGATAGGTCTTCTTTTTGGTCTTGGGCTTGCCCATAAACACCTCGTTGTGCTCCGAAAACACGGGTTCAAGCTCCGCGTTTTTGGTGAAGGTCAGCTTGCCCTTTTCGATGACTATCTTGCCGCCCTCGCCGGTTATCTCCAGCCTGTTGGTGCCGGGAGCGTCGTGTGTGGACGTGATGAACACGCCCGTCGCGCCATTTGCGAATTTGCAGTACGCCGTGACGTCGTTTTCAACGTTTATAGCCCTGCCCACCGTGGAAGTGGTCGCCGTCACGCTTACGGGAAGCCCCGCAAGCCAAGTGAACAGATCCAGTTGATGGGGGCATTGGTTGAGCAGCACGCCGCCGCCTTCGCCCCACCAGGTGCCACGCCAGCCGCCCTGCGCATAGTACGCGCGCGGACGGTACCAATTGGTGATTATCCACACAATGCGCGTCAGCTTGCCCAGCTCGCCGCTGTCGATTATCTGCTTTGCGCGGATATACAGCGGATTGGTGCGCTGGTTGAACATCATTCCAAACAGCAGTTCGGGATGCTTCTTTGCCTCCTCGTTCATCTCGCGCACCTGCTTGGTGTAGACGCCCGCGGGCTTGTCGCACAGCACGTTGAGCCCCGCCCTCATGGCGTCGATGGCTATCTGGGGGTGGAAATAGTGAGGAGTTTCTATCATCACTGCGTCGATAAGTCCCGACTCAAACATCTCGTGATAGTCCTCAAACACCTTCACGCCCTTGAGGTTTTGCTCCGCATAGCGGCGCCTGTCCTCGGCGATGTCGCAGACGGCGGTGAGCTTTGCGCCCTTCACCAGCCCCTTGAGCTTGGTGAATATTTTGGTGTAAAACGTGCCCTGCTTGCCAATGCCGACAATGCCGTATCTGACCTGCTTATCCATTGATCGCACCTGCCTTTTCCAAAAGATTTTTAAGATTTTTATATTGCCAGAAAAACACTTGTTTTCTGGAAATGCTCTTTGTCGCCTTGACGCCCATCTTTTTGTCAATAAGCCTGAACGCTCTGAAATAGTTGAACAGCGCCAGCTGCGCAAACGGCACAAAATACACGGGCAACTTCATCATGGCGTACTTGAAGGTGTGCGGCTCAAGCGTCATAAATCCGCTGTATCCGCGCTTGACAAGTTCGGGAAGTATGTAGTCGTAACGCCCCTCGCCAAGCCCCACGGGCACCTCCACGCCGTAGCGGGAGCAGTCCTTGATGTGGTAGTACACGGTGTAGTCCTTAAGCATGTCGAACGCCTCCGCAGGGTCAACGCCGCACTGCACGTAGTTGCTTGCGTCAAAGCACAGCACAAAGTTGTCGTCGGCGATCTCATTGTACAGTTTGAGCACTCGCTGGGGCACGTCGCCGAATATCTTCTTTTCGTTTTCGTGCATCAGCTTCACGCCGCTGCCGCGCACAAGTTTGAGCATCTCTTTGGTGCGCGCGACGACCTTGTCGAAGCACTCCTCGGGGTCGTGCTTGCCGTAGTAGAATGAAAACACCCTGATGTACTTGCAATGCATAAGTCCCGCAATGCTTACCAGCTGCTCCAATTGCTTCAGCTGCTTTTCAAATCCCTCGTCGTCGTCGATGTCCACCTTTCCTATTGGCGAGCCTATGGACGAAAACTTTATGCCCTCCTTCAAAAGACGGGGATGCACCTTGTCCACAAACTCCGCAAACGTGTAGTCCGCGATGTTTTTGCCGTCGATGTTGCGAGGGCACATATAGCTTTCGTTCAGCTTCTTGAGCGCCGCGATCTGGTCGTCAAGTTTTGAACTCACTTCGTCATAAAAGCCCGAAATTGTTATGTTGGGGTCCATTTTTTTTGCCTCCTTGCGCGTTTTTGCCGCTTATTGCATGTGCGGCTTTGCGCTTTGCTCCGCCGCTTTCATGGTTTCAAGATATTCGCTGTATTCGTCCTCGTCGATGGGCAACGTTACCGTCCGTCCTTTGTACGCCGAAAGGTAAATCCCGTTGATTATCTGCATGGCGCGCTCGCCCTCGTCCGCCCTTGCAAGCATCTCGCCCTTGCCGTTTATCGCGTCCCGAAACGCCCTGACCGAGCGCAATTGCTGACCGTAAATTATGTCGGCAATCAGCCTGCACGCGCCGTAACCCACCGTGTAGCTGCGCGACGGCGAAAAACCGTAGCCGTGCTTGGTGACGCGATTGACTTCGCGTTGGCTCTTGTGCTTTATCACCTTCATCTTGAGCGGAGTGATGACTATTCTGCCGCGGTCGCAGGCTATCTCCAGCCTGTTTACGCCGCTCAGCTCATGCGTGGAGGCGCTGAACGTGCAATCGAAGTCGCCGTAGTTGAGTATGGCGCTGACGTCGTTTTCCACGCTTATGTTTCTGTCCACAGTGCGCAAAGATGCGGTTATGCTGTTTGGCATGCCGATGAGCCACTGCAATATGTCCAGCTGATGTATGCATTGGTTCATAAGACAGCCGCCGCCCTCACCCGTATAGCTTGCGCGCCAGCCGCCCTGGTCGTAGTACGCCTGCGAGCGGTACCAATCCGTTATGATGAAGTCCGCGCGCTGTATCTCGCCCAGCTTGCCGCTTGTAATGAGCGCTTTCGCCTTTTTGTACATGCGGTTGCTGCGCTGGTTGTAGGATACGCCGACCTTAACCTCGGGATGGCGCGCCGCCTCTGCCGCCACCTGCTTTGCAAGCGTAACGGTGGGCGCGATGGGCTTTTCTATAAGCACATTGACCCCGCGCTGTATAAAGTATTGCGCGATGGGCGCGTGCGCGTAATGCGGAGTGGCAATTATCACGCCGTCCAGTTTTTCGCTATCCGCCATCTGTCTGTAGTCGGAGTACAGCGTCGCCCCCTTGAGGTGACGTTTGCACCACTCCAGCGCATCGTCGTCTATGTCGCACGCCGCCTTAAGCCTCACTCCGCCAAGGCGTCCGTGGCAGAGATTGCTTGCGTGACGTTTGCCCATTCTGCCCACTCCGATTATGCCAAAGTTCAACATGGTTTGCGTTTTTCCCCTCTTTATGTCCTTTATCCTTATCCTTGGTTATCTCTGCACTCTGCCGCTTGCGTTGCCCTTCGTCAGCGCTTTCACCTCGTCAAGCGTCACCCTGTTGTAGTCTCCCTCGACTGTGTGTTTAAGCGCGCTTGCCGCCACGGCAAACTCCAACTTGCTCTGCGCGTCCATGCCGCTAAGCGTCGCGTATATCAAGCCCGCGCCGAAGCTGTCGCCGCCGCCCACTCTGTCCACGATGCGCACGGCATAACGCTTTGAAAAATACGCCTTGCCGTCCTCGTACAGCATCGCGCCCCAATTGTTGTCGTTGGCGCTTATGCTCTCGCGCAAGGTGATAGCCACCGTCTTTATGCCGAATTTTTGGCTGAGCTGTCTTGCCACGTCCTCGTAGCCCTTGCCGTCCAGCTTGCCAGCATTCACGTCGCTGCCCGCTGCCTTGATGCCAAACACGTCGTAGGCGTCCTCCTCGTTGGCGATCAGCACGTCCACATACGGCATAAGTTTTGCCATGACCTTGCCCGCGGTCGCGCTGTCCCACAGCTTTTTGCGGAAGTTGAGGTCGCAGCTGACCTTTACGCCCCTGCGTCGGGCGCATTCAAGCGCGCCAAGCAGTATGTCGGGTTGGACATCCTTGTTGAGCGCGGGGGTTATGCCCGTGAAGTGGAACCAATCCGCGCCGTCAAGTATGCGTTCCCAATCGAAGTCCGCCGCCGTTGCCTCCGCAATTGCGGAGTGCGCCCTGTCGTACACCACCTTGCCGGGACGCATAGACGCGCCCTTTTCCACAAAGTATATGCCCATACGCTCGCCGCCGCGCGCGACGCCGTCCACGTCCACGCCGAGGCCCTTCAGTTCTCTGAGCGCGGCGTCCGCTATATCGTTTTTGGGCAGTTTTGTAACATATGCCGCCTGCGCGCCGAAGTTTGCAAGCGAAACCGCCACGTTTGCTTCCCCGCCGCCGAAAGTAGCCTCAAATTCGGGCTGCTGCAAAAATCTCAGATACCCCTTTGGGGCCAGTCTGAGCATAAGTTCGCCGTATGTGACAACTTTCATTTCAAAGCCTCCGTCGCCTCGCGGGAGAGTCTGAGGGTGCTTTCGACGTCCTTTTTGACCATCCAGCTGCCACCCACCGCGACAACGCAGTCCAGCGCGAGATACTCCTTCATATTTTCCGCATTTACGCCGCCCGTCGGCAGAAATCTGACGTCGGGGAACGCCGCCGCGATAGCCTTAAGCGTCTTTACGCCGCCCATCGCGCCCGCGGGGAAAAACTTGAGAATGTCAAAGCCGCACGCCTTTGCCGCCATGACCTCCGTAGCCGTCGCCACGCCGGGAAGGTATGGCACGTCCGCGCGCTTGCACTCCCCGGCGACTTCCGCCGAGAAACCGGGCGAGACCACAAACTTTGCGCCCGCCGAGATCGCCTGCGCGCACTGCTCTGCGTTTATTACAGTGCCCGCGCCAACAAGCATATCCTTTATATTTGTGCACGCCAGCGCGATAGCCTCCCGCGCGCATGCCGTCCTGAACGTTATCTCCGCGACCTTTATGCCGCCCTCCCTCAGCGCACCGAGAACAGGCAATGCGTCCTGCGCACTGTCAAGCACCACTACGGGCACCAGCTTGTTGTCGTTCAAAAACGAGTAGTCCATATATAACACCTGTTTGTAGCACATGTATTGCGTATTTATGCAAATTTTGCAATACAGGTGCGCATTTTAATGCGATATGCACGTATATTCATACGCCGCTGTACGCGTTGAATCCGCCGTCGATGGGCAGCACCACTCCCGTGATGAAGGAGGCGTTGTCCTCGCTGAGCAACAGCTTGACCGCGCCGTACAGCTCCTCCACTTCGCCAAAGCGGCGCATGGGAGTTGCCGCAAGTATCTTGCCCGTCCTCGCCGTGGGCTTGCCCTCTCCGTCAAACAGCAGCGCTCTGTTCTGATTTGTCACAAAGAATCCGGGCGCGATGGCGTTGACCCTTATGCCCGCCGAAGCGAAATGCACCGCCAGCCACTCCGTAAAGTTGCTGACCGCCGCCTTTGCGCCGCTGTATGCGGGTATCTTGGTGAGGGGCGTGAAGGCGTTCATAGATGAGATGTTGAGTATGCTGCATCCCTTTTTGCCCACCATGTCCTTTGCAAACACCTGCGTCGGCAGGAAGGTGCCCAAAAAGTTGAGGTCGAACACAAACTTTACGCCCGCCTCGTCCAGATCGAAAAAGCTCTTTGCGCCTTCCTTTGCGGTGTCGAAGTACTCGTTGTCCGTCGTGGCGCGCGGATTGTTGCCGCCAGCGCCGTTTATGAGTATATCCACGCTGCCGAAGTCCGCGTTGATCTGCTCGCGGGTGGACTCCAGCGACGCGCGGTCAAGCACGTCCGTCATGTACGCCTTTGCCTTGCCGCCAGACTTGACGATATCATCGGCGACGGCAGAAGCCGCGTCAAGATCTATGTCCAGCACGGCTATATTCGCTCCGCTTGAAGCAAGTTCGCGCGCGATACCGCCGCAGATCACTCCGCCCGCGCCGGTGATAACCACCGTCTTTAAGTTCAGGTCAA
This sequence comes from uncultured Clostridia bacterium, assembly GCA_947625225.1. Lineage (GTDB taxonomy): Bacteria > Bacillota > Clostridia > Christensenellales > CAG-917 > CAG-475. The sequence continues at coordinate 7,850 of CANQNQ010000019.1, read as the reverse complement.
GCTGAAATTTTGCCATATGTCCTCCATTTACGCCCACTGCGCCCGCAGATAGGCACTTTATGCGTTCAAAAAGTGCTGCGCCGCGTCAAACAATCCGTTGATGTAGCACGCGCCCAGCGCCCTGTCGTACAAGCCGTAGCCCGGCTTGCCCGTCTCGCCCCAGATCATACGTCCGTGGTCGGGACGCACGTAACCGTCAAAACCGTTTTTGACCAGCGCCTCCACTATGCCCGCCATGTTCAGCGAGCCGCAGCGCTGCTCGTGCGCGGTCTCCTCGAAGCCGCCCTCAACCAGCTTGACGTTGCGTATGTGCATGAAGTGGATGCGCCCCATGCGCGAATACTTGTCCACCAGCTTCACGACGTCGTTACGCCCGTCCGCTCCCAGCGAACCCGTGCACAGCGTAAGACCGTTTGCGGGGCTGTCCACCAGCTTCAAAAATCTGTCTATATGCGCCTCGTCGGTGATTATCCTCGGCAAGCCGAATATATCCCACGGCGGGTCGTCGGGGTGTATCGCCATATTGACGCCGCACTGCTCCGCAACGGGGATGACCGCGCGCAAGAAGTAGCCCAGATTGTCAAACAATTTTTCGCTATCAACGGCTTTATACTGCTCAAACAGCCGCTTTAAGTCCTCTTTTTGATAGCTCGAATCCCAACCGGGCAGCGCCATATCGCCGCTTAAAGGCTGCATATGCTCAAGCTGCTTTGCGTAGTACACAAGGCTTGTGGAGCCGTCCTGCGCCCGCTTGTCAAGCTGCGTGCGCGTCCAGTCGAACACGGGCATGAAGTTGTAGCATATGCACTTCACTCCCGCCTTGCCCAGCCTGCGGATGTTTTCCATATACGCTTCTATATACTTGTCGCGGGTGGGCAAGCCAAGCTTTATGTCCTCATGCACGGGCACGCTCTCGATGACTTCCGTCCTGAGTCCCGCAAGCGCGGCGCGCGCCTTGAGGCGCTCTATGCTCTCCACGCTCCACACCTCGCCCACAGGCACGTCGTACACCGCGGTCACCACGCTGTACATATTGGGGATCTGCGCGATCATTTCGGGCGTTATCCTGTCCTGTTCGCCGTACCATCTGAAGCTGAGTTTCATTTTTTTCCTCCGAAAAATCCGCGCGCGTTGAAGTAGCAGATGTTTTTGAGCATCTCAACCGTATGCGCGTCGTTTGGATACTCGCCGTCCTCTATCCATTCGCCCACGAGCGAGCAAAGTATGCGCCTGAAGTAGTCGTGCCTGGCGTAGGACACAAAGCTGCGACTGTCCGTCAGCATACCGTTGAACAGTCCAAGCCCTCCCGTGTTGGCAAATATCCTGAGCTGCTCCCTTATGCCGTCGCGGTTGTCCATAAACCACCACGCCGCGCCAAGTTGCAGCCGTCCTCTGCCACCTCCCCAGAAGTCGCCCAAGAGCGTCGCTAAGGGATAGTAGCTGTTGGGATTGAGAGTATATATAACAGTTTTGGGCATGCCGCCCAAGGCTATATTGTCCAGCAATGCCGACGCCGCGCGCACGTCAACGGCGTTTGCGAGGCTGTCTCCGCCGCAGTCCGCGCCAACAGACAAATATCGACCTGTATTGACATTTCTCATCACTCCGACGTGCATTTGCATCACCATATCGCGCTTTTCAAACATGGACGCAAGCGCGACGAGCACGCAGAATTTGTAGTCCGCAAGCGCCTCCGCCGACGGCTTTTCGCCTCCCAATACCGCGTGCAGGCACCTGTCCGCCGCCTTCTCGTCAAACTTGCCGCGGGGAAAATCCTCAAAGGACACGTCCGCCGCCGTGCAGCCGTTTGCCACAAAGTAGTCCACGCGCGTCTCAAGCGCCTTTTTGAGGGATGAAAAGTCCTTTATTTCAACTGCCGCCGTCTTACCAAGCGTGCGCAGATAGCCCGCGCTGCCCGACCTTTCGATGTTGACGACGTTGTCGCACCTCAAGCACGGCAGCACCTCGAACCTGTCCTCCTCCGCACGAAGTAGTTTGTGATATTTGAGGTCGGACGTCGGGTCGTCCGTGGTTATCACCGTCTTTACGCCAGAGGAGACTATCAGCCGCCTTGCGCTGAACGCGCCGTCCGCCATCGCGCGGGAGGTGCGCTGCCATATCTCCTCGGCGTTCTCCTCGCAGATGGGCAGCGTTATGCCAAAATAGCGCTTGAGCTCCAGATGCGCCCAGTGGTACACCGGATTGCCCGCGAAATCGGGCAGAATACGCGCAAATTGCTCGAATTTTTCTTTGTAAGACGCGTCGCTTGAGGTTATATACTTCTCGTCAACGCCCGCCGCGCGCATCAGCCTCCACTTGTAGTGGTCCGCCTCCAGCCACAGGCAGCCTATGTCGTCAAAGCGCCTGTCCAGATATATCTCCTCCGGGCTTAAATGGCAGTGGTAGTCGTATATTGGCAGATCACGCACCTCGCGGTACAGCCCGACAGCCACATCGCCCTTAAGCAAAAAATTGTCGTCGAAAAAGTCCTTCATACAGCCCTCTGAACGCCCTGCCGCAACGCCGCTTTTTGCGGAAATTTGCGATACAGGTGCACATTTTTGCATTTTAAGTGTTTGATATGCGCCACGGTCGCAATTACATTTTACATCACTTCGCAAGCGATATCAAGACCCAACATAAATTTATATACTTATTTATGTAAAATTGTCAACTGATTGAAACATATTTTTTTGCATGTTTTTAAAAAAGTTTTTCAACGTGGTATGTTTGACAGATTGAAAACGCTTGTAAAGCCTTGCAGCATGAAAAAAGCCCCTTGCGCAAGGGGCTTTTTGAATGGTACAAGGCTTTATTGCACGTCGTTAGACATGCCAAAATAGCCGTCGGCAGACGGCTTATGCGCTGGGGACGTGTAGCCACGTTATGCGGCCGCACGGAGTTCCTTGTCTTTTTCGTTGGGGGACAGCCACCGCCTTGGGTCGGTGGAAGAGCGCAACACGCTTGTCGGGATATTGTTGGAGCGCGCGAGGTATGCGGACATCTGCGCTTGCAGATCGTCAAAGCTGTAATACCGCAAATACCGGTAGAAACGCTCATTGTCATTTCGGTGAGATCGCTCCACTTTGCCGTTATGCCGCGGAGTCCTCGGACGGATAAGCTGATGTCTTATACCCAAAGCATTGCAGAGCGCATCCAACTTATGTACACGTCCGTCCTTAGTCTTGTTTTGCAGGAAAGTAAACTCAAAGCCGTTGTCCGTTTGTATAATGTTCGGCACATAGCCGAAGAAGCCGAAACAGCGTTGCACAAAATCAATGGTGCTTTCTTGACATTGCTCCTTGTAGGCGCGTATATAACGTTTTCGGCTCGCCTCGTCTATGCATGTATATTGATAATATCGCTCCCGAGCGCCGTTGCCCGAATAACATTCCAGCGGCACATATTTGACATCAATCTGCCATTTCTCGCCCAACTTCAAAGGCGTATCATATGGCTTTGGCTTGTATGGCGTGCGCTTTTTGCCTTTGTAGAACTCATTGCGCTTGAGATACCTGTATAACGTTACAGGGTTACGCCTGTAGCCGTAACCACGATATAGTTTGCCGTACAGCTCGTTGAGTCCGATATTCGGGTTGCGCCGTGTCAAAAGAGCTATCGCCCGCTTTTCCTCGTCCGTCTGTTCATTTGGGTGGTGCATATCTTTGCGCGAGAATTGCGGCTGTAAGCTGTCCATGGAGCCGTCATATTGCTTGCGCCACCGCCATAAGGTGGAGCGGCTGATGTGATACCGCCTGCAGATCGTCAAGATGTTGGACGACCTAAGCGCGTTGAGCGCGTTCATCTTTTCTTTTGCCGTAAATTTGTACATGATAATCACCTCCGTTTTCCGTACTTTTTATTGTCAATTTGAGGCTTGAGAGTATTACGCGGCACCTTGTACCTTATACGAGCGCGCGGCTCGCGCCGCGCGGGTACAAGGTGCCGCGTTTTCACCGACCGACCGCCCAGAACAAAGCAGTGCAGAGCCGAGCTTGCGCACGCTATCCCGCTTTTGCGCAAGCTCCCGCCCTCTGCACGGATATTTTTGTTGTAGAGCGGATGATTTTTGATGTTTTTGAAAACGCCGAAAAGCACCTAACACATAGGTGCGGGCATCGCATATCGCGTACTGTCGCGGTCAGGCTGTCAATCGCCGTCGGATACAGTCGTCAATATTAAGTTGCCGATAAGAAAAATGCTTTACGTCACGCTCCCAATCGATCACGTCATCGAAAAGTATGTATTTCGTCACGAAGTCCTGCATGGCAACTATAATATTGTGCGCCTCTATCTTCACCGCGATTTCCGTATTTATGCCGCGGCTGTACACAATCTGCTCGCCCGTCTTGCCTATGTACTTCAATATGTAATCAATGGTGTTGCCCCGGTGCAATTCCATTGAGTTAAGTTCCTCGAAGTCATTACGCCCGAACGCTTCCGCAAAAAAGCTGTTCTCATGCCTTGTCTGCATTTGATGTTGCGCCGTACTGTAATCGCGCATTTCCGAGACGCGCCCGATCATCTCGCCGTCGGGGATATAAAAGAGTCCGTGAAAGTGCAGACGGTGAGTGTCGGGTGCTTCCTCGAAAACGCCCATATACAGCCAACCACGGCGCGTATGCAAATTGCTAAGGCACTTTCTCAGCTTTTTGCGGAAACTGTCCGCGTCATGCTTGCTGTCGTCAAAGGTGAACGTCACGAAATGCGTCCAATTGTTGAGGTCCGCTTTGCGGCGGAAACGCTTTTTGCGGGCACATATGGCGCGCAACATCAAATAAATATGCTTTTCGACATAGCTTTCAAGATCGTCTGCATTAGGGAACTCACGGCGCAGTCCCGCAAGGATATATGCCGCAAGCTCCGAGCCTTTAAGTCCCGCCTTACAAGCCGTGACATAAAGGCTGTCGAAGGCAATATCCATTGCGGTCTTGCTCCTGCTCTTGCGTTTCGTTTTGATATGGGAGCTTTGAAAGCGCGTTGCGATATAATGACCGCCGTCATTGTACACTTTATAGATTTGCGCGCTGTCGTCGTCAAAAGGCAAATTGCCGCCCTTAACAGGCAACATATTATCAAAAAATAACGGTAACATGGTTTTCTCTCCTTTTTATGGTTTTCTGCTTGCGGGCAGTAAAGTGGCTTTTGCGGCATAAACCGCTACGCTATTTATTCCACAGTCCACTTGACAAGCCCGCATTTTCGCTGTCCCTCTTGCCTTGCCGATAGCAACTCAAAAGGGACGCCCCTTTCGGGTTGCTATTCGTTCAAGCAATTGTACAGCGAAAACCGCAATTTGATTACGCTTTCAGCGGGAGCCTCCGCAATCTAAAAGGGACAGCCCCGCCGTGACAGGCTATGCGCCTACGTCTTAGCTTGATGTGAATATCTTGCTTATCTCGGCTTGAAAATGCGAATTTTGCTTTGCCAATTCCTCTTGAGTCGCCATAATATCGCCGTATTCCGCCAAATCATCAAGGCTTACGGAGTTTTGTTCGGCGCGGGTCTCAAATATGGCAGAGAGGCAGTCCGTCCTGAAGCGGCGGGAATAGATTTTTTTGGGCATACGATAGTACTTGCAATTTTCCGTTTCGCCCTCAACGCCGTTGAGCGTTTTTTCTATCACGAGGTTGAGCACTTGACAGTCAAAAGTGTTGTGAACTCTCTCGACATAACTGCCGAGACGGTCTACAACGGTCTTGACGATGTGCATAAAAAGCGTATTGTCCGAACGCGTGAAGTTGTAGTTGAGCCAAAACTCCCGATATTTACCGAGCAAAAATTCATACAGCCCCTCGATGAGGTAAAACGGCGAGAAAAACGGCAATGTCGCCCTCATATCGCCTTTGTCGTGTATTGCGAGCTTTTCGCCGAGGTCCGCATTATCCGCGCCGAGCGAGCCGAGCCTCTGCATATCCGCAAGCATTTTCACGGGTACGCGATTGCGTATCACTACCGCATGGCGCAACATCTTGACGCATGAGGCGTAAAGGTCATTCTTTTGGTTGCATTCCGCGCTGTTTTTTTCCACGCCCTTGAGTTCGGGAGTATTCTTGCGCTCCTTGTCCAACTCCGTGATGACGTACACGCCAAAGCCAAGCGCACCGCGATTTGGGTTGTCCTCTATCATCTTCACGCCCAAGCGGAACATGTCATAGTCTATGATGTGTGAATATCTCGATGTCGCGTTCATTATGCGGCAATCTCGCTTGAAAAAGTCCGTGTTCCACACAGGGAAATTGCCGCTGTCCATTTTCAACTTGTCCGAGCGTATGGAGTAGTTAGAGATTATATAAGACGATTGCACGGTATATATGAAATATGCTTGCGCATACTCAATGAGAGCTTGCCAAAGGTCTATAATTTCAAGATTGTTGTTATAAGTCATGCCATAGCGAACATAATCATAGTCAAAAATTGCGTTGCAACAGTCTATATTGTAAGTACAGCGAAGCATATCCAGCAACGCGTTTGCGCCGTCTGTGTCGTCATTGTCGGCGCACTCGTTGAAGCGTTTGAAAGCGCATTCAAGCTCCTGCACCCACGCTTTACAACTCCACACGTCGCAGATGTATTTTTGTTCAACGGCATATTGCAAAGCCCTCTCGAACTTGCGAAAGGGGAAATAAGGGAACCACTTATCCGTTTCCATAATGATGTCCAGCATGTCATCAAGAATTTGCACTTCACAGGACAAGGCGATGTCAGTTATAGCCGTCGTCTTGCCCACGCCCATTGCGCCATAGACCAACGTCACAACGCCGCGCTCATTGATGAAGCCGCGATTTTTGCGCTCATTATGATACAGGCGATTATATCCGATTTTGAGCGCAATGGCATACAGCGCGACGAATACGCCGATGACCCACAACCACCACGGCACCACGCTAAAAAGCGGCGTGAGGTCATAGGCGAGCTTGTAAAACTGTCTGTATAAGCCTGCCGATGTGATTGTGAGAGGGAATATCAAGATGTAGGCGATAGCCTCAACAATTATTGTGAAAGCATTGAAATTGAACGCCCATATCACCGCCCATGTGACAAGCCAACCGCGACGATCCTTGAGGAACTCCCAAAAGCTTTGAAGCCACAGCTTGACAGGCTGATATGTACGAGCGGACAATTTCTTAAAAGCCTTTAGAGGCTTGCTGTCCTTTGTTTCCGGACATTCCGTGCGCGTATATTTCGCTATTGCCATTTTAACGACAAAAAGCACGGCTATGACCGGCATTGCAATTATGGCGATGATAAGCACTATTTTGATAATGTGCGGCACATATGCCATGAAGTTCGCCTTATCCGCGAAGAGCCGCCAAAACTCCACAAAGTTCACTTTGAACGCCGCCCAACTCTCGGGAAGAGAGGGCACGGGGCTGATGTTGGGCAACCATTCAAAGGACTTTGGCAAGCTGTTTACGGTGAGCGCGATATTGTTGTCTATGCCGCACAATGTGCAAAAGTAATACGCCACGGACAGTCCGAGATCTCTGAAAGCCTCGATTATGCGCCCTATGGCGGAGCTGAACACAAGCACAGTGCAAAGCAAGAAGCCTATTGTGATTGCAAGGCAGATATAATGCCGATAATCTATTGACTTGAAAAACTGTTTGATTTTCATATCTGCCTCGCCGTATAGACCACATAGCCCACAAGCAGGGCTATGGCAATGATGATTATGACATAGATGACTGATTTGAGTATCTTCATAATAACCTCATTTTTTTGAAAGTGCACTTTCAATCTTTGCAAGTTTGCAAATTTTTGTTGACAGTTACGCAAAGATAAAATATAATACTCGCATAAGAAGCAATCGCTTACTCGGTGGAAAACACTTTGATGTTTCTCTTACG
>CANQNQ010000018.1 GCA_947625225.1 uncultured Clostridia bacterium | reverse complement strand
GGGTCTCCACGGAAATTGGGTCGGGGTTTGCATGCCGTTGCAAGCCGCCCAAGATCCTTAACTCCCAGCAACAGCCCCGATTTGGGCAAAAGAAGCCATCACCAGAAACTTCATCGATATGCCCTTCGACGATATTTTACCCCCGTCTCCGGCACGGTGCGATCTGACTAGAATACTGCGCCACCAATATAATATTATATGCCGTTTTGAAAAAATGTCAAATGCTTTTGGATCGTAAACCTTTTCAGCTGTTCAGCGTGACTTCCCTCAAGTCCTCTATAAACGCGCGCACGCGTTTTTCCGATCTGCGCGTCAGCGTTATCAACTCGCCCAGCGACAGCGCGCCCAGCCTGTCTGCGGCGTACTTTTTGCCGTCCAACAGCGCTTGAGAAGTCAGTTCCAGCCCAAAGATGGGCGTGTAGGAGGCTCCGCTCTGCTTAAGTCCCAGCACGTCGCCCGCGCCGCGCATGCCAAAGTCCAGTTCGGCAAGCTCTATGCCGTCGCTTATGCGGCACAATGCGTCCAATCTGTCCAGCGCGCGCTCGCTTTGAGACTGAGTGTGCAGATAGCAATGCGCCTCTTTTCCGTCCCTGCCCACTCTTCCGCGCAGCTGATGCAGTGACGCCAGCCCGAATCTGTCCGCGTTGAGTATAAGTATGTCGCTTGCAAGCGTGTCTATGCCCACTTCCACGACGCTTGTAGCCACCAGAACCTTCGTCTTGCCCTCGGCGAATGCGCGCATCTGCTCCGCCTTCTGCTCGCTTGACAACTTGCCGTGCAGCGCCGCTATGGAGATCCCCTCAAAGCGTCTTGCAAAGTCGCGCATAAAGCTCTCAATGGAGAATATGTCGTATCCCTCCGCATCCCGTATGGCGGGACAAACAATAAAGGATTGCCTGCCGTCTTTCGCCGCCGCGCAGACGTATTCCACCGCCATGTCTATATCGTTTACGACCGTTGTGGAAATGTTCGTGCGCGCGTCCGCCCTCTTGTCTATGCGCAAGATGTCTATATCCTCGTAAAACGTGAGCGCCATGGAGCGCGGAATGGGAGTCGCCGTCATGGATATCACGTCGCGCGCGCCCTTGCGTTCAAGCTCGCCGCGTTCGCCCACGCCGAATTTGTGCTGTTCGTCAATTATAGCGCAGGTCAGATCTTTATACTTCACGCTGTCGGCTATAAGCGCCTGCGTGCCTATCGCGCACATTATGTCGCCGTTTGCAAGCCCCTCTTCGCAACGCCTGCGCTCGGGCGCGGACATGGAGCTTGTCATAAGGCAAAAACTTACGCCCAACTTGTCCGCAATCTTTTTAAAAGCCGCCGCGTGTTGTTCGGCAAGTATTTCCGTAGGCGCCATCAGCGCGCTCTGCCTGCCCCCTAACGCAGCTTTCAGCATGGCGTAAAACGCGACTACGGTCTTGCCGCTGCCAACATCGCCGTTGACTATAGCGGATATATAGTTTGGTGAAGAGAACAGCTCGTCCAACCGCTCAAACGCCGCCGTTTGCGAGGGAGTAGGTTCAAAAGGCAGCGCATTTTTGAAATCGACAATTCCAAATTGTGACGTTTTGTAGAATACTTTGCGATGGTTCTCCACATTTGTCGCCACTTTTTTGTAAAGCGCAAACGTTATGCCCAAGTCGATGGAGCTCAGCCTGTAAACCGCCTCATACGCGTCGTCCACGCTTGATGGACGGTGGATATGCTCAAAGCAATCCAGTATATCCGCATTCACCGCGCCCAATGCGCCCGCATAATTTGCGCCCTTCAATTCGTCCAGCGCGGAGTACAATATGTTTTTGAAGGCGTTCTGCCCCATCGCTCCGCGCAAGGGATAGAGGGTGAACACGCCGTCCAGCTTGGATACCTTTTCAAGTTTTTCAAGTTGCGGATTGACGACTTCAAACGTGCCAACATTCTTTTGAAGCCTTGCAAGCATCCTGTAACGTTGTCCCACTTCGAAGCCGTCGTGCAAAAATGGCATATTGTAAAACGTCGCGCGCAAGTGTATGCGCCCACCCGAAGCTAGGTCGCCGAAAATCACGTAAAAATCGCGCTTTCTGCCGGAACGCACCGCGGATACCCTTTCCACCTCGCCCTCGAACAGGTTTAGCTGCCCCGCCTCGGCGTCCGCGACGGACACAGGGCTTTTGAGGTCTATATACTTGCTTGGCAGAAAAGAAAAAAGCTCGAACACAGAAGTTATGTCAAGCTCATTCAATTTTTTTATGGTGGCGCTGCCTACGCCCTTTATCCCGTCAAGCGTAAGCATTATTCGGCGGAAAGAATGTAGAAATAGTGGGGCTGACCGCCGTAGTAACAGGCGATCTCAAGCTCCGGGAACTGCTCCTGAAGCCTCTCTACCAGCTCGTCCGCGGCTTCGGGCGTGACGTCCTCGCCGTAGTAAATGGTTAGCATATCCTTGCCCGCGGCTATCTTTTTGACGGTAGCGACCATCGCGTCGTCGGGAGTGGACGCCTTTGCGACTATCTTGCCCGCGCAGATGCCGATCATATCCCCTTCCTTGACGGAGAAACCGTTCATCCTTGCCGAGCGCACAGCGTGAGTCACTTCCGCGCAGCTGACGCCGGACATTGCCATGCGCATATCGTCAAATATCTCATCCGCCTCCTCGTCCTCGTTGAACGCAAGCGCGGCTGCGATGCCTTCGGGCATATTGGTGGTGGGCACAACGTACACGTCGTACCTTGCCAGCTCCTTTGCCTGGTTTGCGGCGAGGATTATATTGGAGTTGTTGGGTAGCACAAACACTGCGTTTGCCTGCGCGTCGTTTATGGCGGCGAGGATGTCGTCCACGCTGGGATTCATGGTCTGACCGCCCTCGACGACGATGTCCACGCCGAGGTCTTTGAATATATCCGACATGCCGCTGCCGCAGCAAACGGAGATCATCGCGTACTTTTTAAGCTCCGCGTCCGGCTCCTTTTGCCCGTAGATCTTGCGGTGCTGTTCCATCATATTTTCTATCTTTACGTCGTCAAGCTCGCCCATTTCAAGCGCGGCGCGGATGGCGCGATCGGGATAGTTGGTGTGCACGTGCGTCTTTACGAGGTCTGGACCGCCAATGACAAGCACGCAGTCGCCTATCGTGGTGAGATAGTCGCGGTACTTGTCTATCGCCGCCATGGTTACGTCGTTGTTGAGGTGGGTGATAAAATATTCCGTGCAATACTGGAAAGTTATGTGTTCATAGTCGTTTTCCAGCATATTGGCTTCCTGGTCGTTTTCGGTGCGGACGTCGATTTCGGGCACAAACTTTACGCTTTCGCCGTTGATGAGGGCAAGATCCATGCCCATCAGCGTGCGATACATGCCGTCAAACACGGTGACTATGCCCCTGCCGCCTGCGTCCACAACGCCCGCGCGTCTCAGTACGGGAAGCATTTCGGGAGTTTTTTGCAATATAGCCTCGCCCGCGTCAAGCACGCGTTTGAAGAAACTTTCAAAAGTGACCTTTTTGCCGCGCGCAGCGGACACAGCCTCCTCCGCCATAACGCGGATGACCGTCAATATGGTGCCCTCTTTGGGCTTGGTGACGGCGCTGTACGCAATATCGGTGCCCTTTTTCAGGCACTCGGCAAACACTTTGGGGGTAAGCTCGCTCTTGCCGCTGAGCGCAACGGCAAAGCCCTTGAATATCTGCGAGGAGATGACGCCCGAATTGCCACGCGCACCCTTCAGCGCGCCCTTTGAAAACGCAAGCGCGATCTCGTCGATAAGCAGCGAACCGCACGCGTTTGCCTCCCTCATTGCGGAGGCGAGGGTGAGGTGCATGTTGGTGCCTGTGTCCCCGTCGGGTACGGGGAAAACGTTCAACTCGTCAATGGTCGAACGGTTTATTTCGAGCGCTCGGGCGCCGCCTGCGAGCATCTCCTTAAATTTCAGTCCATCTATCTTAGTCATGAGTTCCTCAAATTAAAGCCTGATGCCCACCACGTTTACGTGGACGCGTCTTACTCGCATCCCGGTGAAAGTCTCCACCGAGAATTTTACGGCGTCAGCCAGGGATTTTTTTACGGCTTCGATGTTCACACCAACTTTGAGAATTACAAACACTTCAACATAGATGAGATTGTCGACCGTCTGCACGGTCACGCCCTTGCCATTGCTGTTTTTGTTGAAAAGACGACCTATGTTATCGCTGAAACGGCGTGATACCAGATCTACCACGCCATAGCACTCCGAAGCCGCGTGCGAGGCAACCACCTGCACCGCTTCATCGCTTATTGAGATTTTTCCAAACTTGTTTGAAGTCGTGAGTGACATATAACACCTATGCTAAATATTACTATATATAAAGATTTTTTGCAACTAAATCACAAATGTTGCTAAAATCAGTTGCCAAAGTATTTAATATTTGATAGAATACTAACGTTCAAAAGCAGGAGGTACAGTGATATGTCCAGAGTTTGTAGTGTATGCGGAAAAGGCAGAATGAGCGGCAACGCCGTCAGCCACAGCCACAGAAAGACCCGCCGCAGTTGGACTCCCAACGTGCAAAAGGTCAAGGTCAACACTCCTACAGGCGGCGTGAAAGAGGTCTATGTCTGCACGCGTTGTCTGCGCGCACAAAAAGTTGACCGTGCCTGATAAGTCAAAAAAATTCGAGCGCCGCACGGCGCTCTTTTTTTATGCAAAAACGGGAGCGAACTCCCGTTTTTCCTTCTTTTGCAAATAAGGAGAATTTTTCCGCCTACTTTCGCGCGCACGCGCGCTTTACAAATCTTAGGATAGCCTTGATGGGCTTAGGCGGATTTATGCAAACTATCTTGGTCATACGCCCTCCGTTTTTTATTCAACCTATGAACAAATCCCTTCAAATGTTACTTAAAAAATAAGACGGACTTGCGTCCGTCCATGATTTACTATTTATATTCCTATGGCTTTCACTTCAGCCGCGGGATCGGTTGCCTTGAACACCGCGCTGCCCGCAACGGCAATATCCACACCCGCCGCTTTCACTTGCGCCGCGTTGCCGCCGCACACGCCGCCGTCCACCTCAATGAGGTAGTTCAGCTTGCGTTCGCGCCTTATATCGTCGTAATACTTGGCTTTTTCAAGACATTCCGCCTTGAAGCTCTGTCCGCCGAAGCCCGCCTGCACGGTCATGATAAGCACAATGTCCGCCCTATCGAGATAAGGCAGCGCGAGCTCGGTCGGCATATCCGCGTTGATGACCACGCCCGCCAGTTTGCCGCACTCGTGGATAATATCCAGCGCGTCATTGGCGCTCGCCTTGCTCTCACACGCTTCCGGGTGGAAGGTAACGATGTCCGCGCCCGCCTCCGCAAAGCGTTTGACAAACTTTTCCGGCCGCGTTATCATCAGATGCACATCAAGCGGCAGATCCGTATACTTCCTAAGATCCCTTACCATCGGCATGCCAAATGTGATATTGGGCACGTAAACGCCGTCCATAACATCGCAATGCACTATATCCGCGCCCCAACGCTTGACGTTTGCCACCGCCTCCGCCATTTTGCCGAAGTCTGCGGACAGGATCGACGGCGCAACCAGCATGTGCCGCGCGTCGTACAGCGCTTTTTTGAGTTGCAAACAAGTTTCGTTTGCCATAATATCCCCCTCAGTTGTACTTGTTTTCACGGCGCTCTACCAGCTCGCCGTATATTGTCAGGTATCTTTGATACCTGCCTTCTCCTATCTCCTTGCCGACGTGCGCCTTTACCGCGCAATCGGGCTCGGAGGTATGCGTACACATATTGAAGCGGCACTGCGGCCTGAACGCCTCCAGATCGTCAAAATACAGCCGCAACTCCTCGGGCGGGATGTCCACCGCCTCCAGCATGGAAAATCCGCAGGTGTCCACCACGTACGCGCCGTTGCCAACGGACAATATCTCCGTCCTGCGTGTGGTGTTTTTGCCGCGACGTATCTTTTTGGCAAGCTCGCCCACCTCCAGCACGTCGCTGTCAAGCAACGCGTTTATGAGGGAACTTTTGCCCACGGCGGACTGTCCCGCAAAGCACACGGTGTTGCCGCGCAGCATATTTGCCAACTCTTCTATGCCCTCACCGCTTGCCGCGCTGCACTCCACAACGTCCAGCACGTCGCTATATTCCGAGGCGTCAATGTGCCCCATGTCGCACTTGTTTTTGACAAGAACGGGCTTAATGCCCTGTTGATGGCAGTTGACTATAACTTTATCCACAAGCAGCAGATCGGGCTGCGGTTCGGGCGCGATCACGATGAAGCACACGTCCACGTTGCTGACGTATGGGCGGATGAGGCAGTTTTTACGGGGCGAAACCTCGTCGATGACAAACGCGTCCCTGTCCTTTTGCACGGTCACGTAATCGCCCACGAAGATTATGCCGTCCTGCTTGAGCTTTTTGCGGGCAAAGCACACTTTGACGCCGTCCTCAACGTCCACAAAAAACTTGGAGGCTACCGCCTTTATAACTCTGCCCTCGTAGGTTTTCATTCGGTTAGATTGCCTGTTTGTTCCTCATTTTCTTCAATATATCTGCGGCGAAGCTGCCCGCACGCCCCCTCTATGTCGTTGCCCAGGCTGCGTCTTATCGTGGCGGATACATCAAGCCTCTCCAGCTTTTTCAAAAACGCCTCCGTCATGTCCTCGGTGGGAGAGGTATGTGCCCTTTCCTTCACCTCGTTAAGCCTTATGAGGTTGACGTGGGTTGGGAATCCGCGCGTAAGCCTTGCCAGCTCCTGCGCGCAGGCGTCGGAGTCGTTCTCCCCCGCGATCAGCGTGTATTCAAATATGACCCGCCTGCCCGTGCGCTCAAAGTAGTATCTCGCCGCGGATATAAGTTGCGCGATATTGTACGCCTTGTTGACGGGCATCAGCGAAGTGCGCAGCTCGTCAAACGGCGCGTGCAGACTTATGGACAGCGTGACTTTGTGCCCGCTGTCGGCAAAGCGTCTTATCTTGTCCGCAAGCCCAGATGTGGACAGCGAAATGTTGCGTTCGCTTATGTTTATGCCATCTTCGCCGCTCACCATATCCAGAAAGCGCAGCACGTTGTCGTAGTTGTCAAAGGGTTCGCCGCTGCCCATCAGCACCAGATTGGTCACCGCGCGACGCTTGCAAGTACCGCCGTTATCGCGATTGGCGGCTATCACCTGCCCCAGCATCTCCTCGGCGGAGAGGTTGCGTAGCAGTCCGTCCAGCCCGCTCGCGCAAAAGGTGCAGCCCATTCTGCAGCCTATCTGCGTGCTGAGGCACAGCGTGTCGCCGTAGTCGTGCGGCATGTATACGCCCTCGATGAGGTTGCCGTCCGTCAGCTTAAACAGGTACTTCTTGGTGCCCGAAGCGCCCTCAAAAGTCCTGATTATGCGCACGGGATTCGCAACGAAGTTTTTCTCGAGGTAGGCGCGAAGCTCCTTTTTTAAGGAAGTCATCTCGTCAAAATCCTTGCCATCGTTCAAAAATCCCGCTATCTGCACGGCGCTGTAGCGCGGACAATTCGGCAAAAATTCCGCTATCTTCGCGGGGGGCATGCCCAGCAATACAGTCCTTTCGCCGCTCATGCCATCCTCCTCAGCCGCGCGATGTAAAATCCGTCGTATATGCCGTGCGGGATGACGGTGATCGCGCCGTCGTTGTCGGCGTATCTGCCGCCGTCTATGTTTTCAAAGCCCGCAATATGCTCCTTTTTGAATTTGCCGCCCTTAAGCAATCCGTCCACTATGTCGCCGTTTTCCGCCCTGAAAAGCGTGCAGGTGGAGTACACTAACACACCGCCCGGTTTCACCGCCTGCGCCGCGTTGCGCAATATGCCGCTTTGAAGCGCGTGCAGCTCCGCCGGGTCCTGCCTCTTTTTGAGGAAGGTGTCGGGATGCCGTCTGAACATGCCGATGCATGAGCACGGCACATCCGCCAGTACGTAGTCGTAGCCGCCGTGCAAAAAGTACCTGCCGTCGGGCTTCAGTGCGTCTGCAACGCCCGTCTCGACGTTGACGGCGCGCATGCGTTTGACGTAGTTGGACATCAGCGACGCCCTGTGCGAGTTGACGTCCAGCGCCAGTACTTTTGAGTCCGGACACAGCTCCGAAATATATATTGCCTTGCCGCCCGGCGCGGCGCACACATCCAGCACACTCTTGCCGTTTTGAACAGCCATGGCGCGCACAGCAAGCATGCTCGACGCCGCCTGATAGGTGATCGCGCCTTCGTTGAACAGCCTGCGCACTGTGGGAGACACCCTCACGCAAAGACCGCCCGCTTCGCTTTCGGCAAAATCCTCGCCGTCCGCCCTCAGCGCGTTCTTAACATTCTCAAGGCTTGAAAGCCTTGCATTGACTCTGATATGCTCGTCGGTGACGACGGGCTGAGCGAGTATATCGCGCGCGACGTCCGCCCCGAACTCCTTTATCAGCGCGTCCACAAACCACTGCGGCTTTGAAAAATTAACGCTGAGATAGTCCTCATCGGTCGGCTTTGGCAAGCTGTATTTATCCTCCGCAACGCGCTTCAACACCGCGTTTACAAAGCCGCTCTGATCGCCCTTTCCAAGGCGCTTTGCTACCTCGACGCATTCGCTTACAATGGCAAATTTTGGCACTTCATCAAGCGATATCAGCGCATAAACTCCCACTTTTAGCAAAATAAGCGTCATTCCGCGCGGCCTGTCCTGCACAAGTCGTGATATGATATATTCCGTCTTCACATCGTTTTCAAGCACGCCGTACACCAGCTTCACTGCCATTGGCGAAAGAGAGGAAGACATCACTACCACCTCCAGCTGTTCACCCGTTATGTACACTCTCTTGAGCGCTTCGCATGCCTGATAGATGTGCTTTCTCATACTTACAAAATGCTCCCTATCGCCACGGGATTGCCGCGCAAAAAGTCACTGTCGCTCATTCGTCTTGAGCCTTCCGCCTGCACCTCGCGCAACCTTACCGCGCCGTCCTTGACTGCCACTACCAAACCGCGCCTGTCGTCTGCGGCAAGCACCGTACCCGACATCGCCGTCCTATAGCTTTCCGACACGTCCTCTACGGCAAACACCTTGAGCAACTTGCCGTTAAGCGACGTATACGCCGACGGCCACGGATCCATTCCCCTGACGAAACAGTCCAGCTTGCGCACAGTCACGTCAAAGTCGATCCTGCCGTCCGCCTTGGTGATCATGCCGCAATGCGTAGCCTCGCTCTCGTCCTGCGCGGTGAATGTGGCGTTGCCGCTCTCAACCAGACCCATCGCCTCCACTATCGCCTCGCCGCCGAGCAACGCAAGCCTTTCAAACAGCTCGCCCGCGGTCTCGCCCTCGCGTATATCAGTACGTTTTGCAAGCAGTATGTCCCCCGCGTCCACCGCCTTGACGGTGCGCATTATGGTCACGCCGCTCTCCCTTTCTCCGTTGAGGATAGCCCACTGTATGGGGGACGCGCCGCGGTATTTGGGCAACAAGGATGCATGCACGTTGAGCACTCCGAACTTGGGCACCTCAAGCAACGCCTCCGACAATATCTGTCCAAACGCCGCCGTCACTATCACGTCCGGCGCGATGGCTTTAAGGCTCTCCAGCCCATCGCGGGACACCTTATCGAATTGCAGCACGGGTATGCCCAGCTTCTGCGCCTCGACCTTAAGCGGTGACGGAAGCGTCTTGTGCCCCCTGCCTATCTGCTTATCCGTGCCTGTGCAGACGGCGCATACGGGATATTTTTGATGAAGTTTTTCAAGCACGATCGCCGAAAAATCGGGAGTGCCCATAAACACTATTTTCATTTTTCCTCGTTTGAGATCTCAATGGCTTTTGAGGTATACACGATGCCGTCAAGGTGATCCATTTCATGCAAAAACGCGCGCGCGGTAAAGCCCTTGACGCGATACTTCTGCACGTTGCCGTATCTGTCCTGCGCCGTGACGTTTATCTTCATGGGACGAGCGACCTTACCGCATTTGTTGGGCACGGACAGACAGCCCTCCATACCTATCTGCTCCCCGCTGTGATATTTCAGCACGGGATTGACAAGTTCGAAGTAGCCGTCCTCGGTGTCCACCACGCACACGCGCCAAAGCACCGCCACCTGCGGAGCGGCAAGTCCTGCGCCGTCGGCGTCACGGACGGTCTCTTTCATGTCGTCAAGCAACGTCCACAGTTTTTCGTCGAATTTTTCCACCACTCTGCACTTTTTTGTGAGGATGGGATCGGGAACTTTTACAATAATTCGCTTTGCCATAGCTTTTTCCTTTTATATGAGGCTTTGCGGATTTATCTCCACAAATATATTTCCTTTTTTGGGTCTAAATCCGTCCGCCGCGGCGTAAATATCGCCGATGACGGAGGGAAATTGCTCGTTGGATATGCGCATCATCACCTGGTAGCGCACAAGCCCGTTCATGCGCGTCACCGGGGAGCGCGCCGCGCCGAGATACACAAACTTGCCGCTTGCAGCCTCTATGTCGCGCACCGCCTTATACACGCTACGAGTGCTGTCCACCGCGTCCTGCTCCTCGGGCGAAGTCACAAGCACGCGCACTATCTTTGTGTACGGCGGGAATTTGGTGACCATGCGGGTGTTGATCTCCTTCTTCCAAAAGCCTATGTAGTCGTAGCTTTTGCCGAATCTGAACACATAGTGTCTGGGCGCGTAAGTCTGCAAAATTACGCGGCCTTTTTTGTCCGCTCTGCCCGCTCTGCCCGCCACCTGCGTGATGAGCTGGAAGGTACGCTCGGAGGAACGATAGTCGCTGAAGTACAGCGCCGCGTCCGCCTCCAATATTCCCACCAGCGTGACGTTGCCAAAGTCGTGCCCCTTGGCTATCATCTGCGTGCCCACAAGCACGTCCGCCTCGTGCGCCGCAAATGAGGACAATATCTTGAAATAGCTGTCCTTGCGGGTGGTGGTATCGTTGTCCATGCGCAGCACGCGCGCCTTGGGATATATATTTTTTAGCTCTTCGACGACCTTTTCGGTGCCTATCTTGCCCTGTTTTATGCGGTCGCTGCCGCAATTGGGGCATTTGGTCAGCGCGTGGTAGCGCCTGCCGCAGTAGTGACACTTCAGCTCGTTGTCCTCTTTGTGATAGGTCAGCGAGATGTCGCAGTCCTCGCATTTGGCGACGTAGCCGCACTCCTGACAGCGGATGAAGGACGCAAAGCCGCGGCGATTGAGAAACAGCATTGCCTGCTCTCCTCTCTCAAGCGTCTCTCCTATGGCGTCCTTGAGCGCGACGGAAAACATAGACCTGTTGCCGGAGCGGAACTCCTGCACCATATCCACTATTTCCATTTCGGGCAAAGAATATTTTGAAATGCGCTCGGACAGCGTTATAAGCTGATATTTGCCCTCGCTGGCTTTCAGATAGCTCTCCATATCGGGCGTAGCCGAACCGAGCACCAGCACCGCGCCGTTGAGCGCCGACCTGTACTCCGCCACGCTCTTGGTGTCGTAGCGCGGGTTGGATTCGCTGAGATAGCTGGTATCGTGCTCCTCGTCGATTATTATCGCTCCTATGTTTTCAAGAGGCGCAAAGATTGCGGATCGCGCGCCTATGGCGATGGTAGCCTCGCCTGTCTTTAGGCGCTTCCATTCGTCATAACGCTCGCTTGCATTCAGGCCGCTGTGCAAAATCGCTACTTTATCCCCGAATCTTGCACGGAACAACCCAAGCATTTGCGGAGTAAGCGATATTTCGGGCACCAACATGATCGCGCTTTTGCCCTTGGCAAGCATATTTTCGATGACGCACTCGTACACTTCCGTCTTGCCCGATCCCGTCACGCCGTGAAGCAAAAACACGCCCTTGCCGTCCGTGATGCGGTTTACGGCGTCCTGCTGCGCGGGGGTAAGGATCACATGCTTCTTGTCGCGCGCAAGCGTGCCCATCGGCGTGGAGCGCTCGTGAACGTTGCTCTCTACGACCACGCCCTTATCGCGCAAGCCGTTTACGGCGGATACGCCGAATTTGGCGACCATCACATTGAGAAATTGTCCGCCGTTTGCCGCAAGGTATTTGAGCGCTTCAAGCTGCTTCTGAGCGCGGCTGCCAACTATCTCGACAAGTTGCTCAAGGGGGCGCTCGTCGTCCACTGTGAGGTATTTGCGGGAAAATTCGGGGTCGCGCTCCTCCCTCAGCTTTGCGGGGACAAACAATCTAAGCACGTCGATGTAGCGCAGGTTGTAGGACTTTCTCAGAAAATATAAAAGCTCCAACTGCTCGGAGCTGATTGGTGTATCAAGATATTGCGCCTGCTTGAGGTTGGCAAGCTCGCTGGTCTGTTTTTTGCCTATGACGAAGCCGATGAGGCGCTTTTTGCCGAATTCTACCAAAACCCGACTGCCAAGCGGAACGTCGTCTCCGACGTAATCGAAGCAGCGGTCGACCTCGCTGTTTGAGATGTCCACGATCACTTCAAGTATCATGCGAGCACCGTATTTACAATCATTTTTGCAAGTTCTCGCTTGCTTACAAGTCCGCTCTCGACGCGCTTGCCGTTAGCGGAAATTATGGTGGCTATATTGGTGTCGACGTCGAAGCCCGCGCCCGTGGCGGTCACGTCGTTGGCAACTACGACGTCGGCATGTTTCTTTTCAAGTTTTTGAATTGCGTAGGACTCTGCGTCATTGGTTTCGGCGGCGAAAATCACCAGCTTTTTGTCCCCTTTGCGCTGTCCGAGCGCGGCGGCGATGTCGGGGTTTTTGACGAGGTGTAAATCTATCGTATCCGCCTTCAGCTTGCCATGCGTACGTCCATCCACGCGGTAGTCCGCTGGGGCTGCCGCCATGATAAATATGTCGCACTCGTCCGCCTCGGCGAGGCAGGCGTCGTACATCTCGGCGGTGGTCTTTACGGCTATCTCCTTTTCGAGGCAGCGCGGCGACGGCACGGACGTATTTCCGCGCACCAGCACAACGCTTGCGCCTCTCTCGGCGCATTCCTCTGCGATGGCAAATCCCATCTTGCCGGAGGAGCGATTGGTGATGACGCGCACGCTGTCAACGGGCTCCTCTGTGCCGCCCGCGGTGACAAGCACTCGCTTGCCGTCGAGGTCCTGCACGGGAGTCAGCAGCCGCACTATCCTGTCCACGATCTGTTCTGGCTCGGCAAGTCTGCCCTTTCCCACGTCGCCGCACGCAAGAGGGCCGCAGGACGGCTCCTCAAATTGCACTCCGCGCTCGGCGAGGACGCGCATGTTGTTGACGGTAGCCTCGTCCTCGTACATAGCGGTGTTCATCGCGGGGCAAATCAGCTTTGGCGCGTTGCAAGCGAGGTAGGTGGTGGACAGCATATCGTCGGCGACGCCGTTTGCAAACTTCGCGATGACGTTGGCGGTTGCGGGCGCGACGACGAGGATATCCGCCTTTTTGGCGAGGGAGATGTGCCCTATGTCGAAGTGTTTTACGGGCTCGAACGCGTCCAGCACTACGGCGGACTTGGCGAGGGTCTGGAAAGTGAGCGGCGCGACAAACTTGGTCGCGTTTTCGGTCATGATGACGTCCACGCCCGCGCCCAACTTTTTGAGGCGAGAGACAACCTCGCACGCCTTATAGCATGCGATGCCTCCGCTCACGCCAAGCACAACGTTCTTCCCGTACAGCATATCAGTCGTGCACAATGACGATGCGGCCGTCGTAGATCTCCTTGCACGCGAGGGAGATTGGCTTTTCGCCGCTTTCGGCGAGGTAGTTGCTCTCGCTGGTGACAAGTTCTCTTGTGCGTTTTGCGACGGCGCAGGTCAGCGCGTATCTGCATTCTGCCTTTTTGATAAGTTTGTCGATGGGGGGATCGATCATCATACGGTTATTCCTCCGAACTGAATAAATTTTCTATACATTGGCGGGACACTTTGAGGTGCTCGCTTCTTATTATGTTGACGATTTCGTCCGCGCAGGTGCAGGCGATGTTGTTGGTCACGACGTAGTCGTAGTTGCATATCTCGCGGCTTTCGGACTCTATCTCCTTCAAGCGGCGGGCGAGGCTGTCGGGGGTCTCGGAGCCTCTGCCTATAAGTCTTGCTTTAAGCGCGGCGAGGGATGGCGGCTTGATAAACACGGACACGCAGTCGGGGTACATCGCCTTGATGTTGCGCGCGCCCACGACGTTGACTTCCAGCAGCACGTCGACGCCCTTGGATATGGGTGCGTCGATCTCGCTCTTCAGGGTGCCGTAGTAGTTGGTGAAGGTTTTTGTATACTCCACAAACTCGCCGCCCGCGATTTTACGCTCGAACTGTTCTGGCGTGATAAAGAAGTAATCCACGCCGTTTTCCTCGCCCTGCCTCGGCTTGCGCGTCGTGCAGGATATGGAAAATTGGATATTCGGCAGCGACTGGAACACGTGTTGGACGACTGTGCCCTTGCCCACGCCGCTGAACCCGGAGACCACTATAAGCATACCATGTTGTTTGTCCATAACCATGTCGTCCCCAAGGCGCGCCAAGGGGGCAAACCCTCCTGACGTTATTCTATATTTGCCGCCTGTTCGCGCATTTTTTCTATATCGTTTTTGATTTCCAGCACCTTGTTGGTGATTTTAAGGTCGTTCGCCTTTGAAGCGATGGTATTTGCTTCGCGGTTGAATTCCTGCACCAAAAAGTCCATTTTTCTGCCCACAGGCTCGTCGGTTTCGGCAATAAGTTTTCTCATTGCGGCGATATGCGCTCTGAGGCGCGTCAGCTCCTCGTCAATTGCGCAGCGATCGGCAAACAGCGCCACTTCCGTCGCCAGCCTCTGAGCGTCCACGGCGGACGGAGCCACCGCCTCCGCAATGCGCGCGTTGAGGGCGATCCTGTAGCCCTCCGCCACCGCGGGAGCCAGCTCAGCGATGACGTCCACCGCCGCGGCGATGCTGTCCAGCTTGAGGGATATATCCGCCTCGAGAGCCGCCCCCTCGCGCCCGCGCATAGCCAGCAAGTTGTCAAGCGCTTCGTCCACAGCCTGCTCGGCGAGTTTGACAAGCAATTGCTCGTCCTCGGCGGGCTGTTTGCGCACCATCACGTCGGGAGCCTTAAGCAGCGTGGTCAGCGTAAGGTCGTTTTCAAGCGGCGTATCCAGCGCGGAATTGAGCGCTGAAGCGGCGGATACATAGCTGTTTGCCAGCGCTACGTCCGCGACGTACACGCCCGCGTCGGACATCGGCTGCTCGTAGGTCAAAAACACGTCCACATGCCCGCGCGACAGCCTTGAGGTAATGCGCGACTTGAGCGCGTCCTCCAAAAACAACAAATTTCTGGGCAGCTTCAAGCCCAGGTCGAGGTATCTGTGATTGACGGATTTGAGCTCCACGGTGAGGGATCTGCCGCCCTCCGAGGCGACCCCTTTGCCATAGCCGGTCATGCTGAACATACGCGCACCTGTAAAATTATTTTTGTATTATATCACAACTTTTTATTGCTGACAACGCTTTTGACCAAAATTTGATTTTTTATGTGGAAAACATAACTCATATACAAAATGGCTGCACTTTCTAAAATAATATCTCTTGACATCGTTGCATAATTGTGCTACAATTGTGACACAATAAAGTATAATAAATCGGAGGAATTATATGCCGCAGATCATACCTATACGCGATTTGAGGGACACTACCAAGCTGTCCGAGATGTGCAACGCCACCAACGAGCCTATTTTTGTCACCAAAAACGGCTATGGCGACATGGTGGTGATGAGCATTGCCGCCTACGAACAGCGGCTGGAGCAGGCCGACATGCACGCCAAGATAATGGCAGGCAAGGCGCAAGCCGACAGGGGCGAGCTGCTTGACGGCCCCGCCGCGATGGACAGATTGAGGAAGAAGTATGCAGCCGACTGAATACACTTAGGGACGGAGGACCACCGCTTGAAATAACCAAGCATAAAAATTAGCTGAATCATATACGCGGATGCGGATATTATGAAGCGTTAAAATTTTTATGCGCGGTAGTGGCGATAAAATTGCGAAGTGCCTTAAAACTTTGCAAACAGCAAAGCGCCCGGCGCGCAGCAATTTTGAGTGGCGGTTTCATTGCTTGACAAGATACAGCATGCGATAGATATTGCGTGCTGATTTCCTTACTCGGCTGCAGACTGCAAAATATTTTTGGTGACGGACGCGCAAATTCGCCACATGCCTGTGGAAAATTACGTGCTGATATACTTCATCGACGAGGAGGCAAAGAGCGTAGATATATTGCGTTTTTGCTACACTCGCATGGATTTGAAAGCTTTGATGCGCACCGACCGCTGAGCTTACCTCATACCAAAAATCGGTTGCCCGCAGTTGCGGTCAGCCGATTTTTTTATACCCAATTGGAAAAAGTACATGCTTGTGCAAACTAAGATAAAAGACAATCCCCTCAGCCATCGGAGATGGCAGCTCCCCTTACTAAGGGGCGCCATAAAATGAGGAAAATTCTAGATTATTTGTTATACTTGGTTTTCATCGAGTCGAAAAACTCCTTCCCGTCCATGGGGACTGCGCCGTTGTCGATGTCGTCCAGCGCGGAGTTGATAAGCGCAGCTCTGAGGGACTCCATGTCGCGATAGCTCTTATACTTTTCGGGATGAGCCTCGATTTGCAAAGCCTCTTGCATAGCGGCAATCGTTTCGGCATTGGGGCGACGCTGCTCCACTCCAGCCCCAATATCATGATGTTCTGTCATATTATACCTCGATATGCGGTTCAATCGTATATGTACTTCCTGTGCCCGACTTCCAGCACCAAAATGCGGACGATGTCGTCCTCGATCTCGCAAATCAGCCTGTAATCGCCGATTCTATACCGCCACTGTCCGACCCTGTTTGCGGTCAATGCCTTGCCGTGCACGCGCGGATCTGCGCAGCCATCAAGGTTTTTGATTATCCACCTTTGTATCAAAACTTGCGTCTGCCTGTCCAGCTTTTTGAATTGCCTTATTGCGTGCTCCGTATATGCCACCGAATAATGCTTATCCATAGCGTTTTATCCCTTCAGATCATCGGAAATGCCCAACATCTCGTTCACTTCGTCGAAAGTGTAAACAACAGGATTTTTCTCGTACTCTGCCTTTGCTTCCTTGTACGCCTTGAGGTCAAATTCGTCCTCCAACTTCTCAAAAATGGCGTGGCGCATAAACTCCGACATGCTCATGCCGTAGACCTTTGCGGTTTGCTCAATCAAAGAGCGCTCCTTGTCATTCACTCTCAATGTCAAAACCATAGTTTGTCCCTCCTGTTATATTGTATTACAATTGTAATACATTCATTCCGCTTTGTCAACAATTTTTCCAAAGTTGCACGAGTCGAATTTGATATCAGATCTCTTCAGTTTTAATTCTGCGCATTTGCACGGAATTAGAACAAATAGAATTATGAAAAAGATAAAGTACATGGTTGTGCGCACTGAAAATTCTAATGTATTCGACTTCTAATACTTTAGTCCGCTTAGGGGGACGGAGGAACACCGCTTGAAATGTTAGATTTGACATAGGCAAATTTAACATTTTTGCTCCGTCCCCAACAGAGGAAAGAAAATAACATGTTTTTACTAATCGGAAAACGATCGCTTAAATCAGATGCACGTCCCCTGCTCCGTCCAATGTAAAACTAAATCCAGACGTTAAAATTGGGGACGGAGCAAAAATGTTACCTCGCGAGCGAGCTAACATTTCAGGCGGTGTTGCTCACGTCCCCTGAGAGGAAAAGCGGTGTTCCTAGTATCACCCCACAAAATCACTGCGTAATTTTGCGGGGACCCCGATTTTTTACCCCACAAAATCACTGCGTAATTTTGCGGGGACCCCGATGAAGTCCCCTGAGCGGAGAAAAGATAAATTCCTTGCAAGCAAAGGTTTCCTTGGCTTGCAAGCCCTTACGGGAGTGGTGGCGGTAAACCGACAGCGGGACGCAACTCCCGCCGTGCAAGACTTCGCGTAAGCGAATCTGCACAACGTTTGCGCAAAATTGAGCGTAGCGAAATTTTCATCCGGCGCAAATAAAAAGAAAGGCTCCCTGATTAAAGGGAGCCTTGAGCTGATGGATTCAGCGAGAGTGACGCGGGGGCGGAAATGGGATCCGCGCGGAGACATCACTTCGGGGTGATGTGCAAGTGATAGGTTGTGCACACTTGAAAAAATGAAAACGTTTGATAAGTGGGTAATGTATAAGTTGAGATAGAGAAAGTAATTGTGAAACAACTGCCCTACATGATCAAGGCGCCCCTTAGTAAGGGGAGCTGTTTGCGGGGCAAACTGAAGGGATTGTAGATAAGATAAACTACATGGTTGTGCACACTTGAAAAGAAGAAAAGGGTTTTGAGAAGTTGGAGTTGTAAGTAAGTTGAGATAGAAGAAGTAGTTGTGAAACAACTGCCCTATCATACCCTATTTTATCCGATTGAAAAAGGGGTGGGTTGGGAGATGAAAAAAATAGAGAGAGAAAGAGAGTGAGGGGGAAAAGAAGAGAGAGAGGAAGAAATGACTGACGTTAGTATGAACAACCGAGCAGTTGTAGAGAGAGGAAGTATATTATTTATCCGAATGAAAAAAAAAGGGCGGGAGGGAGAGATAAAGAATGTTAGATAGAAGAAGTAGTTGTGAAACAACTGCCCTACATGATCAAGGCGCCCCTTAGCAAGGGGAGCTGGCACGGAGTGCCTGAAGGGATTGTAGAGAGAATAGATAGAAAGTATATGTTTTGGAAATGGAAATAGAGAGGATAAGTGAAAACACTACCCTATTTTATCCACTTAAAAAAGGGTGGGTTGGGAGATGAAAAAAATAGAGAGAGAAAGAGAGTGAGGGGGAAAAGAAGAGAGAGAGGAAGAACTAACTTGAGGAAAATTTTGGGGACGGAGGGAAAATGTTACATTTGTTGAGAACAAATCTAACATTTCAAGCGGTGTTCCTCCGTCCCCTAAGTGGAAGAGCTGAACTCTCATAGAGGTAATAGTTGTGAAACAACTGCCCTCTCATAAAATAAATCCTTAAAGGGTGGGTGGGGTTGAACGAGGTGAGAGAGGAAACATCAGAAGTTTGGGAAATGATAACAGAGAGAGGAAGAGATATAATTTATCCACTTGAAAAAAAGGGGCGGGTGGTCGGGCGGAGGAAAGGTGGGAGAGGAGAAAAAAAGAAGAAAAAAGTGATAGGGTGTGCGCACTTGATGAGAGTGACAATCCCCTCAGGTAGCAAGCAAAATTTGCTTGCTACCAGCTCCCCAGCTTTAACCCCAACAAATTCGCAAGCTCATTTGCTTGGGGACCCCGAAGGGAGCCTTGAAAAGAGAAAGAGAGATAACAGAAAAACAAGGAGCAAGATTTTATTAGTATGAACAACCGAGCAGTTGTAGAAAGGGAAAAATATAAATTCCTTGCAGGCAAAGGTTTCCTTGGGCTGCAAGCCCTTACGGGAGTGGTGGCGGTAAACCGACAGCGGGACAAAGCTCCCGCGGTGCAAGACTTCGCGTGAGCGAATCTGCACAACGTTTGCGCAAAATTGAGCGTAGCGAAATTTTCATCCGGCGCAAATAAAAAGAAAGGCTCCCTGATTAAAGGGAGCCTTGAGCTGATGGATTCAGCGAGAGTGACGCGGGGCGGAAAAAGATTCCGCGCGGAGACATCACTCGAGAGTGATGTGCAAATTACAGCGTGATCTCGCACCAGACATACATTTCTGAAATCGATGTTATACCAGCTTGATATACGTTGGCAGTTGCTGTAACAGTGCCGGCACCATTATAAGATTGATCAAATGCGGCGCAATAAGCATCTATAAACGCCTGATTAATCAATGTGCTTTCACCTTCTACACCAATTTTTGCCAAGACTTCAGCTACATAATCATCCTCTGTCTTCTCGGAAGAATCGGCGCCGTAGATACCTGCATAGAGCGCTTTGGCAAGTGCTTTTGCTTCCGATGTGGGTTTGAAAGATGAAGTATAATCTTTCTGGCCATCTTTCTTGGTGTCAGAATACTTGAGGTACGAAGCAAGTTTACCGTTAATTATACTGTTAGAAATCTTGCTGAGATCAAGATAAGCCGTATACTTGCTGTTGATGTTATCAAGTTGTGAAGCGTCTTTGACTTTTGCAATTTCACCGTCAATGTAGTCAGTGAGCGTCTTCAATGCTGCCCACCACGCATCATCCGTTTGCTTCAAACCGGGAATATTTTTCTCCTCCACAGCTGTTGCAAAATCATCAGCCTCAGTCAGTTTGGTATATCTTGTATAGACTGTAAGTTGCTCACGAGCGTTGGCAAGCATTGCTGCTGCTTTATCAAGTTCTGCTTGTGCGGCAGTATAGTCTTTGTAGGCTTGTGTAGCTTCGTTTGCCGCGGTTGCAGCAACCAAATCCCATTCATTCTTGCCATTGGTCGTCTTAAATGTTTCATACTGCATGTCTGCAGCTGCTGTAACATCATTAAGGCTCTTACCATCTTTCAACTTCAATTTTGGAGAATCACCACGGAAGAGATCAAGCAATGCATTTTCAGCAGCCGTTAAAGCAGCCTTATTTTCGGCGGAATCATCTTTCTCGACAAAATACTTTGCTCTCATATATTCCCACACTGCATTGAAGAAACCAACTCCGTCAATGTATTGATTGATACCTGTAGACAACTCCAAGAGAGGACTACCAACAAGATCATATGTCCAAGATTGTTTTGCTGATTTCACCGCACTATTCAATCTATTCCATTCTTTATACTCATTGGTATCACGATAAGTTGCTTGAGCAGCGTCTCTCTTCGACCTTGCTGTTGCATCAGCCACGTAGAGAGAGCCGCCTTCCGCAACTGCAGTATCCAATGCGGCTTTATTTTCAGCTATACGTTCTTTGATGTCTTTAACGACAGCCACTGAACCAAAGCCGATTTCAGACTTCCAGGAAATGCTGATTTCTGGATCCTCATGAATGAGAAGCTTGATGTCCCAATTGAAGCCCTCGGTGAAGTCAAAGTTGATCTTAATCGCGTCGGACTTCTCCTCAAACGCAGTCACCATACGCTCGATTATATCATTTGTCGTAATGCCTTCAAGTACGAACACTTCTTTCACGCCGCCTGCGCCGCCGGTTAGACCCTTGAGAAGTCCATCAATGTAAGTTGTCATAGCGGGAATAAGCTTCTCGACATCCCAATCAGTGCCGCTGACGCCCATTGCGAGTTTACCGAATTTGACGATAGTGCCAACAAGACCGTCTTTAGAGGTCAGGTTGAGGACGCCGGGATCGCTGTCGATCAGCTGAATTGCATACATGATGGTGGTCAGGATGTTGCCCTTGCCGGTCTTGATGTCAAGTTTGAGTGCAGGTTCTGCGGGTGCTTCCTCAGCCGGCTCTTGTCCGGAAGTGGGAGGAGTTTCAGGCTCTTCCGCTTTGGGTGCGCTGATAGCGTCGCCTATCATGTCGATGATATTCTTCATGGGAAGGTTGTTTATCGTAACGCCCTGGAAGCCGGTATTCCACTTGCCGCCCTCGCCATTCTCATCGGGCTTTATAAGCCAATACATCTCGTCAAAAGCAGCCTTTTGAGCAGTATATTTGGGATCGGAAAGCAGACCGTCGATCAGATTGCCTACGGGGTTTGCAAGCAACATTTCATAACCTGCGTTGAGAGCGCCGCCCGCAACATTCAGTATGCTTGCTTTGTGATCGGTTCTGACGGTCAACGCGCCGTTCTTGTAGAGAAGTTCGAAAGGCATGCCTTCGCCAAACGTAATTTCATACGGGCCACCACCTTGCGCGTCATTTTTGACATGGGTGACTTTCAAATAAGCATAGACTTGAGATGTGTTGTTCTCAACGTTCTTCAGGTCGAGATCTGCGGAAGCATACAGTCTGAGGTTTTTGGGTGCACCGTCAGAAAGACCGACTGCAACATACAGACCCGTGATGTCTATTTGCTCGTCAATGACAAGTTGCAAATTGTTTGCATAGTCAGCCTTGTTTGCGGGCGCGACGGACTTGCCGGCTGCGGGTGCAAACTTGAGGCTGTTGAAGGACAGCTCCACAAAGGGGAACAGGTCCTTGTTGCCGCTCTGCTCAACAAACTCGTGAGCGGGAGACTTGGAATCAATGACGAAGTCGGCGGAGACAGTCAGGCTGCCGTCAAGCGCGCCGTCCTGCGCGGTCTTGAAGCTGATGCCTACGTCAAGACCGTCGTTGTCGCCAAGGCCGAGGCTGCCAAGCGCGCCGCCCAGCATGCTGCCAATGGTGCCCGTAGAGTTGGGTCCCAGGCTGATGATAGCCTTGTGGTTGTTGCCCGTGTTTTCGGACGCGGGGATGTTGACCAGGCTGCAGACCAGGTCGTTGTGCAATGCCGCATAAAGGTCAAGGTTGCCCTGCTTGTCGGTGAAGCCAAGTGTGCCCAGCATGCCGCCGATGTCGCCAAGGCCGCCCAACTTCTCTACGATGACTGCGATGAGGTCTTCAACCTCGAAGTCCTTGCCGGCGGTGCCTGCAATGTCGTCGATGAGGCCATTGACGGTGAAAGGAGAACCGCTCTTCACGACGCGCTCGCCGTTCTTGAGCTGATAGCCCTCTTCGTCAAGCAAAATCTTGGGATCTTTGCCGTCGACTCTCTTGCCGTCAACGATCTTGTAGCCGGCTTCGTCGACAGTGTCGCCCTTCTTCGTATCGCCCTTGGCGCCCTTGACGTACAGCGTGATGTCCTTGTTGAACAGGCCGGTCTTGCCGTTGAACAGGATGTCGTCAAGACCGATCAGGTCGATGTTGACGGTGGTCTTCTGGCCGCCAAACTCGACATACATAGCGTTGTCCGCAGCAACGTAAAAGAGATCAAGGATAGTGCCGTTGGTGCGGCTCAGCTTGACCTCGAGTGCGGTGTTGCGACCGTCTTTGTTGGACCTGTCAATGATGCCCTTAAGCGCAATGCCCAGGTTCACCCTCTTGCCGTCGCTCGCCGTGGCAGCGGAACGAGTGCCAAGCGCTACGCCAAGGTCAATGTCAAGATACAGGTCTTGCCCCGATCCGACAGTACCCTCGTTGCCAATGCCCTTGGTCACGTCATACAAATCGTCCATAAAGGCCTTCTGCTCCACATATGATGCGGGCTTGTTGGTGCCTCCTCCGAACGGCTTATTGGGCTTCTTGTTGTTGTTCTTGTCGTTGTTGCACGCGACGACGCACACGACCAATACAAGAACCATTACCACAACAAGCAGCAATTTCCAATTGAATTTCTTCATAACTCCTCCTTTTGGGCTTGTTTAATTTCGCGGCGTCACCCGCAATGCCCAATTGTCAGTATTAGTATACCACGCGTATGCGAAAATGTCGATAGCAAATTGCAAATTTATAAATATTCTTTTTGCCTCGGGGCGGCGCGGGGCGCCGCGACGGCGCGCGAAAACACGCCCCTCCCCTCAAAAAAACAGATATTCTAAGCTACTATATCGGGAAAATATGATAAATTTGTAAACTTTTTTGAAACCTTACAAATTTTGAAAAATTCGTACATTTTGTATGAAATCAATTTGACTCAATGTATATTTTGTGCATAATCATTTATATCGCCCAAAATCCCCAAATCGCAAGAAAGCAGACACACTGTATGTTTTGTACGCCTCGGGGGAATCGGACAGATGTAAGGGGAAAAAATTATAAATATACAGTGGTTTAAGCAGGATAAACTTAATAAAAATGAGATAAAGTGTTGAACAATCCCCTCAGGCTAGTCGGTTTTCATCCTCTTATGGCTCCCCTTAGTAAGGGGAGCTGGATGTTGAGAGTAGCGAAACAGACTGAAGGGATTGTCCCAAGCTATACGTTAGGCAATCCCCTCAGGCACTCCGTGCCGGCTCCCCTTAGTAAGGGGAGCTGGATGTTGAGCGTAGCGAAACAGACTGAAGGGATTGTCCCAGCTGTACGTTAAACAATCCCCTCAGGCACTCCGTGCCGGCTCCC
The DNA here is from genome assembly GCA_947625225.1 of uncultured Clostridia bacterium. Classification (GTDB taxonomy): domain Bacteria; phylum Bacillota; class Clostridia; order Christensenellales; family CAG-917; genus CAG-475. Next base: position 46 of record CANQNQ010000018.1, on the reverse strand, counting down.
CTTAGTAAGGGGAGCTGGATGTTGAGCGTAGCGAAACAGACTGAAG
>CANQNQ010000017.1 GCA_947625225.1 uncultured Clostridia bacterium | reverse complement strand
GTATGTTCCAACGCAAGTACCGAATGTTCATATGTTACGCCGCCTTGGACGTATACTACGTACGGCGGTTTTACCGGTCCGTCGGCGCTAAGCTCGATGGACGAACCCTGCACAAACGCGCCTGCCGCCATAATGACCTGATCCTGATAGCCCGGCATATCCCACGGCATAGGTTTGACGTTGCTGTCGATTGGCGACGCGTCCTGAATTGCGCCGCAGAATTTTATCAGATTTTCCGCGCTGCCCAGCTCGATGCTGGTGACGATGTCATAAGGCGGCATATCGTCCCGCGGCAAGGTCTTTAGCCCCAGCGCCGAATACGCCTTTGCAAACAACAAGCTACCTTTTAGCGCGCATCTCACTACGGACGGCGCGACAAACAGCCCTTGATAATACGGCAAATATCCGCTGAGGTGCGAGCCTTCCTCCATGCCCAGCGACGGCGAAGTCAGCCTGTACGCGACCTGCAGAACGAGGTCTGACTTGCCGGCGACGTATCCGCCTGTGGGCGCAATGCCACCGCCGATATTTTTTATAAGCGACCCCGCGATGAGGTCCGCGCCGACGTCGGTGGGTTCGATTTTTTCTACAAATTCGCCATAGCAATTGTCCACAAGCACCAAAGTTGACGGGCTGACGCGCTTTACAAAGCTGACAAGCTCCGCGATTTGCTCAACGGAAATTGCCTGCCGCAGGCTGTATCCGCGACTGCGCGCCGCAAACACCGCCTTGATCTTTTCGCGCTTGAGCGCCGACTCTATCTTGTCAAAGTCAAATTGCGGCACAAGGTCATTTTCAAGAAGATCTATGTGGTCGAACGCCACGCCGAAGTCCTTAAGCGACCCTTTGCCCTCCGCCGAGATGACGTCCGTCAGCGTGTCGTACGGCATACCGGACACCGCAAGTAGCTTGTCGCCCGGCCTCAGCACTCCGAACAGCATAAGCGTCAGCGCGTGCGTGCCCGACACTATGTTCGGAGAAACTATGGCGTCCTCTGCGCCCAAAATGTGCGCGTACAGCTTGCACAGCGCGTCTCTGCCTATGTCGTCGTAACCATAGCCCGTTGTTCCCACAAGATGCCTTGCCTGAACCTCGCAAGCGCGATATGCGTCCAGCACCTTGCGCTGATTATATAGCGCGATGTCGTCAAGCCTTGCGAATTGAGCGGCAAGCGCCGCCTCGCAATCCTTTATCAATTTTTGAGCTTCCTTAACGTCCATAATCGTCCCTATTTTTCAAGTTGTTGCTTGATATATTCTATAGCGCCGTCGCCGTCCGCGCAATCGAACCACTTCACAAAGGAATATTTTTTGAACCAGGTCAGTTGGCGCTTGGCGTAGTTGCGCGTGTGTTGCTTTATTTTGTCCTTGATGACCTCAAGTTCCTCGTCGGGCACGACGTATTTGCCGTCCATGACCGAATAGTTGCAACCCGCAAATTCCTTGTAACCTATGGCTTGCATGGACTGATATTCGAAGCTGCCGACAGACAGCGCCTCGTCGACAAGGCCTTGCTCGAACATGGCGTCCACGCGCGCGTTGATTTTCTCATACAGCGCCTCACGCTCGGTGTTGAGCCCGACTATTATCACGTCGGGATCCTCGCGCACGTCGGCGTTTTCCGCCATGGTTTTGCCCGTGGTGATGACCACTTCCAGCGCGCGGATGACGCGTTTTACGTCGTTTGCGTGCAATCTTGCTGCCGCCTCGCTGTCCAGCTCCGCCAACAGATCGTGCAATCCTTCGGGACCGAGAGCCGCGGCGATCTTTTCAAGATAGCCGCGCACTTGCTCGTCCTTTTTGGCGCCGCCGAAGCTCATAGGATAAAGCAAGGCGTCAAAATACAGTCCCGTGCCTCCAACTATAATCGGCGATTTGCCTCGCTCAAGCGCGTTTGATATGCATGCCGAGGCGAGCTCCGCATACTCCGCGACGGAAAATTCCTCGTCGGGATCGCGGATATCTATCATCTGATGTTCCACCTCGCGTCGCTCATCGTAGCTGTCCTTTGCGGTGCCTATATTGAGGCGCCTGTATATTTGCATGCTGTCCGCGGAGATTATCACGCCGTCCAGTTCCTTTGCAAGTCGCATAGCCAGCGCGGATTTCCCGGACGCCGTAGGTCCCACTATATAAACGGGTTGCAAGTTCATATCCTCTCCAAGTATTACAAAATATGCGGTTTTTTGTAGTAGTTTGTCATATCAGTTTCGTCAGACGACGCGCTTGAACAGTTTCTCCAGATCGCGCTTCGTCACTTTTATTACGGCGGGTCTGCCGTGCGGGCACTTTGCTGGCAAGGCGCCGTCGAGATCAAGATAGTTGGTGATGACGCGCTCTATCTGTTCGCGCGAGAGCGCCTCGCCGCCTTTTATTGCCGCCTTGCAAGCCTGCTGACAAAGTTGATCCTTCAGCAAGCCCACCAGCGTGACATCACTTTCGGAATATATGTTTTCAAACAGCACGCCGAAGAAATTGGAAAAATTCAGTTTGCTTACAGGTTCCGGCACCGCCCTCACCAGATATGATCCGGCGGACTTTGTTATCTCAAAACCCAGCTTATTCAGCGCGGGCATGACGCGCTCAAGATAGTCCTCCTCGTCGCCCGTAAGCGTAAGTTTGTACGGAATGAGCAGCGGCTGCGCGTAGCTCGCGTCAAATTTGCCGACTATTTTGTCGTACAGTATGCGCTCGTGCGCGGCGTGTTGGTCAATTATGTACAGCGTTTCGTCGCGCTCCACGACCAGATATGTTGCAAATATCTGCCCTATTATCCTGCCGTCAAATGCGCGCCCAACCTCTTCATCCTGCTCGCTCTTAGTGGACATACGCGAATAGGACTTGTCGATATTTGCGCTGTCGTATGCCGATATGGCCCTGTCGTGCAGTTCGCCATCGCTGTGTTCAAACACCCTGACGACCTCGCCGCCAAGTAACTCGAACAGCTTCGGCGGATCCTTGAACAGCATATGCGTGGGCTGTTCCGCCACAGGCTGTTCGCTTGCAGCGTCACTATCTTCAACTTCTTCCTTGACTTGCGGCTTGACCTCTTCATCTACGGGGGAAATCAGATTATCGCCGCCGAGATATATTCTGTCCGCGCCGGCAGCTGCGTCCAGCGCCTCTTTGACAGTCCTGTACACTGCGCCGAACACGCGGTTTCTGTCCGCAAAGCGAACCTCCGTCTTGGATGGATGCACGTTTACGTCCACATCGTCAAACGGTATCAGAAGGTTGAGCACAAACATGGGATAACACCTTTTCATCAGGTAGTTTTCGTACGCCTTTTCCACCGCCGTCTGCACCAGCGTATCCTTGACGACTCTGCCGTTTACTATCACCGTCTGATATGTGCGGTTGGGCTTTACAAAATCGGGCTTGGATATAAATCCTTTCACCTCGTATGTGCCCTCGCCGCGCGCGTCAACTTCCAGCAATCCTTCCGCCGTCTTTGCGTCGTATGCGGCGACTATCGCGTCCTTCAGGCTGCCGCCCTCGCCGCTCAGAAGTATTCCGTCCTCGTTGGACAGGGTCATACCGACTTCGGGATTTGCAAGCATAAGCTCGCGCACGACGTCCACTATAACGCGCTGTTCGCCTATCTGCTTTTTGAGAAATTTGAGCCTTGCGGGCGTATTGAAAAACAGATTGTCCACCGTGATGATGGTGCCCTCGCTGCGGCTGTCGCGCGCCTCTAGCGTAACGTTGCCCGCCGTCAGTGCCAATTTTGAAGCGAACAGTCTGCCGCGCGCCTTGGACACGACGGTGACTTCACTTACCGAGGCAATGCTTGCAAGCGCCTCGCCCCTGAAGCCCAGTGTGGAAATGCTGTCAAGATCCTTTATGTTTTTCAGCTTGCTGGTGGCGTGCGGCAAAAACGCGCTGCGCATATCCTCGGGCAGAATGCCTACGCCGTTGTCGCTGACCTGTATCCTGCCTATGCCGCCGCGCTCGATATACACGTCCACCGACGTTGCGCCTGCGTCTATGGAATTTTCAACCAGCTCCTTCACAACGGACGCGGGGCGTTCGACCACTTCGCCCGCCGCCAACATATTGAATACGCTTGAATCAAGCAAATTTATCTTTCCCATTGTCATTTACCTTCGTTTTCAAGTTGTTTTTTTAGGTCGGACAGTACCGTCAGCGCCTGTATCGGGGTCAGGTTGTCCACATTGATCTCACTGAGTTGCTTTTCTATTTTGCTCTCGCCCGCTTCGAACATGCTCAGCTGTTCCGTCTTCTTGGCGTTGCCCGCCGCAATAAGCACGGAGTTGGTATCCCGTCCGCGGCTGTCCTCCTCAAGGCTTTGCATGATGCGTTTTGCATGCTCAATGACGGGTTTGGACACGCCCGCGAGAGAGGCGACTTCCACGCCGAAGCTCTGCGAAGCTCCGCCGCGCGCTATCTTGTGCAAAAACACTATGGAGCCGTTCAGCTGGCTTACGAGCACGCGGTAGTTTTTGACTCCCTGCAGATCCTCAAGTTGGGTAAGCTCGTGGAAATGCGTCGCAAACAGCGTCTTTGCCTTAATGTTTTTGGTTATGTATTCCAGCACCGCCCACGCGATGGACAGTCCGTCGAATGTGGAAGTGCCCCTGCCTATCTCATCAAGGATAAGCAGACTGGACGACGTGGCGTAGTTTAAGATGGTTGCGACCTCTATCATCTCCACCATAAACGTGCTCTGCCCGCCGCTTAGATCGTCGCTTGCGCCAATGCGAGTGAATATCCTGTCCGTCAGCGCGATCTGAGCAGATTTTGCGGGCACAAAGCAACCTATGTGCGCCATAAGCACTATAAGCGCCACCTGCCTCATATACGTGCTTTTACCCGCCATATTGGGACCTGTGATTATCATCGTGCGGTTGTCGCCGTCGTCAAGCAGCGTGTCGTTGGGCACGTACGCGCCCTTGTCCAGCAGCTGTTCGACCACGGGATGTCTGCCCTCGACGATATTGAGGGTGCGCACTTTTTTGTTTATCACGGGTTTGACGTACTTGTTCTGTGCGGACACGCTTGCAAGGGACAGTATCGCGTCAAGCGCGCTGAGCGCCTGAGCGGTGGATTGCAGTTGCGCAAGGCTATTAAAGCATTGCTGTTTAAGCTCAGCAAATATCCTTTCCTCCAGCGACACGGAATTTGCCTCGGCGGAGAGTATCTTTTCCTCTATCTGCTTCAGTTCCTCGGTTATAAACCTCTCGCCGCCCACCAACGTCTGTTTGCGCTGATAGCGATACGGCACCTTGTCAAGGAAGGACTTGGACACCTCGATATAGTATCCAAACACCTTGTTGAAGCCGATCTTGAGCGTGCGTATGCCCGTCTCCTCCTTTTCCTGAGCCTCGAGGTTGGCAAGCCAATTGCGCGCGGTGTTCTTTATGTCGCGCAACTCGTCCAGCGATTTGTCGTATCCCTGCGCTATAAATCCGCCGTTTTTGTAGTTGAGGCAGTTTTGCCTGTCCAGCGCCTTTGTCAGCAGCGCGCACAGCTTTGTGAGCGGCTTTATTGCACTATCGAGATTTTTAAGAAGCTGCGCCTTTGCGCCTGCAAGCGTACCCTTTATGGCGGGGATAGCCGTAAGCGTGTCGCATATGGCAAGTAGATCCTTTGGCGAAGCGCTGCCGTACGCCAACCTGCCGTTAAGACGCTCAAGGTCGCGCACGCCGTCCAACGCCTCGTACAGTTTTTCTCGCACGAGCCTGTCAAGCGTCAGCTCCTCCACTGCGTCGAGGCGCTTGTTTATCTTGTCGGAGTCTTGCAAAGGCTGTTCTATAAACCTGCGCAACATGCGCGCGCCCATCGCCGTAGCCGTCTTGTCCAACACGCTCAACAGCGAGCCTTGTCTCTTCCCGTCCCTCGCGCGCTGGGTAAGCTCAAGATTGCGGCGGGTGGCGGAGTCAAGCATCATAAAGGACTTGTCGCGCACAAGCGTTATCTTGTTGAGCTGGCTCAGGTTGCGTTTTTGCGTCTGGGCGAGGTACTCCATAAGTCCGCCCGCTGCGGCGACGGCATAGGGTTTGTCCCCGCATTCGAACACCTCAAGCGAAGCCACGCCGAATGCGGCGCACAGCTTCTTTGTGGCGGCGGACAGCGCGTAGGCAAAATCGTGATAGCACCTCGCTCTCTTTTCCGCCGTCTTGAAGTACGCAAGCGTCTGATACTTGCCCACAAAGTCCTCGTTGCATATGACCTCTGCGGGCGATATGCTGCCCATAAGGTCGGACAGCCTGTCCAGGTAGTTGTCCCCTTCAAACTGATACACGTTGAATTCGCCCGTGGATATGTCGCACCACGCCACGCCGAAAGCGCCGTCCTTTGTGAATATCGACGCGAGATAGTTGGCGACGCGCTCGTCGAGGATATCCTCCTCCATCACCGTGCCGCCCGAAACCACGCGCACGACATCCCTGTCCAGCATGCCCTTAGTAGTGGAAGGGTCGTTGAGCTGCTCGCATATGGCGACTCTGTAGCCCGCGTCTATGAGGCGGCGGATGTAGTTGTCCACAGCGTGGTAAGGCACGCCGCACATGGGCGCCCTCTCCTCAAGCCCGCAATCCCTGCCCGTAAGGGTGAGGTCAAGCTCGCGCGAGGCTATTTTGGCGTCGTCAAAAAACATCTCGTAAAAGTCGCCCAGCCTGAAAAACAGCAGACAATCGCTGTATTGCTGCTTCAACTCCAGATATTTTTTCATCATCGGCGAAAGTTTTTGAGCGTCTATGTTTATCATTTTTACTCCTTTTGTCCAAACAGCGACGCGGAGCGCGAGGCGTTTATCCTTACGTTGAAAAATTCGCCTATATCGTCCTTGCCGCCGTCAAATGTGACCAGCCTGCCGCTATCCGTGCGGCCGCACACCATGCCCTCGTATTTGGGCGCGACGTCCTCCGCAAGCACCTCGTAAACGCCGCCCGTATATTGGTCGGACAGCTCCTTTGTGATGCGGTTTTGCTCCTTTATCAGCTTTGCTATGCGCGCCTGTTTGACGGCGTAAGGGATCTGCGGCATCGCCGCCGCGGGCGTCCCCTTGCGCGGAGAATATATAAATGTAAAGGCGTTTGAGTACCTCACCTTGCGCACTATTTCCATAGTGTCCTCAAAGTCCTGCTCCGTCTCGGTGGGAAAGCCCACCATTATGTCCGTGGTGATGCCTATGTCCGGCATGCGCTTGCGCAGCGCCTCTATAAGCGAGAGGTAGCGCGTGGAGTCGTAGCACCTGTTCATATCCCTCAGCACCTTGTCGGAGCCGGATTGTATGGGCAGATGCAGGTTGTTGCATATCTTGCTTGAAGCCGCCATCTCGTCCATCACCGCCTCGGTGAGATCCTTGGGGTGCGAGGTCATAAACCTAACGCGGAACTTGCCCTCTATTGCGTCGATTTTGTGAAGCAGGTTGGCAAAATTGACGTTTTCGTCCGCGATGTCGTTGCCGTAGGAGTTGACGTTTTGTCCAAGCAAAGTTATCTCCTTGTACCCGCCGTCCACGCAGCGCTTCACCTCGTCCAGCACGCTGTCCATGCCGCGCGAAAGCTCCCGCCCGCGCACGTAAGGCACGATGCAGTAGGTGCAGAAATTGTTGCAGCCGTATATTATGTTTATCCACGCGTTGGGATAACTCGTCCTCGTCTGCGGAGTGCCCTCGTCGATGTTGAGATAATCCTCCGGCTGGTTCAAATCAAAACAGCGATAGCGCTTTTTTGCGGCCTCTCTTGCGGCAAGTACTCGCCTTATCTCGGACGGCAGCGCGGAAATGTTGCGCGTGCCCAGCACGATGTCCACATAAGGGAACTTTTCTCTTATGCTGTCGGCAACGGACTGCTGTTGAGGCATACAGCCCACAACCGCTATGATAACGTTTGGATCGCGCTTCTTTTCCGCCTTGGCGACGCCAATGTTGCCAAGCGCGCGCCTCTCCGCCGTGTCGCGAATGCAGCAGGTGTTGAACACGATGACGTCCGCGCGCTCCCCCTCGCCGCACGCCGTGTAGCTCATAGCCTCAAGCATGCCCGCAAGTTTTTCGGATTCGTGCACGTTCATCTGACAGCCGTATGTGTTGATCCTGTAGTGTTTTTCCATCTTTCTCACTTTTATGCGCGCGCGATGTGCGCACAGAATAACATAGATAATATTATACATAAATTTTGCGGATAAAACAATAATAATTTTGATGAAAAAACAATTCCGCTCCCAAAAAAATCCAAATACGGGCGATATCTCGCCGCTTCCCCTGTCGGATAAGCCAAAAAAGCGCAGGAAGATACTTATAGGCGCGCTTGCCGCCCTGCTGCTTGCGCCCGTCATATCATTTGGCGCGGCGGTGGGGATATACGCCATATGGGCGCGCGGCGTCAAGTTGGATAAGTCCGCGCTGCCCGTCTCCGCGTCCCTTCCCGCCTTTTACGACGCTGACGGCAACAAATTGAGTTACAAGCAAGACAGTTACATCTCCGCCGATGAAATTACGGAGGATCTGCGCAATGCGTTTGTCGCGGTGGAGGACAAGCGCTTTTACTCCCACAAAGGCTACGACCCCGTGCGCATGGCGGGCGCGGCGCTTGGCAACCTCAAAGCGGGCGGGATAAGAGAGGGCGCGTCCACCATCACGCAGCAACTTGTAAAAAACACGCAACTCACTCACGAGCGTACTCTCAAGCGCAAACTTACCGAGATCGCCCTCGCCGCCAAGTTGGAAAAGGAGTATTCAAAGGACGACATCCTCTCGATGTATCTGTCGGTGATATACTTCGGCAACGGCGCCTACGGCGTGAAGCAGGCGTGCCGCAAGTTCTTTGCAAAGGACGTGGACGAGCTTACGCTCTCTCAATGCGCATGTCTTGCGGGGATAGTGCGCAATCCCGCGGGCTACTCCCCCAAAAATAAGCCCGAAAACTGTGTAAAAAGACGCAATTTGGTACTGAAACTCATGCGCGAACAAGGATATATAGACGACAAAAGCTATGAAGAAGCTGCCGCCGAACAGCTTGAGATCGCCTCAAACGTTATTGATGAAAGCGCGTTGTACGGCAATTATCTTGAAAAGGCGGCGCAGGAAGTCTGCGAAGCGCTCGGCATCACCCGCGCGCAGCTGGACGGATCGGGATACCGCATACACATCGCGCTGGACAGCGATCTTCAGCAAAAACTTTGCGCGCTAAGTGGACAATGTATCTCCGCTGAGGACGTAAACAGCGCCGCGGTGGTGCTGGACAGCGAGGGTTTTATGGTGGGATACAGCTCAAATTTGCCATATGAGGTGTCAAGACAGGCGGGATCCGTGCTAAAGCCGCTTGCGGTGTACGCTCCCGCGCTCAACGAAAGGATGATCTCGCTCGCCACGCCCATCACGGACGAAAAAGTGAATTACGGCGGCTACTCCCCCGCCAACTTCGGCGACAAATATTACGGCGACACGACGATAAAACAGGCGATCGCGCGCTCAATGAACAGCGTCAGCGTAAAGGTGCTTGACTATCTGGGCGTGGACTGCTGCGCCGAATATCTCGCAAGATTCGGCATAAACATATCCGACGAGGACAAAAATTACGCGCTGGCGCTTGGGGCTACTTCAAATGGAACGTCTCCGCTTGACATTGCTGCGGCATACGGCGCGTTTTCAAGAGGCGGAATGTATCAAGGTTGCAAATTCGTAAAGGCCGTCATAGACGGCGACAGATACATTTACGACAGCAAAACCGGCGATCTGAACGGACAAAATTGCCAAAGAGCGGTATCCCCCGCTACGGCTTCGCTTATAAGCGTCGCGCTTAAAGAAACGGTGACTTCGGGCACGGCAAAGACCTTGAGCGCGCTGCCGTTCGAGGTCGCCGCAAAGACGGGCACCGCTCAGCGCGAGGACGGCGGCAACAGCGACGGCTGGTGCGCAAGTTACAACGACGGCTACACCGTAGTCGTGTGGCACGGCAGCGACGGCAAGCTGGAGGAGCGCGGAGGAGGACTTCCCACCATGCACGCGCTTAAGATATGGCAACTGCTTGCCTCCCGCGCGCCTATGCCCTCAAAACTGACTTTGAGCGAGGAAATAACGCAAGTCAGGATAGACAACTACTCCGCCGCAAAGTGCAAACACGCGGTCGCCGCGACCGATAACACGCCCGATAAGTACGTGTCCGTAGAGTATTTCGACGTCGCCACCATTCCGACGTCAAGCGACAGCCTGTTTGAAAACGTCCCCGCTCCGCAACTGTCCGTGGATATGCTCAACGACATGGTTCGGCTTTGTTTTAGCTGTCTGCCCATATATAAATATACGCTCACGCGCAGGGATCTGCTTGGCGAGTCAGTGATATTTGAATGCGACGGATACGACGGCGCAAAGATCGTTTACGACGCGCCCGTCACATTCGGCGGAAAAGTGACTTACACTCTTACGTGTTCAAGCGGCGACGTCAAGGCGGACTGTAAAAAGATATTGTTTGTCGATCCGCCGTTCGCGTCAGGTCAAAACGCAACTTAAACGCAAAAGTGTTCCGAATTATGAAAAATATTGGAACACTTTTTGATTTTTTAACAAAGTATTTCAAAAAACACCGCAATTTATAGCACTTCCGCGCCATCGACCGCCTTTTGCACCAGCGCGTCTATATCCAGCGCGCTTTCAAGCTCCGCCACCTTTTCAAGCTTGGGATGTATGGCGGGATTCTTTGGCAGGAACACCGTGCAGCAGTCCTCGAAGGGTTGTATGGACGTCTCATACGTGCCTATGCGCTTAGCTATCTCCACTGTCTCATCCTTATCGAATGCGATCAGCGGCCTGAATATGGGCAAGCCCGCGCAACTCTCGGTGGAAGTCATGCTCTCCACCGTCTGTGAAGCCACCTGTCCCAAACTCTCGCCCGTCACTATCGCCTCGCACCTGTTCTCCTTGGCGAGCAACGTGGCAATGCGCATCATAAAGCGGCGCATTATTGTTATCATATACTCGGACGGACATTTCTCGTGTATGGCAAGCTGTATCTCCGTAAACGGCACGACGTACAGCTTCATCGGCGTGGTGTACGCCTCCACGATGTCCCTCAATTCCTTGACTTTCTGCTTTGCCCTTTCTGACGTATACGGCGGCGAGGCGAAATGCACTGCCACCAGCTTCATGCCGCGCTTTGCCATCATATACGCCGCCACGGGGGAATCTATGCCGCCGGACAAAAGCAGCATGCCTCTGTTGGAGCAGCCCACGGGCAAGCCGCCCGCGCCCCTCAAGCTGTCGCAGTAGACGTAAGTATAACCGCTCTCCCTTATATCCGCCTCAAAGTCGTAGTCAAAACGTTTGAGATCCACTTTGAAAGGAGTGTTTTCAAACACGGGCACCGCCAACTTCGCAGCTATCTCGAAGGACGGGATGGGTATGCGCTTGTCTGCGCGCTTCACCGTCACGCGGAAGGTCGCGTTCTTTATCGTGTTGTCCTCCTCAACGCGCCTTGCAAGCAGCGCGATGGCTTCCTTTACGGCGGCGAACTCATTTTCAAAATCGGTGTCCACCTTGTACGCCGCGGAAATGGAATATATGCCGAACACCTTGCAAAGCCTGTCCAGTAGCTCGCCCTCCAGCGCCTCGTCGTAGTCCTCCACGACGTATCTGCCCTGCGAGCGGGACAGCTTGAATGCGTCCGCGCCAAAATCGGCGCTGAGCGCGTCGACTATGTTTTTGATAAGCAAGCTTTCAAAATAGCTCCTGTTTTTGCCCTTGAGGAATATCTCGCCGTAGCGGATAAGAATAACTCTTTTCATCTATTGCCCTTCAAATTTGTTTTCTATTGCGCGCTGCGCTTGTACGAGGCGAGACAGCGTCGCACGCAGTCTGCGACGTATTCCACCTCTTCTATGCGATTTTCGCAAGACATGCTGAAGCGTATCACTCCCTCTTTGTGCGCTTCGTCCAGCCCGAACAGGCGTTTGAAGCGACTCTCGTGATGGGACGCGCACGCCGAGCCCGTCCCCACCAGAATGTTGAATTTTTCAAGCGAATGCAACAACACTTCTCCGCGTATGCCGTCAAACGCCACCGTCAGTATGCCAGGCGCGGCGTTTTCGATCGGAGTGATGACGCGTATGTCGTTCACTCTGCCCAGCTCCTCTTTGAGCGCAAGCCTGTACGCATTGAGTCTCTCCGCGTTGACGGCAAGCTCTCGCGCGGCTTCCTCTGCCGCCACTTCAAAGCCTCTTGCCAGTGGATAGCTCTCAGTGCCGCTGCGCATTCCCTTTTCCTGTCCTCCGCCGTACAGCAGCGGACGCGCGGATACGCCTTTTTTTACATACAGAGCGCCTACACCCTTCGGTCCGTGCAGCTTATGCGCGGACGCGCTGTACATATCCACATTGAGCGCCTTGAGATTTACGGGTATCTTGCCGAGCGCCTGCACGCCGTCCGAGTGGAATATAGCCTGCGGAGCCAGCTTTTTGGCGAGTCTGACCATGCGCGCGACGTCGTTTATCGCGCCCGTCTCGTTGCTTACGTGCATGACGGACACCAGCGATGTGTCCTCGCTGAGCAGTTGCTTGAACTCATCGATGTTGACTGAGCCGTCTGTATCTATTGGCGCAAATCTCACGTCGTAGCCCATGCTTTTAAGCTCGCTCGCCGCTCTGAACACGGAGTCGTGCTCGCCCTGTCCCACGATTATGCGGCTGCCCTTGCGCCCGCGCGCGCCGAAAAGCGCCGTGTTGTTGGACTCCGTGCCGCCCGACGTAAAGTATATCTCGCCGTCGACTGCGTGGGTGATGTTTGCCAGCGTTTCCCTTGCCTCATTGAGCTTTGCGGTAACTTCCACAGAGGGCGTGTACATGGCGGAAGGATTGTGCCAATCCTCCCTCATCGCCTCCGTCACTGCCGCTAGCGCGCCGTCGGACATGGCGGTGGTCGCCGCGTTGTCAAGATAGATAGTCTTTGACGTCGTTTCCATCCAAAATATCTCCCAAATGGGCGGGCGCGGTATCCACTCGCCTCTCAATAAGCGCTATCATATAGCTGTCCGGTTTGAACAGCAGTCTGCCATATTTGTCCTTTTCCTTGAAAACCAGCTGATAAATGCCGCTGTCGTGCGCGTTTTCGGCGGCGAGGATGTCGCTGTCGTCAAGCATATCGCTCATGGGCCCGAAGTTTACGACGTCCTCAAACATGACGTTGAGTATGCGCGTAGTTCTGTTGACCACGTCCTTTTTGGCGACGACAAGCCGCTTTGGCGATAGGTCGTAGATATATTCCTTCGCGGTCTGATTGAACAGATGTATGTAGACTATGCCGATCATCAAAAATCCGCCCACAGCTATCAGCCAATACAGGCTGTTGAACGCCGCAAGCACCACAAAACCCAGCCCCAGCAGCACGCAAATGATGCCCAGCCACTGCATGGACTTGGTCTTTGACGACACCGTCACTTCCAACGATTGCGAGTAGTTTTCGCTCATATCGCCTCCGATTTACGCCTTTTTTGCGGGCTTCACCTTGTAGTAGTCGCCCTTTTTTATCTTAAGCGTCAGCTTGCCGACAAGTATGCTTGCCTCGCCGCGACTGTTTACGGCGGTCAGCTTGCCGCGCTTGGATATGGATTTGACCCACACGTCGTCGCCTATATTCAGCGGCGAATCGTCGGGCTCGTCCAGAATTACGGATTCCTTGTCATACTCGGCGGACATATTTTCAAGCTGTTTGCGCAGCTTGCGCGCCTCAAACAGGTCGCTTTCCTCGATCTGCGGCTTGTCGAGGATGTCCTTTATCCTCTCAAGCAGTTCGGTCGCTTCCTCCACGCTGTCCTCGATGAGGCGCTTTGTTTCCTTGCGTATGCTCTCGTCAAGTTTTTCGCGCTTCTGTTCCACGATGCGCTTTTCTTTTTCCGCCTCTTTAAGCACCTGCGCGGCGTTTTCCCTGTCCTTGGACGCCTCGCTCACCAGCGCCGCCGCTTTTCGGCGAGTCTGCTCCGCCGCAGTCAGCACGCTGTCAAATTGCCTCTTCTCCACGGAGATCCTGCCCCGCGCGCTGTCTATTATGCCCTTGTCAAGCCCCAACTTTTCCGCAATGGCAAGCGCGTTGGAGCTTCCTATCGCGCCCATGACAAGTTTGAATGTGGGCGAAAAAGTCTCCGCGTCAAACTCCATAGACGCCGCAACTACGCCCTTTGTCACCAGCGCGAACTCCTTGAGGTCGTTGAAGTGCGAGGTTATAAGCGACTTTGTGCCTCGGCCGAGCAGATACTCGGCAATGCTTACCGCAAGCGCCGCGCCCTCGCCGGGGTCCGTACCCGCGCCCAGCTCGTCAAACAGTACCAGAGAGGACGGGGTGATCATGCCAAGTATGTCTATTGTATTTTTTATGTGCGCCGAAAATGTGGACAGGCTCTGCTCTATGCTCTGTTCATCGCCGATGTCGCTGTACACGCCGTCGAAAACGCCAATACTTGCCGCCTTTGCGGGGACGTAAAGTCCGCTCATCGCCATCAGCACAAACAGCCCCGCCAGCTTGAGCGTGACCGTTTTGCCGCCCGTGTTTGGGCCCGTGATCAGCAGCATTTTGTCCTCTTTGGCAAGCCTCAGCGACACGGGAACAACCTTTGCGGCGTCTATAAGCGGATGCCTGCCCTCCTTGATGTCCACCTCGCCGCAATCGTTAAGAGTCGGGCGCACCGCCTTCATCTCGCGCGCAAGCTGGGCGCGCGCAAACACCGCGTCAAGCCGTATTATGCCCTCATAGCTTGAGGTCAGCTCCTCGGCGCAAGCGGCTATCCTTGCGGAAAAACCGCGCAGGATGCGCTCTATCTCCGCCTGCTCGTTCATCAGCTCCACTTTAAGCTCGTTGTTCATCTCCACCACCTGCATAGGCTCTACAAACAGCGTGGAGCCTGAGGCGGATTGGTCGTGCACAAGCCCGGGAATACTGCCTTTGAAGTCGCTCTTGAGCGGGATAACGTACCTGTCTCCGCGCACTGTGACTATGCTGTCCTGCAAATATTTGGAGTACTGAGGCGAAGTTATAAACAGCTGCAACTTTGTGCGCACGTTTTCGTTGATCTTGCGAATGCGCGCGCGGATTGCCCTCAGTTCAGGCGTGGCACCGTCCGCCACTTCCGTTTCGGAGATGAAATCCTCAAAAATGCTCTTTTCAAGCAATTCATTCTGATAAAGGCAGCCCGCTATGCCGCCCAATATGGGCACGTCTCTTAAGTTGGAAAATGTTTTTTTTAGCCTTCTGGACACCCTGAGCGTCCTGCCCGTCTTGATTATGTCGCCTATGGACAGCACGGAACCCTTCTTTGCCTTGCCCAGGATCATGTCTATGTCGTCTACGGCAAAAGATGGGCTTACGGCGTATTCAAACAATATCTTGTCCGCCTCGTCCGTGTGCGCAAGCGCGTCCTCGCATGCGGCAATATCCGCGTAAGGCACAAGCCCGAGGCACAGCTGTTTGCCGCCCTCGGATTGCGCGTACTGAGCAAGCATACTCAGTATCTTTGGATATTCCAATGTGTTGAGACTTTTGTTGTCGAACATAGTTTTACAATTTATCGCAAATTTTGGAACACTATCTTATCTTTGCGCCCACTTTGCGTTTCAATGCAGACAATATTGCGTCCATCTGCTGATTTATCTCGACGTCGGTAAGCGTGCGTTCGAGGTTGGCAAAGTAAAATCTTATCGCCACGCTCTTTTTGCCCTCGCCTATCTGCTCACCGCGGTAGGTGTCAAACACCTTCAGCCCCACCAGGTCCTTTGCTTTTGCCTTTGAAGCCGCGTCGGTCATATCGGAAGCGAACACTTCCTCGTCCACCACCACCGCGAGGTCGCGCTCCGCAACGGGGAACCTCGTGAACGGCGCAACCTTGCGGCGCTCAAGCGCGTCCGCGGTTATGCAGTCCGCAAACAGCTCGGCTATGTACAGCCTGAAGTTGTCCACGCCGTAGTCCTTTGCCACGTCGGGATGTACCTCGCCGATATAGCCCGCCTTTACGCCGTTTACGTATATGTCCGCGCCCCTGCCCGGATGAAGGAAGGGCTCCGCGGAGCGCACATATTTCACGTCGGTCGCGTTCATCGCGTCAAGCAAATTTTCCACCGCGCCCTTTACAACGAAATAGTCCACGCCCTCGCCGTAGGCGCCTATCGCAATTTTTTCGCGCTCCTCGGGAAGCTCTTCGAGCGGCAGCGAATGAGGCAGATATACCCTTGCCACCTCAAACAGCGCCGCCTCGCTCACAAAGTGCGTCACGTTGTAGGCAAGCGTTTCAAGCATGCTGTGCGCAAGCGTGGTACGCATTACGCTGAGCGCCTCGCCGATGGGATTCATCAGCTTGACCGCGGCTCTCCTGTCGTCATCTGCAGGAAGTCTAAGCTTATCCGCAAATTGAGGAGACGTGAAGGAATACGTCACCGCCTCTCTCAGCCCGCAGGCGCACAGCGTATCCTTAATTTTGTCTATCACCTTTACGCCGTCCGGCACGCCGCCCTCGGTGAGCGCCGCGTACTCAAACAGCGTGGGTTTGATGTGCCTGTAGCCGTATACGCGGATAAACTCCTCGGCAATATCGTTGACGCCGACGATGTCCTCTCTGTCCTCTTTGACCACCGCGACAAGCGAGCCGCCCTCATCCCTGACGGCTATGCCCAGCTTTTGAAGTATGTTTATAAGCCTCGCTTTTGGCACATTGCAGCCCAATATGTCGCGCAGTTTTTTGATGGTGAACGGTATCTCGCGCACCTTTGCGTAATCCACCGCGACGTCAATTACGCCGTCCACGATGTCGCCCGCGCCGCATTCGTACACCAGCGTGAGCGCGCGCTTAAGTCCAAGCTCCTGTGAGGCGAAGTCCACGCCCTTTTCGAAGCGCGCAGAGCTGTCCGAACGCAAATTGAGCGCGCGGGATGTGCGACGGATGTTGTCGCGCGCAAACTTGGCGCTTTCAAACACCACCTCTGAGGTGTCCGCCTTTATGCCGCTGTCCTCGCCGCCCATTATGCCCGCCACAGCGACGGGTCTGTATGCGTCGCAGATCACCAGCATGCTGTCGTTAAGCGTATTCTTTTTGCCGTCCAGCGTGACGATGCTCTCGCCGACTGCGGCAGTGCGCACCAATATCTTGTCCCCGCCAAGCTCCCGCCTGTCAAAGGAATGCATGGGCTGACCTATCTCGGTAAGCACGTAGTTTGTGATGTCGACTATGTTGTTTATGGGGCGAATACCCACCGCGCGCAGGCGTTTTTGTATCAGTTTTGACGATGGCGCAATGCGGATATTTTTGACCGCCGCAGCCATATATCTGGGACACAGGTCGCTGTTTTTCACTTCCACACTGACAACGTCGTTGACGTCACCGCCCGCCGTCTTGTATCCAATGTGCGGATCGCGGCACTCGGTGGACAGCGCGACAGCCACTTCTTTTGCCAACTTGTATATGCCGTTGCAGTCTGGGCGGTTGGCGGTTATGGCGACGTCAAGTATCACGTCGTCATATCCAAGCGCGTCAAGCGCGTTTGTGCCAAGCGGCGTGCCCTCCTCAAAGCGCAGTATATCCCCCGCCTTTTGTCCGTCCGTTTCCTCGGCGGAAAGTCCGACTTCCTCAAGCCCGCAGAGCATGCCTTCGCTTAGCACGCCTCTCAGCTCCCCGCGCTTTATGGCGTGACCGTCCGCAAGCACTGCGCCGTCAAGCGCAACCGCTATGGTCTCGCCGCCCTCGACGGGCACATTGGTCACCACCTGTATAACGCCGCTGCCTATGTCTATCTGCGTGACGCGCAGGCGGTCTGCGTTGGGGTGTTTTTCCACATTGATTATTTTGCCGACTACCACCGAAGTTGCCTTTTTGTTTTGGTAAATTATATCCTCCACCTCGAAGCCGATGCCCACCAACTTTTTGGCGAGCGTTTCGGGCGAGACGTTGATGTCCACATAATCTTTAAGCCAGGAAATAGGCGCCAACATAACTTGTTACCTCCTCAGTTGAACTGCGCAAGGAAGCGCACGTCGTTTTCATACAGCAATTTGATGTTGGGGATGCCGTACTTTATCATCGCTATACGGTCTATACCGAAACCGAACGCAAAGCCGCTGTACTTTTTGCTGTCTATGCCGCACATATCCAGCACCGCGGGATTGACTATGCCCGCGCCGAGTATCTCCACCCAGCCCGTGCCCTTGCACACTCTGCAACCCTTGCCATGGCACATGGAGCAAGTGACGTCCACTTCCACGGACGGCTCCGTAAAAGGGAAATATGAGGGGCGCAGACGCACCTTTGTGTCCTCGGAGAATATCTTTTTGGCAAACGTCGTCAGGCAGCCCTGCAGGTCGCCCATGGTTATATGCTCGTCCACCGCCAAGCCCTCGAATTGGTTGAATATGGGGCTGTGCGAAGCGTCGTCGTCGCTGCGATACACCTTGCCGGGGCTCACCACCCTGATAGGCGGCTGCGCGTTGGTCATTATGCGCGCCTGAACCGCGGAAGTCTGTGTGCGCAACACAATGTTGTCGTTTACGTAGAACGTATCCTGCATATCCCTGGACGGATGATCCTTGGGGATGTTGAGCAGCTGGAAGTTGAACAGGTCGCTTTCTATCTCAGGACCGTCCGCAACGGTGAAGCCCATGCCCGTAAATATGTCTATCAGCTCGCGACGTATCGCCGTAAGCGGATGCAGGGATCCAAGCCTTTGCGCGGATGACGGAAGCGTTATATCTATCGCCTCCGCCTTGAGACGCGCCTGCTTTTCAAGCTCGGCTATCTGCTCGGTTTTGGCGATGAGCGTGCCTTCAACCGCGTTCCTCAGCTCGTTGACCAGCTTGCCCATGGCGGGCCTGTCCTCCTTGGCAACGGTCGCCATATCCCTCATAAGCAGGGATATCTCGCCGCTCTTGCCAAGATACTTGACTCTGACGTTGTTCAGCTCCGCCGTGGTAGAGGCAAGCTCTATCTCCCTGAGAGCGGCCGCTTTGATGTTGTCCAACTTTTCTTTCATAAACTGCTCCTACGCGCATACGCACATATTGCGCGCTAAGTTTTACAATTACAAAAATAATAACAAAATAAGCGACAATAGTCAACAAATATGCAACACAAAAAATTGCTTTGCCTGCTCAGTCAAAAGGTATCACGACGCGTATTTCTAGCGGACGGCCGCTGAGGCGTATCTCATCCGTACCCACCAGCTTTGTACCGTTGAGGTACAGCTCTTTATTTTCTCCACGCTCCAGTCGCAGCGTATTGAGCGCGTCTCCCGCCCAAAACGCTATGTCCGCACTGACCACCTCGAGCGGCAGATGGGGCGACACCTTTAGCCTGCCGCCCTTTGTCGATATGCCGAAATTGACAGTATGAAAACGGTATATAGGTTCAAAAGAATTCTCAAAAACGCTGTTTTTTGAAATACTTTGGCGTCTTGATTTGTTTGTGTCAGCAAAAAACAGATCCATATAGAACATGTTGCCGAGCGCCGCGGCAAGCATACTGATGTCCTCGCGATGCCGCACTGCGCCCAACTTAAAACCGAACAAACTTACGGTATTTGTCAAGGTGTGCCCTGCCGACGCGCTGTGCATGTACTTGTCCACCCTGACCGCGTAGATAAATTCGTCCACATTTTCCCTGTCGCTCAGCTTTGCGGCGAGCGATAGAAATGCTCGCTTGCGATCCTCGCCCGCGCATGCGAATACGTCGTACTTTGCGTACACCTCAAGCGGCGTATAATATCTTGAAAAGTCGTACTCGGCTATCTTTGCGCAACTTGACATCAATGTAGTCAGTTTTTCCTCCAGATCGCACAACAATTTTTGCAAAACTGCGCCGTATTCGTCGGATCTGTAATCCGCGATGCGCGCGCATATGCTCAAAAACAGCGGGGATCCGCTCAACTTTGCGTATCGCTTGGGCAGACGGTTGAGACTTTTTACATATCTTTGGGCTATGTCGTATGCGTGTAGCAGCGCGTTTACGCTTGACGCAAGGCGCGCGACGTTTTCCAATATTGCGTACATAAACGCGTCCTTCATCGCCATGATCTCGCAAAAGGTCAGTGTATGCAACGCGTTCTGTACCTCAAAAATTTTGGCTACTCGCTCCTCTACAAACTTCCCGCCCGCGCTGTTAAGCGCCGCCTTTGCGAGGGTCACCGCGCGCGCCTCGCCGCCTGCGGCGGGCAACAAACAGTCATATTTACGCTTGCACAGCTCCTTCAAAAATATTTTATTTTTTACTATAAACGTCGCCAAGCCGTCATACTTTTTGCGCTCCGCCTTAAGCAGAGTCCACCCGATCAAACGCGTATACCCGCCAGCGCCAAGCGCCGTCTTTTTGTCGGGGATGGCGCCCACCGCGCGCTTTGCGAAGTTTTCAAACTCCTCGTCGGGCACATAGGTATAGCCGAGCGGCTTGACCGCCCGTCCCGTAAGCAAGTATATGAGCGCAAAGATCGCCACCACCGCGACTGACAACGCGTATTCCACACCATATTTATTGACAATTTGCGCATTTTAAGCCGCAAAATGCAAAAGTTCGCTTGCAAAATGCAGGTATGTGTGCTTAAATATTTATGCAAGTCGGTCGGACGGCCGCATGAAATATTGAGGAAAGTCCGAGCATCACAGGGCAAGGGTGCCGGCTAACTACCGGTGAAGGCGACTTCAAGGACAGTGCAACAGAAAAATACCGCCCGTTTAGGGTAAGGATGGAAAGGCGAGGCAAGAGCTCACCCACAATTTGGCGACAATGCGTGATGTAAACCCCACCCGATGCAAGATAAGGAGCGCAAAATGCTGCCCGCAAGCTCCCCACATCGCTTGAGCGATATAGCAATATACCGCCTAGATAGATGGCCGTTCAAGACAGAACTCGGCTTACAGACCGACCTTGTGTTGCAATAATAAAAACGGCGCAACCGCCGTTTTTATTATTATTTATTCGTTTAGAACACCAAAATCATTTCAGATTGAGCTTTATCACCAGCGCGTAGTGATCGCTGGCGTACTTTCCGTCCAACTTCTCGGCAAGCACGTGATAGTACTTTACGTCGAATGCGTCGGGAGTGACAAAGCAATAGTCAAGTGGATATTTTCTTACTGCTCTGCCAAAGTCCTGCCATGTGCCGCGGGTCTCTTCGGATTCGGCGGCGACCAAGCGGCTGTCGGCAAAATTTTCCGTCGCCTTTTTGTACGTCTCGCTGCTTGGATAGGAGTTCATGTCCCCAATGAGAATGGACGGCACGTCTCCGTACTCCTCTATCTTGTCCAGCACAAGTTGGATGCCGTTGATACGCGCAAGCTCGCTTACATTGTCAAGGTGCGTGTTGAACACGGCAAAGCTTTTGCCGGTGTCCTTATTTGTCAGCACGACGCTTGAGCATATGCGGTAGTACGCCGCGCCCCAGCTCTTTGACATTTTGTCGGGAGTCTCGCTCAACCAAAAGCTTCCATCTTTGCTCTTATTAAATTTCGATTTGTTGAAAAATACGGGAGTCGCCTCGCTCAAAATTCCTTTTTCGCGATATTTGACAACTTTGTCGTAGCCTTTTAGCGCGTGTGAAAAGTAATCTTCGTGAAACGGAGTCATCTCCTGAAAACAAATTATATCGGGTTGCACTTCGGCTATCTGTCTTATTACCCTGTCCGCGCGGCAAAACCACGATTTGTCGCCGGTGTCAACGTGCGTCACTGCACGGACGTTGAAATTCATCACAGTCACCACACCGTCGTCCCGCTTTGCCGACACATCGTATACCGTCTTTGGAAGGCTGTCGAAAATGAGTACGTACACGCCGAATGCCCACGGCGCGACCGCTGCCGCCATCGCTATGCACAAAAACGTTATGAAAGATATCTTCAAAACTTTTTTCATTGCATCACCCACATCACACAATGAAATGATATATGAATTGAAAAATTATTTTAATGTACGCTTATACTGCTGTGCCCACGCCTTCATCTCTTTGGCGTGCGGTACGGCGTACTTACTGTAATCGTTGCCGCCAATGAGGCGCGCAAGCTCGTCGGTGTCGTCCTCAAGCAATGCGACGTGCGTAAGCGTCTTACCGCCCTCAGCAGCTTTGGAAATAAGATAGTGGTTGTCCGCCATCGCCGCAAGACTTGGCTGATGCGTGACCGCGATGACCTGCCTGTTGCGGGATATGTTGCACAGCTTTTGCGCCACCACCGCCGCAATATTGCCGGATATGCCGGTGTCTATCTCGTCGAAAACCAGCGTGCCGATGTAGTCAATGCCCGCGATGATGTTTTTAAGCGCAAGCATAAAGCGGGACATCTCGCCGCCGGAGATTATCTTTGCAAGCGGCTTCAGCGGCTCGCCAACATTGGGAGAGATAAGAAATTCCACGCTGTCCGCGCCGTCCCCGCCCATATCGTCAACGTCCTGAGCCGTAACTATGTCTATACTGAATGTGGAGCCCGCCATGCCAAGGTCGCCAAGCTCGCGCACCATGGAATTTTCAAATTGTTTGGCGACTTCGGTACGTTTTTTCGTAAGTTTTTCCGCGGCGTCTTTAAGTGATGACTTTGCGGAGGATATTTCTTTTTCAAGTTCTTCGACTCGTTCGCCCGCGCCTGAGAGCGTTTCCGACTCGCGTTTGGCGTTTTCGTAAAACATATTCAGCGCTTCCCAACTTCCGCCGTACTTGTGCTGAATGTTGCGCACAACCTCCAGCCTCTGCTCCATCTGCTCGGCGGAGCGGCTGTCGAAGTCCAGCCTGTCCAGCATATCCCCCAGCGTATCGCTGATGTCGCTTATCTCCGTCTTTGCGGAGTAAAGCCTGTCAGTCAGCGCGGGGATGGAATCGTCGAAGGAGGAGATGCTGTTAAGCACATTCTGCGCGTTTTTCAGTCGGGAGCTTACTCCATCGCCCTCGTAACCCTCAAGAGCGGACTTTGCGGTCTGCAAGGCGGCGAGGATCTTTTCCATATTGCGCACGCGCTTGCGTTGCGCCAGCAGAGCTTCCTCCTCGCCCTCTTTGACGGCGGCGTTTTCTATCTCCTCGATCTGGTAGTTGAGTATGTCCAATCTGCGTTCGCGCTCGGCGCCGTCGCCGTATCTCGACAACTCGTTTTTCAATGTATGATAGGCATTATATGCCTTTAGATAGCTTGTTTTGCACTTTTCAAGCGGGGCGCTGCCTATGCTGTCCAAAAGATGGATGTGATTTGCGCTCTTCAACAAGGACTGGTGTTCGTGCTGTCCGTGGATGTCCACAAGCAATTCCGTAAGCCCGCGCAACATACTGAGCGTGACCACTCGTCCGTTGACGCGGCACTCGTTTTTGCCGTCCTGCGACATCTTTCTGCGCAAAATAATAACGCCCTCGTCCTCCACGCCGATCTCGTCGAGATATGCGCTGAGGGCGGGGCTGTCATAGTCCTCGAATACCGCTTGTACAACGGCAAAATCCGTGCCGAAGCGTATGAGCGATCTGTCCGCTCTTTCGCCCAGCACGAAGTTGAGAGAATCGATGATGATGGATTTGCCTGCGCCCGTTTCGCCGCTGAGGATGTTGAGTCCGTTCAACAGTTTCAGTTCCAGCCTGTCTATGAGCGCAATGTTTTCAATGGAAAGTTGCGACAGCATATATTGTTTGCCTCGGGCGTCAACTGCCCATCAAGGTTTCAAGTCTTTCCCTGACGCGATCCGCATGCGCGGAGTCGTCAACGGCTACAAATATCGTGTTTTCACCGGCAACTACGCCAAGCACTTCGGAAAAATTGAGCGTATCCAAAAACTGCGCCACAGGTCCCGCGCTGGCTTCCTCCGTCTTGATGACGACAAGGTTGCCGCTGCTGTGTATGGAGATCAACGCGTTTTTGAACATATTCAAAAATTTATCCGTAGTGGTGTTTTCCTTTGTCTGTTGCAAGGCATATTTGTAGTGTCTGCCGTCTGCGGCAAGCGTTTTGATGATACCCATGTCCTTGATGTCGCGCGAAATGGTGGCCTGCGTGACCTTGAAGCCCTCGCTGTGCAGGTGATCGACAAGACCTTCCTGCGTGTCGACGTCATATGTGGAGATGATCTCCATGATCTTAAGTTGACGATTTGCTCTTGACATAATCCCCTCTTTCTTCTAAGACAAGTCAATGGCGGGTGAAACCCCAGTCGTTCATCTTGTCAAGTAGTTTTTTATAAAAGTTGTCGTCGTTAAGCCCGACAAACTTTACCTGTTTTGACGATCTGCATACGGTCACGATCGCGCCGGGAGCCACAGACTTTGCGCTGACGCGCCCGTCAAGGCTGACTATGGACAGACTGCCGTCCTTGAGCGTAAGCTCCACTTTGCTGTCTCCGCCGACGACAAGCGGACGCGCGTGCAATGAATGCGCGCATATCGCGTTTATGATGAGGGCGTCCATGGCGGGCGCAAGCACGGGACCTCCCGCAGACAGCGAATACGCCGTGGAACCTGTGGGGGTCGCCACTATCACGCCGTCCCCGCGATAGCTGTCTATATAGTTGCCGTCCAGTCGCACCTCTATCGTTACGGGGCGAGTTCCCTCCGCGCGGATCGCCGCCTCGTTGAGCGCGCTGCCTATCACGCAGCCGTTGAGGCTGCAATCGATAAGCTGCCTTGCCGTCACGTTGCCATATTGCAGCATATCCGCCACGACGTCGGGCTGCACGCAGTCGCCGTCACAACTCGCCAGAAAGCCAAGCTTCCCGACGTTTACGCCGAGTATGGGAACGCTTGCGCCGCCCAACGCGCGCACTACGTCCAGAATCGTTCCGTCGCCGCCGAACACCAACACCCTGTCGCTGTCGCGCGGGATGAGGTCGCCGACGTCGCATTCCGTCACATCGAACGCGCCTCTAAGCTTCAACTCGTCCAGCACGGCTTTGCGTGCGGGCGCGCCAAGCTTGTCGGGCTTTGTGACCACAGCAAGTTTGACCCTTCGCATATCGTAACACATTATACACCATCAAAATTATAATATCAAGTATAAAAATGCAAAATTTTTGTATAATTATCAAAAATTTTCTCTCAGCCGCCGTATCGTGTATATTTTGGCCGCTTTTAATCCAATTATATTCATTGTCAATGTAAAAAGGACATTTTGGCGGGTCGCGGACGGCAAAACGCCGTTTGTTTATAAGTTTAACTTTATTTGCATAAAATGCTCATTTTATGCGCCGCAATCGTCGGCGACGCGCTTTGCAAGTCGCAGCAAATATTCTATGTTTTTGTTCTCGAAACGTATGGGCGCGATGGCGGTATCTACAATTTCAAATCCCGAATTTTTTGCAAAATCGCGGACGGAGTTCAGCGCGGTCAGTCTCAGCTTTTCGTTTTTGACGACGCCCTGCTTGTCCAGCGCGGCGCGATTAAGCTCGAATTGCGGCTTTACAAGTATGATCGCCTCGCCGCCCGCTTTGAGCGCGCGGTATATCTCCCCAAGCGCGTAGGTCACGGATATGAAGCTCAGGTCCGAACAAACAAAATCAAAGGGGCCTATGTCATTTGGCAACTCCCTGGCGTTCGCTCTCAAAAACGTGACCTTGCCGCTTTCAAGCAGTCTGCCCTCCAGCGCGCATTCCGCGACGTCCACCGCCAGCACGCCGCCCGCGCCATGGCGCAACAGACAATCCGTAAATCCGCCGTTGGAGCATCCCAAGTCCAGACAATATTTATCCTTTACGTCCAACCCGAATCGGACAAACGCCTCCTCCAACTTATACGCGCCTTGCGAGGCGTAACCCATATCCGCGCGTACTTCCACCTCGTCGCCGTCGTCCACCTCCAGCGAGGTGCGCGTGACGATCGCACCGTTTACGCTTACGCAGCCCGTCTTTATAAGGTTTTCCGCGTACGTGCGCGATTTGAGGTCATATTTGTTAAAAAGGAATTTGTCCAATCTCATAAAGCGCCGTCAATGTTCCTTCCCTTCGGACTTGCCCGTCTTTTTGGCGTTCTTTTTGCGGATCTTGCGCTCGTCCTTGTTGAAAAGCGCCAGCATACGCGCGACAAACATCACGAAGTCGCGAGAGTTGCTGATGGCGATGTTTTTCATAAACGCCTTGCCGCCTATGGTCAGCGCGGACACGATGGCGGATATTATGATGGACAGCCATCTCTGCCATCCGTTGGGCAGCATTGTGGCTATCTTTATGACTATCGCCGCCGAGCACGCGCCCGATATGATGCCGAATATGTCGCCGATGACGTCGTTGCATATGCTGGATACGGTGCCGCTGTTTTTCACCAACCACAGCGCCGTCTTTGCGCCGTACACCTTGCGTGACGCCATTGAAATGATGGGCGTCACGTCGCAGGACGTCACCGCCACGCCTATGGCGTCAAACAGTATGCTTGCAAGTATCAAAAACGCCAGCAGCAAAAGTATGACTATGATGTGTTCCGCGTCAGCGGTAAGCTCGCTCAAAAAACTGAAAAACGCCGCCAACACAAAGGAGATGACGGCGGCCTTTATCCACCAGATATTGTACTTCTTTTTTGACTTTTTACGTTTGTCGGGATCGTTTTTGTCGGGATTTTTGGGCTTTTGCACGGACGTTGCCGTCACCTTTGCGATCTTGCCCTCGCTGACGTCGTCGGAAGCGGAAAAAACGGCAGCGTCAACTGTCGTTTCCTCTACGTCGTGAAAATCAGAGTTCGAATCGTCCAAATCCAACCTCATTATAAACATTTTAGGTGGCAACAGCTCGGGTAAACCTTGCGCCTTAGGTTCGGTAGGATTTCCCTATGCGGACACTTGTCGTCGCCGTCCAAGAAGTTTCCAATTACTCCGCATATCCTTTCGGAAACCGAATCGCCACTTAGAGCACACTATAATCCCCAAGCCGTCTACAAGAACAGTCTAGAAGATTTCCTTAGCAGATCACGCCCGACCTTATCTTTTTTTGCAGCGTGCATTTCACAAGGCAATCGCCGCCGTGTATTGGCCATACACAGCGCCGTGGATCCCCGATCCCTGCACGTCACTCAAAGCAGGCTACACTGTACACAGCGCAAATGCACCGCATAAACAGGTTTCTCCCCAGTCAGTAGTTGGGGTATTACGCTCACTACCGAGTTGGGTCTCCACGGAAATTGGGTCGGGGTTTGCATGCCGTTGCAAGCCGCCCAAGATCCTTAACTCCCAGCAACAGCCC
>CANQNQ010000016.1 GCA_947625225.1 uncultured Clostridia bacterium | reverse complement strand
GTTCAGCTTGAGCGAGGCTTCCGAGACGATGGACCGTGCTTGCACGGGGCTATCGGTGGAAACCGGCAGGGCAATGCAGAGCATTGCGTAAGGTATTGAATTGACGTCCTATGGAAGGCTGCGAAGCAGACTACCATAGTTCAGCTTGAGCGAGGCTTCCGAGACGATGGACCGTGCTTGCACGGGGCTATCGGTGGAAACCGGCAGGGCAATGCGGAGCATTGCGTAAGGTATTGAGTTGACGTCCTATGGAAGGCTGCGATGTGCTTGCCATAGGAGCGATATGTCGTCTTGCCGCCGCATGAGCGCGTACAAGAGAATTTGCGTGGTAGCGGCGATCGGATTCGAACCAATGACCTGCCGGGTATGAACCGGCCGCTATAACCAACTAAGCTACGCCGCCATTTTTAGTAGAGCCTTGCCATATGCAAAGCTCTATACTTTTTTTGGTTGCGGGGGAAGGACTTGATTGGCTGACCTGTTGCTTCGCAAGGAGGTTTCCAACTGCGTCCTTCCGCAACTCGCTATGGTTGCGGGGGAAGGACTTGATTGGTTGACCTGTTGCTTCGCAAGGAGGTTTCCAACTTCATCCTTCCGCAACTCGTTATGGTTGCGGGGGAAGGACTTGAACCTACGACCTCCGGGTTATGAGCCCGACGAGCTACCGACTGCTCTACCCCGCGACGATTAGTGCTTGACTATAATATGATAAATACGCAAAAAAGTCAAGCGGATTGCAAAAATTGTTGCCGTAACTTAAAAAATTGTGCGCTTGGGCGTTACTTTTGTGGGGAGCGGCAGGGAAGCGTTGCGGCACAGAAAAATCGTCGTATGCGCGCAATAAACGTCAAATCGATTGACAGCGACGCATTTGTCTGCTATTGTGTGTGGGTAAGGTTTTTGGCGAAAATTGCATACAGGTTTGCATTTTGGAGGTAAATATGAAGCTTTTTGACAAAAACGTGCCGCTTCCCAAATATCTTGCGAAGCATGGCAAGGCACACGAGATAGTTATGCTGCTTCTTACGTTTGTGGTGATGCCCATCACTTCCATACTGTTGGTGACGCTGACATGCCAAAGCGTGGGGCTGAGAGTGGTGCAGGCTACCGTGTCCATGCTCGCCTGGTACAACGGCAAGTTTGCCGAGGTGATAGTGTGGGGCGCGCTGAACTTGGCGCTGTTTATATATCTCGTTGTATTGAATCTGGATTCGCAGCGCTACTCCAAGACGGTCAAGATAATGTTTTATGTGGCGTGCGGGCTGTCCACGACGCTGCTGATCGTGGGGCTGTCCCTCAAGTTGTCGGACGGATATGACATTATGCACGTCCTGCACAACGCCTTTGCCACCACGGGATTCAGCATGACCGTGCTCATATTGATCGCGCTTATTATCACCACTTGGCGACGCAACGTAAAGCAAGCTGTGATCATGACTGCGCTGACTTGCTTTTTTATCATCACGGGCGCGTTTTCCATCCCGCAGGTCAATTCGCCGGACAGCGACGCGTTTATAACGGCGGCGGCGCAGATGTATATATTTGCCATGGAACAGGTCATACTTGCCGTCAACTATTGGTTGGCGAAGCTGACCCCCAATAAGCTGTTTGATGGGCAGGAACAAGGGCAAAAATAAATGCGTACGGAACATATGAAAACAGCAGGGCAAAACCTGCTGTTTTTTATACCTGTATTGAGTTTTTTTGCGCAAAATGGAGATATGACGCGGGTTTTTGCGGCCGATGACGCGTCAGATCTTGAGCAATTTTTTAAGCTGTTTCATATTGCCCACAATGTACAGCGACGAGCCTTCCTGAAGCGGAGCGGCGGGGTCGATGTGCATATCCATGGGCCCGTTTTTGTGCGCCTTTACGCCGAGGATGTTGATGTCGTATTTCTTGCGCAGATCCAACTGGATGAGGCTTTTGTTGACCCAACTTGAGGGCACGTTGATCTCAAATATGGAGTAATTGCCGTCTATCTGTATGAAGTCCAGCACGCTGGCGGAAGTGCACTTCAGCGCCGTCCATGTCGCAAATTCCTTTTCGGGGAAGATGACCTCGTCCGCGCCGTTGCGCAGCAGAAATTTTTCGTGCACTTCTGAAGAGGCCCTGGATATGACGCGATGAGCGCCAAGTTCCTTGAGCAGAGAAGTGGTCTCCAGCGAGCTTTGGAAGTTGTCGCCTATTGCCACTATGCACGCGTCGTAGTTGCCTATGCCCAACGAGGAGACAAACTCCCTGTCCGTGCTGTCGCCGATCTGGGCGTTGGTGGCGATGCTTAGGACGCTGTTGACCTTTGTTTCGTCCTTGTCCACCACCATTATGCGGTTGTTCAGCTTATACAGTTCTTCCGCGATGTGGCGACCGAATCTGCCAAGTCCTACAAGTAAAACGCTTTTCATATTTGCTCCTTTTTTATCCGATGGTTATTTTTTCTTCGGGGAAGTGGCCGCCGTTGTCCTTTTTGGACGTGACGGTGACGAACACCATGGTCATGGCGCCCACTCTGCCCAGATACATCAATATGATCAATATCAGCTTTGACGCCACGCCCAACGACGGCGTGATGCCCAGCGTAAGACCCACAGTGCCCACCGCCGACGCAGTCTCAAACAGACAGGTCATAAGAGGGATCCCTTCCACGCCGCTTATCACCGCGCCGCCCACAAAAAACAGCGCCAGATACAGGATGAGGATCGCCACCGCGTTGCGCACCGTCTTTTCGGGGATCCTGCGTTTGAAACAGGTTATGTCGCGCTTGCGCCTGAAAACCGACGTGGACGCGAGTATGAGTATAACCAACGTCGTGGTCTTCATGCCGCCCGCGGTGGAGCCGGGGGAGCCGCCCACCAGCATGAGGAATATCATAAGCGCGACGCCCGTGTCGGACAGCTTTGTCAGATCCATCGTGTTGAAGCCCGCCGTTCTTGTGGTGACGGACTGGAACAGCGACGCCAGAATGCGCTCGTCTATTGGCATGTTGCGGTACTCGAACAGGAAGAAGTACAGCATGGGGATGAGTATCAGCAGGAAGGAGGTCAGCAGCACCACCTTGCTCTGCAACGAAAACCTGCCAAAGCGCAACTTGTGCACCCTGAAATCGTTGAGGGTGGAGAAGCCTATTCCGCCTATGACGATGAGCAACACTATGGTTATGTTGAGCAGCGGATTTGCGCTGTATGCCGTAAGAGAGGAGTAATTGGGGCTGATAATATCGAAGCCTGCGTTGCAAAATGCGGATATGGAGTGGAAAAGACTGTACCATATGCCTATTGGGCCGAAGTCCTTGCAGAATACGGGCAGCAACATCAAAAAACCCAAAAATTCAAACGCAAGCGTAATGATGATGACAAAGCCGGTCAGTTTCACGACGCCGCTCAACTTGGGGGCGGAGATGGTCTCCTGCAAAGTGCTGCGCTCAAGCAGGCCGATACGCTTGCGCGCCAACAGCATAAACAGCGTCGCCATGGACACCACGCCCAGGCCGCCTATCTGTATGAGCAGCAGTATGACCACCTGCCCGAAGGGCGACCAGAATGTGGCGGTGTTCTGCACCACAAGCCCCGTGACGCACAGCGCCGACGTGGAGGTGAACAGCGCCGTCAAAAAGCCCGCGCATTTGCCGCTTGTTGTGGCAAAAGGCAACAGCAACAACAATGTCCCGACAATTATCGCCAAGGCAAATCCGTCAGTGATTATCTGCGCGCTGGTCAGTTTTTTGAAAACCCCTTTCATATCTCACGTCTTTTTCCCGCGCCCGCGGAATGATCAGAAATTTGCAATAAGTTTACACCCAAAATACAAATTTTGCAACCAAATGAGCGTATGTGCCGCAAATTGTGGCGGACGAAGGAATTTTTACGCCGCCGCGAATGTTTATTATGCGGTCGCCGTCTGCAGCCTTAAAGCGTATGACGTTCCGGGGCATTTTTGGGCAAAATCGCGACCTGTATTGGGTTTTTTCGCATATATAATAGCAAAATCGAGCAAACTTGTCAACGGTTGTGATGGGGCCTCTTCGGGCGTGGAAAAACATACTATGTGCGCAAATGTTGTCAAACGCGTTGCAAAAGACGCGCAAAGTGCTATCATATATATGGCATGCGAGCGCTTGGCGCAAAGACGGGCATGCCGCGGAGGATATATGATAGCCGATGTAAGACAACAAAAACTTGCCCGCAACCTGGTCAACTACTCTGTGAGAGCGGGAAAGGGCGAAAAGGTGATGGTGTACGCCGCCGGCGATTGCGGCGCGTTGCCGGAGATCATAGTCAACGAAGTGTACAAGGCAGGCGCGGTACCCTTTGTGAAAATTGTGGACAAGCGCATAGAGAGGGCGCTTGCGATGGGTTGCACGGACGAGCAACTTGCGCTTATGGCAAAAAACGAGCAGGAGCTTATGGCGCAGATGGACTGCTATATAGGCGTGCGCGGCGGCAACAACAGCTACGAGCTGAGCGACGTGCCCGAGGAGCGCATGAGGGCGTACGACAAGCTGTACGTCAGCCCCGTGCTGGAGACGCGCCTGACCAAAAAGTGGGTGATATTGCGCTATCCCACCGAGGGGACAAGCCAGCTTGCCGGGATGTCCACCGAGGCGTTTGAGGATTACTTCTTCGACGTGTGCTGTCTTGACTACGCGAAGATGTCCAAAGCGATGGATCCGCTGGTTGAGTTGATGAACAAGACTGATAAAGTGCGCATTGTGGCAAAAGACACCGATCTTACGTTTTCCATAAAGGGCGTCGGCGCCATAAAGTGCGCGGGGGATTGCAACATCCCCGACGGCGAGGTCTACACCGCGCCCGTAAAGGACAGCGTCAACGGCGTGATACACTACAACGTGCCCTCCATCGAAAACGGTTTCAGGTTTGAAAATGTGAGACTGAGGTTTGAAAAAGGCAAAATCGTAGAGGCAACGGCCAACGACAGCGCGAAGGCAAACGCGCTGTTTGACACCGACGATGGCGCAAGGTATGTGGGCGAGTTCGCAATTGGCGTCAACCCCTATGTCACAAAGGCGATAGGCGACATTTTGTTTGACGAAAAGATAAGCGGCTCCATTCATTTCACGCCCGGTTGCTGCTACGACGACGCGCCCAACGGCAACAAGAGCGCGCTGCATTGGGATCTGGTGCTGTGCCAGACGGCGGAGTACGGCGGCGGCGAAATATGGTTTGACGATGTGCTTATAAGGAAGGACGGGCGCTTTGTGCTTGACTCGCTGAAGGGCTTGAATCCCGAAAATCTGATATGAAAAACGCGTAAAATACGCCATGCGCCTCGTCTCTCCAAATCGGACGGGGCGTATTTTTTTGCAAAATAAGCCGCAAATTATGCAAAAAATGCGTATACGCGGGCAAATCCCACTTATAAGTGGTAAAACGACACAATTTTATGCAATTTTTTTACTCAAAAATCTGTGAAAAATGCATAAAATCCGTCCAAAAGCGGGCAGAATGAATAATTAAAAAATTTTTAAGTAAAATTTGTGTATTAAATCGCTTGCACTTTTTCGGCTTTGGTTGTAGAATAAATTGCATTAATAAGATTGCTATAAGTTTAGCCGCTTAATATATACTATAATAACAGAAGCTGCGGCATTCACGAAATGCATAAATTCTGTATTAAGTCGGCAACGGAGGTTGATATAAATGACCGCTAGTATGAAGCTTTTGAAACGCTTATCCGTGATACTTATCGTCGTTATGATCGTAACGGCGCTTTTCAACGTTGCGTATGCGGGCGCGCTGCCCGTCAAGTCGACGGCATCCACTCCCGAGGACCTGTATCCGGGGCTGAGCAACCTCAAAGCGCAGACCACCGACGAAGTCAATTTTGACGAATTGCGCCAAAGCATGATGGATGAGGACCTCGTGCAGGAAAACACCGCGCGCTTCGATGGCGAGCGTTGGGTGATAGTGGAGCTTACGGGCAGAAGTTTGTTTGACGCGTACTCCGCGGTGAGCACGGGCGTCAGCTTCTCGGAATATGCCGCCGGTCAGGACGGCAAAAAAGTGCAGTCCTCCATCCGCAAGGAGCAGGACTCCTTCCTGCAGAGGCTCAACAAAAACGGCATCAGCTACCGGGTGAAGTACAACTACACCGCGCTCAGCAACGGCCTTGCGCTCAAGGTCGACGCGGCGGGCTACAACGCTATCCGCAAGATGTCGGGCGTCAAGGACGTCTACTATTCCGAAAAATACGCCGTGCCCACGCTGGAGCAGGTGGACAACAACGCCAACGTGTATACGACGGGTATTTACAACACTTCCGAGCTTGACGGCGAGCATGATTATGACGGCGACGGCGAACCTGACGAAAGGTATCAGGGCGAGGGCATGGTGGTCGCCATACTCGACACGGGTCTTGACGTAACGCACGAAGCGTTCCAGCAAATGCCGACGTCCCCTGCATGGACAAAGGAAACACTGGAAACCAAGCTCGAACAGCTCAGGAAAGATAATGCCGCGCTGACCGCGGTCGGCGACGTCGACGATCTGTATATCAACGCCAAAGTGCCGTTTGCATATGACTATGCGGACGACGACAACAACGTGTTCCCCTCCACGGAGCATCACGGTACGCACGTGGCGGGCATCGTCGCGGGCAAGAGCGATCATAAAGTCAGCAAGGACAGCGACGAGACCTTCGTGGGCGTTGCGCCCGAGGCGCAGCTTGCCATATTCAAAGTGTTCACCGACAACATCCTCGACGACGACTTCGGCGGCGGCGATTCCATAGACATCCTCGCGGCGGTGGAGGACAGCACTCTGCTTGGCGTGGACGTCATCAACATGAGCTTGGGTTCCTCCGCGGGCTTCTCAGACGAGAAGAGCGACGTGTATACTCAGGGCATATACGACCGTGTTCGCGCGGCGGGCATCAGCCTTGTGGTAGCTGCAAGCAACGATTACAGCTCGGGCTACGGCGGCGGCAACGGTACCAACCTCGCCTCCAACCCCGACAGCGCAACGGTAGGCTCGCCTTCGACGTATGCGGCGGCGCTGTCCGTCGCGTCCATCAACGGCAACAAATCCAAATATATACGCGCGAATGGCGACGATAATCAGATAGCGTTTATCACAAACGCCAGCGACGGCAACGGCAACGAGATAGACTTCTTTGACGAGCTGTTCAAGCGTGCAGAGAAGAGCAACACCGAAACCGTGTCGGTCAAGTACGTGCTGGTAGGCGGCGTGGGCAGGTCAAACAATTACACCTCCACCGTCAAGCGCGAACTGCAAAGCCGTACTTACAAGGACGCAAACGGCAACAACCAGACGGCGGACTTCGTTGCGGCGCTGATAAAGCGCGGCGACACCACGTTTGCCGAAAAAGTGCAACTTGCAATGAGCAACGGCGCACAGGCCGTCATCATCTACAACAACGTGTCCGGCACGATAAGGATGTCCCTCGGCGAGGTCAAAAATCCCGTCCCGAGCTGCTCCATCGGCATGGACGCATCACAGTATATCTTCAGCCATCACAGCGGCATAACCGGTGTGTTCGAGCTCAACTACGACATGCAGGCGGGTCCCTTCATGTCCGACTTCTCCAGCTGGGGTCCCAACCCCAATCTGGAGCTTAAGCCCGAGATCACCGCACACGGCGGCGAGATAACCTCCGCCGTCCCCGGCAACGGCTATGACGTGCTGAGCGGTACGTCAATGGCGACGCCCAACATGGCGGGCGGCGTGGCGATCCTGCGCCAGTATATAAAGAGCCAACTCTTCCCGGACGAAGGCGCGCTTACGCAAGAGCAGAACCAAACGGTTGCGGCGCGCGTCAATCAGTTGCTTATGAGCACTGCGACCGTGGCGCGCAACGAAGAGGGCCATCCCTATTCGCCCCGCAAACAGGGCGCGGGCCTTGCCGGCATTGTGGATGCGGTGAGGTCGGAGGGCTACATCGCCACCTATACCAAGGACGGCGAGACTTTGCTGAAGGACAAGTCCAAGCTGGAACTTGGCGACGATCCGAGCAAAACGGGCGTTTATACGCTCAAATTCGATATCAAAAACACCAGCGGCGTTGCGCAAAGCTACAAGCCCAACCTCTACGTGATGACCGAGACAATGGCGTCCGACAAGAAGACCGTTGCGGAAAAGGCGTTCATGTTTGACGCAAGCTATCAGACCACTGTGTGGACTGTGGACGGCGCTACGCTTGGCGCAAACGACACCATCACCGTCCCCGCGGGCAGCATGACCGCTCCCGGCACAAAGACCGTGACCGTGACGATAACGCTCAACCAAAAGGCAAAGCAATATCTTGACGCCAACTTTGTAAACGGTATGTACGTCGAAGGCTTTGTGTCCCTTGCCAACACCGAACCTTCAAAAGTTACGCTGGGCGTGCCGTATCTGGCGTTCTACGGCGACTGGACAGCCGCACCCATGTTTGACTACGACGAGTATGAGATCGCCGCAAGCGAAGCGGATACTTCCGTGCTCCCCGAGGACAAGCTGAAGGCCAGCGCAGCCGCAACTCAGATTTTGGGCTGGTATTACAACGAGGATTACATCCTGCCCATGGGCAACTATCTGTACGAGCAGGACGAGGATGCGGTGCAGGTGTATCCCGCAAGGGAAAAGGTCGCTATGTCTATGTACGACGACGACAGGGGCGGCCACACCATCAACTCCATGTACGTTGTATATGCGGGCTTGCTGAGAGGCGCGGCATATATGGATATTGTGATCACCGACTCCATTACGGGCGAGGTCATATACAGCCAGACTCAGGAAAACGTCAGCAAATCCTATGCGGCGGGCGGCTCCAACAGGGGCGCGTTCGTAAGGATGGAACTGAACGCAAGCGAGTGGGGGCTTAAAAACAACGAAACCTACAACGTGTCGCTGGTGGGTCAGCTGGACTACGTGCACGAGGAGGACTACGTGCTGTTTGAGGACAAGTACGCCACCGACACCGAGCGCTACGAGTACTACGGTGACTCTTTCCTGGACAAGGCGACGGGCAAAGTGCTGTACTTCAAGTACCCCACGGCAAGCGATAGGCCCGAAGAAGACAAGTTCAGGTATCCCGCCAAGCAGAAGAACAGCTTTGACTTTGAGTTCACGGCGGACTACGAAGCGCCCAAGATCATAGACTACAGAGTGCGTTTCGACCCCTATCAGGACGCCAACAAGCAAACCAAATATCATATATATATGGATTTGGATTTATATGATAATCAATATATTATGTCCGCGCTGCCCGCATACCTCAAGTATGACGTTGGCGAGGGCAGAAATGTGCTTACCCCCCTCACGGAGTACGCTATCCCCGTAATGGGCGAGCGCGGTCAGCAGACCACCGTGTCCTTTGAGATAACGGACTTCTACGATGAATTTGTCAAGACGGGCAAGCTGTACGTGTCCGTGGACGACTACGCGCTCAACCAGGAGGTCTACGTCATCACTCTTGACGACGAGAACCTCTCCATCCCCGAAAACGACCAGATAATCATCAAGGTCGACAAGGGTCAGGACGCGACGGGCAAGCTGGTCAAGATTACCGACAGGCAGGCTTCTCTTGGCGCAAGCAGGTACGAATACGGCGTGTATTCGCTTATACTGCGCCCCAATCAGATGTACAAAATAGACGCTACGACGGTCGCGGGCGTAAGCGCAGAGGCGCTGTTTGAAAAGCTGATATGGCGCAACACCAATTCGCAGGTGAAGGCAAACGGAGCGGAGATATTTGCCGCAGCAGCCACAGACAACGTCATATCGTTGCAGCTTACCGACGCGCGCAACAAGTACGTCAACAACGACCAGACCGTTGACGATTACGGCGACGCGGTAACGCCTGTTCAGGAGAGGATAATTGCGGAAGTGCAGGTGTCCGTGCAGGGCAAGGCGCTGTCCAAGCCCTCTCCCGACAAGATAACCGTCATGCCCATCTTCACGGCGGACGACTTCATCCAGTCCGTCGACGTCACGGGCAGCATTGCGGAAGTGGAGCTGTACCCCAATCAGGAGATAGAGCTGACTGTGGTGCCCAGCCCCTGGTACTGCGATGTGGAAAGCTACAAGGTATCGTCCAGCAACGCCGAAATAGTGCAAGCTGTGGACGGTAAGCTGGCGATAAGGACAAATAAGGAAGGCAAGGCTACCATAACCGTCGAGGCAGAGGGATACAACATGGTCCGCAAGAGCTTTGCGGTGACGGTGCGCTCGGAATTCGACGTAAGGAACTACACGCTGTACGAGTACTACGGCGGCGAGAACGTCGTGATACCCGACAACCTCAACATAATGTATCTCGATGAGGAATGCTTCCGCAACAACACCGACATAAAGACCGTCAGACTTCCCAAGACATTGATGACCATTCCGTCGGGCGCGTTTATGGGCTGCACCAACCTCGAGAGCATCTATATCCCCGGCCAGGTGGGCACCATATTCGATTACGCGTTCAGCGGTTGCACAAGCCTTGAAACCGTGGTGCTCGGCGGCTACGTCGACAGCAAGGGCAACACCGTTTACTATGGTAAGGACGACACGCTTGCTCCCGGCTCGTTGGCGGTGGGCAACGGCGCGTTTATGGGCTGCACAAGTCTCAAAGAGATCATAAAGGGCAACATAATCGATACCGAGGACAGCGAACAGGAGATAGATCCCAACGAGTCGTATATCCCCGCCGAGAAGGAGAATTCGGCGCGTATCACATCCGTATACGCCAACGGCTTCAGAGGCTGCACCGCACTTGAAAGCATAGACCTCAGCAACTTGCGCGTTGCGGACGCTTACGCGTTTGCGGGCTGCACAAAGCTGACGGGCGAAAGCGTCACTACCAACGAGAACACCGCGTTCGGCGTGGGTATGTTCAGAGGTTGCACGGGCATCACGAGCTTTGATTTCAAAGGCACAGTGCTCCCCGACGAGGCATTCTACGGCTGCACAAACCTGAATAGCATAGAATTCAGCAACAAAAATATCAGAAGCATAGGCGGCGAGGCGTTCAGCGGCACAAAACTGTCCACAGTCACACTGCCCGACGGCGAGGTGAATATTGACTTCGGCGCGTTTGCAAACTGCGCAAGCCTCACCAAGGTCGTGCTTCAGAAAAATACGCAACTGAATTTTGCCTCTGAAGGCGTTTTTGACGGCAGCGTCCAATTCGAGACGTTCGAATTGCCTGCCGACGGCAGCAACTTCTATTCCGTCAAGAACGGCGCGCTGTACAACAAGGCGGGCAACGAACTTATCTGCGTGCCCATCAAGAACAGCGAATCGGCAGAAACGTTGCTCTCGGACGTGACGGCTATCGGTCCCGCGGCGTTTGCGGGCAATCAGCGTCTTGGCGCGGTGGTCATCCCCCAAAGCGTGGAGAGCATAGGAGCGTATGCGTTTGAAAACAGCAGCTTGACAAGCATTGCGCTCAATGCAAACATAAAGGAGATCGCGGAGGGCGTGTTCGGCGGCTGCTCCAAGCTGACCACCGTAACAAATATGGGCGAGGTCGCCACGATCGGGGACTATGCGTTTGCCGAGACAGACATCCTCAGCAACCTCAGCCTCGACCAAGTATCAAAGATAGGCGCATTTGCGTTTGCATACAGCGGGCTGAGCACCCTGACCAATACAAACAACGTTGAGGAAGTGTGCAGATACGCATTCCTCGAGGCACATCTTGTCAATATAAGTATGCCCAAGCTTGAGAAAATAGGCGAAGGCGCGTTCGCAAGGATGGCGACGCTCAGAACGGTCAATGTCGGTCCCGTAAAAGAGATGGGCGACTACGCGTTTGCGTCAATGCCGCTCAGCTTTACAAACGATGAGAGTTATCCTCTGATGCAGATATCCAGCGTCACATTTGCAGATGGTGCCACGGTGGTGGGTAATTACGCATTTGCTTACATTTCCGTTGATACAGAAACGGATATCATAGATAGAAGAACGCAGTATAAGGTGCTCAAATACAACACCAACACCTCCCTTAATACTGTCACTTTGCCCGACACAGTGACGACCATAGGCGAAGCCGCGTTTTTATACAGCCGTGCGCTGACAACCATCAATCTGTCTCACGTGACGCATATCGGCGCCAACGCGTTTGCAGGTGCCAACAAACTTGCAAATGTGGGCACCCTTGCAAACGTTCAGTATGTGGGCGACGGGGCGTTCTACGGCGCGGCGATCACCACTGCAGACCTCTCCAAGGCGGAGTATATAGGCTCCTATGCGTTTGCGGCGCAATATGTAGGCGATCAGCCCAACGGAGGCAAGCTTGAAAGCGTCACATTCGGCGACAGTCTGAAGTATTTGGGCAGCTTCGCATTCTACGACACCAGACTCACAAGCGTTGAATTGCCTGCGGGCTTCAAAGCCACCTACGAGTATAATTGGTACGAGCCCGACGATAAGGGCAGAGTGGAAGGTCAATGGGACCGCGTGCGCAACGTGAGAGCATACGGCGACGGCGTGTTTGCAGCTTGTGAATTGCTCACCGAGATAAAGGTGGCGGACGGCAACACGGACTTCGTCAGCAAGGACGGCGTGCTTTACAGCAAGCTTGCCGACGGCAAGTACCAGCTTGAGCAATATCCCGCCCACAAGACTGCGGATACGTACACGGTCATCGACGACACCGTGTCTATTGGCAACAGCGCGTTCGAAGGCATCAAAGGCGGCAACAAGATCAACACCATCGAGCTGCCTTACACCGTCAAGAGAATAGGCAATCAAGCGTTCTACAACTGCGAGACGGACAACTATGTGTTCAACAGCGTCGAGGCGCCCGTGTTGCTTTCGGAGTACAGCGAAAACCAGTTCTACTACTTTATCTACTTGATTATCAACCTGTCAGTCGACCCCAGGGCGAACGAACAGCTGTTCTGGAACACCAACTTCTATGCCAACTTCGGTGACTACGGCGCCTACAACGACGAGGTCACGCACTTGTTGCTTGACGGCTCATCGACCGGGACCTGGGCGCGCTTCACGATGACCATCCCGCTCAACGGCGTCGGTTACGACACTCCCATCTGGAACTGCTTCTTTGACAACGTCGTCAGGACCGAGGACAATCGTCCCACGTCCGCGACATGGGAAGTCATCCGCACCCTTGAAAAGCTCCCCGCGCTGACCGCGATAGAGGGCGCGACCAAGGAGCAGCTTATCGGCGGCGGCGAATACGCCAAGCTGATACAAGCGGCGCGCGTTGCGTACAACTCCATCACCGATCCCGTGCAGCTGGAGCTTGCCGAGGTCAAGGCGCTGTACGACACGCTTGTGGCGGCAGAGCAGAAGCTGCGCGACGTCAAGAAGGACAAGTACGGCATCAAGGTCTCCGTCAGCGAGCTGAGGATAGGCGGCAACTACAAGATCAGGTATGACGCGGGCGACGCATTTGACCCGACCGGGCTCAAAGTCACCGTC
The DNA here is from genome assembly GCA_947625225.1 of uncultured Clostridia bacterium. GTDB lineage: Bacteria > Bacillota > Clostridia > Christensenellales > CAG-917 > CAG-475. The sequence continues at coordinate 17,020 of CANQNQ010000016.1, read as the reverse complement.
ATCTACGACGACGGCACCGAGCTTGACCTGGCTCCCGGCGACTACCGCTTTGACAAGACGACGTTCAGCGAAGGCGACAGAAGCATATTGGTCATTTACGACGACGAGGACGGCATCACGCACAGTGCGGAGATACTTGTCAACATCAACTCCGCGCCCATAGATCCTATCGATCCCAACGACCCGTCCGACTCAGAAAACGGCGAGGACGGCGACAAGATACTCGGCATGGACAAGACCACGTTTATCATCGTCATCTGCGTAGTCGGCGGCGTAGTGCTGTTGGCAGCGGCGGCGGTGGCAGTGGTGCTGATCCTCAAGAAGCGCAAGGCAAACGGCGCTCCTTCGGGCAGTGAGAGCGGCAGCATGGATGCAGGCAGCAAAATGAGCGTCGGCTCCGACAGCGGCGCAAGCGTATCCCATTCGGACAGCAATGCAAGCGAGTCCCACTCCGACAGCAATGCAAGCGAGTCCCACTCCGACAGCGGCGCAAACGAGTCCCATTCGGACAGCTCTGACAACGTCCACACCGAGAACTGAGCAAAAAATCAACAACGATAACCCGCGCCTCGGCGACGTCCGAGCGCGCGGAGCAAACCGCATAGCGGTATATAAGAGGTAAACGTGAAAAAAAGATTTGTTCAACTGACATTATGCACACTGTTCGCGCTGTTGCTTTTGACGGCGCTGGTTGCGTGCAACGATTCGTCGGTTGCCCACTTCGACTGTTTGGTGGAGTTCAACTACAACGTCAGCTCCACGGTGATGCCCGACTCCAAGCTGGACAGCAACTTCCTTGGCGTAAACTACGGCAGGCTGATACAGCTGCAGCCCTCCAGGGAGAACGGCGAATTTCCGCTGGGCGCCATACAGGGCTACGTGTTCAAGGAGTGGCATTTGCCCGCTTTGGACGCCGAAGGCAATATCCAGATAGACGAAGAGGGCTTTGTTAAGCTTGGCGACGCGTGGGATTTCAAGAAAGATAAGGTCGAGAAGGGAAATCCGTACATAAAGCCCAACGAGGACGGCAGAGATCAGCTTACGCTCTATGCCAGATTTGAAAAGGCGGCGCAGCTTATCTACGTCGAGGTGGACAAGGAGGGCAACGAGCACGAGGTAAGCACCTATCCCGGCGAACACTACGAGGGCGAGCAAGTGCCTTACCCGATGGACTTCGAGCAACCCGTCAAGACCGTCGTTGACGAAAACGGCAAAACGATAAAGTACACCTTCCTTGGCTTCTACTATAAGGACCCGGAGATGACCCAGCCGTTCTGGACCAAGAATGAAAAGGGCGACTATGATGTATTTACGGTCGGCGAAAACGACGTAAAGATATATGTTGAGTTTATCGAAGGGGACTACAAGGTGGTCAACGAACCTTCCGAGCTGCTCAATGCAATAAAGGACAGCAAGGACGTGTACATCAACGCAGACCTCGATATGACAGGCGAACTTTGGGCACCGGTCGGTTGCAACAAAGCTATTGTTGGCAACAACCATACCATATCCAACCTCTCATTTACGCTTAGGCCAACAACATCAGCGTATACAAACTTCGGTTTATTCAACAGAATAAGATCGCACGCAAACATCAGTGATCTGACATTTGATAATATAACCATCACATTCCAATACAACGACGCGGTAAAAAATCGTGACGTCAGGATAGGTGGATTTGCATGGCAGATAGATGACGGTGCGCATATAAACAATGTGACGGCAAAAATCAATGTGATAAAACAAGATGCAACACCCGCACGCGAGCAATTTGTTATAATTGCTGAAAGCGGCATAGCGTATAACTATGTAACCAATAAAGATGATGATTTGAAATTGACATGTAATGTGAACATCTCTTATTTAGAAGAGGACAACTAAACGGGAAATACCCTAACCCGCACACTAACGTAATTTAACATCACGCGCTTTATAAAGCGCATAAGGAGGCAAACCATGAAGCGTAACAGAATCATCGCTATTGCAGCAGTCGTACTTATCGTATGCATGTTCGCAACTCTGCTTGCGGCGTGCAACAAGGATAAAACAAAACTCGATTCCGAGACGAGACCGTTTGTCATGAGCATACAGCAGCCGGATGAGGTTTTCAACCCCTTCTTCTCGACTTCCGCTTATGACAGCAGCATCATTTCGCTCACTCAGATCTCTATGCTGGACACCGACGTAAAGGGCAATATCCTTGGCAGCAAGTGGGGGGAGCTGGACAACAGACCCACCGTTGCAAAGGCATACACCGTCACGCCCTATGACGCCGCGGGCCAAGTGTTGCCCGCCGACGCGGATACCAACGTCGACCATACCGTGTACGAGTTCCTCATCAAAAACGGCATCAAGTTCTCCAACGGCTCCGACCTCACCATAAAGGACGTGCTGTTCAACCTGTATGTCTATCTGGATCCCGCATACACCGGTTCCGCAACCATCTACTCCACGGATATTGTGGGTCTCAAGAGCTACAGACTGCAGGAAGCGGACCCCAACGACGACAGGGTCAACAGCCTTGACGAGCAGTTCCTTGCCGACGCTTATACCAGGAAACAAAACCTCATCGACTATGTCAAGTATATGGCATTCAAGTTTGGCCCATATCGTCCTGAAAAAGATCCCGGCGTGCCTGTAGTTTCTAATGGCAATCCTAATCCTGAAGCAGAGTGGAACGATCCCATTTATGCAAATTACGTAAAGGACTTCAAGAGCGCGGCATATCAGTTCTTGCTTGAGCTTAGCAAGGATTGGAACGCCATCAACCTCGAGGACTACGAGGACTACGGCGCCATTTCTGAAAGCGTGGTCAACGGACTCACCAATGACCAGATAGAGAAGCATATCGACGATTATATCGATAAGAAGGCGGGCTTTACGCAGAAGTGGCAGGTCTTCCTTCTCAACGACGGCGGCGATTCCAGCTTGCTTCAGAACAGGCCCGACGGCGCGTTGCTCAGAGACCTTGAAAACAAAAACTTCGTCATGAACAAAGACGGCGCCAACACAGTGTGGAACAGCCTCAAAGAGTACATCTCAGAGAAGATACCCGGAGCCGATGTCAACAACCTCACCGACGCTCAGATGAAAAACGCCTGCGTCAACTTTGTGTACGGTAGTATGTTCCCAACCACGGACGATAAGTTCTTTGACGTGGCAAACGCCACCACCGCTGAGCTTCAAAACGCGGTGAATTCCGCTCAGTTCAAGATAGTAGGCGCAACCGTCAATGAATCCGGCGTCAGCCCCGATACCTTTGAGCAGGTCGTAACCCTTTGGGCAACCTCCGAGGAATTGATGACTCAGTGGACTGCCGAGGCAAAGAGCGACTATTTCAAAAATGCGGAGATGGAGTTCCCCACCATATCCGGTATAACGACCCACAAGACCAACACCTTTATGGGTCAGGAACTTGGCGATCAGTACGACGTGCTGCGCATCGAGATCAACAAAGTGGATCCCAAGGCGATCTACAACTTTGCCTTTACCGTCGCACCCATGTATTACTACTCCAACGAGGAGCAGATAAAGAAGGTCAATGATGATTGGGCATTGCATCCCGACGGAAACGGTATATCCCAATTTGGTGTGCAATACGGCGACATAAACTTCATGAATGACGTTGTCAACAGCCCCAACAAGATCGGCGTGCCCGTCGGCGCAGGTTCCTATATGGCGACCAATGCCGCTGACAGCGACGCTCCCGCCGCAAAGGGCGCAAACGGCTTCTTCAACAACAACATTGTGTACTACAAGCGCAATCCCTACTTCAATACGGTAGGTTCCGGCATTGAGAATGCCAAGATAAAGCACCTCAGGTACAAAGTTGTCGAGTCCGACCAGGTACGCAACGCGCTTGCCACGGGCGACGTCGACTTCGGCGATCCCTCGGCGACAGAAGAGATAAAGGCCGAAATGGACAGGGCAGGGCTCACTTCAGTCAAGACGCTCACGGCGGGCTACGGCTACGTCGGCATCAACCCCACCTTTGTCCCCACACTGGAAGTCAGACAGGCTATAATGATGGCGTTTGATAAGTCCATCATCTTTGAGGATTACTACAAGGGCGGCTTCGCGCAGGAGATAACTCGTCCTATGTCCAGAACCAGCTGGGCATACCCCACCACCGCGACCAAAGATTACTATGCTTACGATTCGACAGGCAAAGAAATCGAAAAATTGATCGAAGGGGCAGATGCAGGATATACGAAGAACAGCGACGGCGTGTACGAGGCGACGATTGATGGTTTCGGCAAGGATACGCTCAACTACAAGTTCACCATCGCGGGCTCCAGTAAGGATCACCCAGCATACGCAATGTTCCTCGAGGCGGCAAAGCTGTTGAACGCGCACGGCTTCGACGTGCAAGTGGTCACTTCGGCGCAGGCGTTGTCCGACCTCAGCGCAGGCAAGTTGGCGGTATGGGCGGCAGCGTGGTCAAGCGGTATAGACCCCGATATGTATCAGGTCTATCACATCCAGTCGCAGGCAAGCTCCGTCAACAACTGGGGCTACAAGAGCATCAAAGCAAAGCCCACGCTGTACAGCAGGGAACTTGAAATAATCAACGATTTGTCCGACCTCATCGACATGGCGCGCGAGACCAACTCTCAGACCAGGCGTACCACTCTGTATGGACAGGCGCTCGACAAGGTGATGAGCCTTGCGGTGGAATTCCCCACCTATCAGCGCTTTGACCTTTCTGTCTACAACCCCAAGGTGATCGACGGCAACACGTTGCCCAAGCAGACAAGTCCTTATTCCGGTCTGCTGGCAAGGATCTGGGAGATCAACTATCGTTAAGCAACCATAAACCACAACATGCATAAACGCTGTCCGCGGCGTTTGCCGCGGACGGCGCTATACAAGGACACGCTATGGAAACAGTCAAATATGTCATCAAGCGATTGCTGCTTGCCGTGTTGATACTGCTCGGCGTATCGGTGATCATCTACGGGCTTGCCCGAATGATGCCCACCGATTTTGTCGATCAACAGTACCAGGGCGCGCTGCAACAGGGCACGATGACTCAGGAAGATATTGACCGTATAAAGGAACTTTACGGTCTGAATATGCCCGACGCTTATCTCACCTTTACAATGGGAGAGGGCAGTCAGTTCGCTGGAGAAAGCTTTGAAAAGAACACCAAGGAAGCACATCTTGCCGATGTGGGACTTGGTGCGCTTTCCTATTCGGGCTGGTATGCGGGCACTTATGACGGCAGTCACGGCAGAGGACTCAGGTTGGCGGACGCCGACAGAGTCAACTTCAAGCTGAACGGAAGGACCATCACCTGTACGTTGGACAAGACTTCGGGCAAACTGAGGACGTCCTTCGACAGTGTGCCTTTTGACAGAGACGGCTCTTCGACGGAAAGCACCGTGTACGGCAGCTGGAAGGGCGTGGATTCAACTCAGCCCGACAGCCCCAAGATCACGCTTACAATAAACAACAACGGCGGCACCTACTCCTTGGACGGAACAGACAACAAGCCTATCGCATTGGAGGAGTTCTCGCTGGGCGGCTCGCTGCAGATAGGTCAGGTAGAAGTCTATGAAGAGGAAGTTGAGGAGCATGACTACATCATCAACGATGAGGGCGAACTTGAGTATCTGTACAATGATGACAACACTCCCAAAATGGTGAAGCATGTAATAACCCGCGAGAGGTTCAATGTGCAGGAAGATGGTACATACTTTGTCAACGTCAACTCCGACAGCAAGATCCCAAGCCTGTCATTCACTATAAACGCAGAAGGTTCTGCGGGGCAGGTGAAAAGCTCCGTAAACGTCAAGTACCGCGTCGCAAACTTCTGGGACAAGGCGGAAGCCATATTCAAGAGCTATTTCAACTGGTTGGGCAAGCTGCTTCAGGGAGATTTGGGCACTTCATTCAAGTATAAACGCCCCGTTGCAGACGTCATCATGCAGAACATGGGCATCTCGTTTGCGATAGCGTTTATAGCGACAGTATTGCAATTTGCCATCGCCATACCGCTTGGTATCAAGGCGGCGGTCAATCAGTACGGCGTGGTGGACTACACAGTTACCGTGTTTACGATGATGGGCATCAGCTTGCCCACATTCTTCCTCGCCGCAATAGTCATACGCGTGTTCTCGGTGGGGCTCGGCTGGTTCGAAGTGGGAGGCATCGCCTCGGCGGACCTGCCCGTAGACGCTTCCTGGTTTACGAGAATGGGCGATATGTTGTGGCACATGGTGCTGCCCATGTTCGTGCTGGTGGTGTTGTCCATCGGTTCGCTGATGAGGTACACGCGTACCAACACCCTCGAAGCGCTCAGCGCGGACTACGTGCGTACGGCGCGCGCAAAGGGTCTGAGCGAAAGGACGGTCATCTACAAGCACGCGTTCCGCAACACAATGGTGCCGTTGGTCACCTTGCTGGCGGGCGTTCTGCCCAGCCTGTTCGGCGGCGCAATGATAACCGAGCAAGTTTTCAGTATCCCCGGCATAGGCAAGCTGGCGTACGACGCCCTTGTCGCCGCGGACGTCCCGTTTATAATGGGCTACAACATGTTCCTGGCGGTGCTCACGGTGTTGGGCATGCTGCTGAGCGACTTGTTGTACGGCATAGTTGACCCGCGCGTCAAGATAGGAAAGTAAGGGAGGGACTTATGGACGATTTTGAAAAAGATATCAACTTGAGCTCCGACCGTATGATTGACAACGCGGAGGTAACGGATATCCTCGAGGAGAGCGAAACCGCATTGGAACAGTCCAAAGACGGCGTCAAGTTCGCTCTTGAGGACGCCGACAGCGAAGCGCAGAGAGCGGCTTTGGTGGAACAGATCAAGGATGTCTCCGTGGACAAGGAGACCATCGCCACACAGCAGCTCTCCGACGCGGAAGCACAGCCCGAGGAAAGCATAGAAGAGATCACAGGTCGCACTTTAAGCCCCGGCAGATTGGTGTTAAAGCGCTTTTTCCGCTCCAAACTGTCCATGACGGGACTTATAATCCTTGTGCTGCTGTTTGCGTTCTCCTTCCTTGGACCGCTGTTCAAAAACGATTGCGACTTCATTTACGGCGAGCAGGAATCAGACCGTACGCACGCCGTAAAGGAGATGTATACGACAGAGTACAATATAACCTCTGACAGCAGCTACGAGATCTATGATTCGGACGGCAACAACACCGTCTACATCGTCACGTTCTCGTCGCCCACGACCATGCTTGCGCCGTCCAAGACGCACTTGCTGGGCACGGACGACAAGGGCTACGACGTGTTCTCGCGCCTGATGTACGGCGGCAGGATATCGCTGACCATCGGCTTTGTCGTCATAATTCTGGAGACCTTCCTCGGCGTGTTGCTGGGCGGCCTCGCGGGCTATTTCGGCAAGTGGGTGGACCAGGTGGTCATGCGCCTTGTCGATATATTCAGCTGCGTGCCCACGTTGCCGATGTTGATGATAGTCGGCGTCGCGATGGAAAGCCTCAATATGTACGGCCCCGAACGATTGTACATAATGATGGCGTTTATGACGCTGTTCGGCTGGGCGGGCACCGCAAGACTTGTGCGCGGACAGATCTTGTCGCTAAGAGAGCAGGACTTTATGCTCAGCGCGGAGGCGAGCGGTCTCACCGTCAGACGAAAGATATTCAAACACCTCATCCCCAACGTCATCCCGCAACTTATCGTGTCGATGACTTTGGGCCTTGGCGGCATAATCCTCACGGAAGCGACGCTGGGCTACCTCGGCATAGGTCTGCCCGCAGAGTACGCGACCTGGGGCAATATGATCAATTCGGCTGCAAACAACACCATTTTGGCAAACTATCCCAACCTGTGGATCTCGCCCGGTATATTTATCGTGCTGGCAGTGTTGGGCTTCAACTTCGTCGGCGACGGCTTGCGCGACGCCTTCGACCCCAAAGCAAGGAGATAAACTATGGCTAAAGACAACAACAAAAACAAGCATTATATCTCCGCGCTTGAATCGCGCAAGATAGCAAAGGAAAATTCGCGCGCGATACGTCAGCTCACCAAAAAGCGCAAAGCTTACAAAAAAGAGGATTACGTCACCGAGATGCGCAATCCCGACAATGTGGTGGAGTTTGACAATCTGCACACCTATTTCTTCACCGATAACGGCACCGTAAAGGCTGTCAACGGCGTGTCCTTCGACATCCCGCAAGGCTCCACGGTGGGCGTGGTCGGCGAGTCGGGCTGCGGCAAATCCGTCACCAGTCTCTCGCTTATGCAGCTGGTGCAGGGCCCGTCGGGCCAGATAGTGGACGGCAGCATACGCTTCCGCACCACCGAGCGCACGCAGGACGGCGTGGAGCCCGTAATGGAGCAACTGTGCGACAAGGACGGCAGACCCATACTCGACAGGGACGGTAACGCGATCAGCGTGCAGGCGTACAGCAAGCGCGGCCCGATAAAGAAGCAGTTCAAGCTTGAGGACGCGTACGAGGAAGTCGACGATTCCATAGGCACGGCATTCGACGGCAAATTGGTAAAGACCGACGACGGCGAACCCGTAAAGCGCCGCCAAAAGTGCTTCAAGGGCTTCAAACTGTATCGCATAAGAATAGAGAAGGACTTTGTCGAGGTAAAGGACCACTTCGACAGACCTATCGTGGACGCCGAGGGCAAGCCCCTCGTCAGATGCGCACGCATTCTGCAGGGCAAACCCATGTACAGGACTCGCATTTGCCGCGAGCGCATACAGCTTAAGGACGCCGACGGTAATCCGCGTATAGGAGCGGACGGCAAGCCCGTCACGGTGGTCAAGCGCGCCTTTACGGGCGGCTTGAAGTACGAGGGCAAGGGCGACGAGAAAACTCCCGTCATGGAAGTCGTGCTGGACAAGACCAATTCGCCCGTGCGCGACGCGGACGGCAACTTTGTATACGTTCAGGCGACCCGCTTCAGGGGCATACCCAAGCTGATGAAGAGCAGGACCCCCGTGCTTGTGGGCGTGAAGGACGACTGCGGCGAAATCGTGGTCAACGACAAGCGCCAGATCTATTTTGAGCACGCTCGCCCGTTCAAGGGTATCATAAAGCTCAAGATAGCCAAATATCCCATATCTCAACAGGCGCTCGACGACGAGGGCAACGCCATACTCGGCGCGGACGGCAAGCCTTTGACGGAGCAGAAGTATCTGTTCAAGGGGTTGCCCAAGCGCAAGCTGGTGGCGCATCCCGTGTACGAATCCGCCAAATCGCCCTCCGGCGAGGAGTACCTCGACGAGGACGGCAAGCCCTACATGATTCCCGTGTACAGCAGGAAGGGCAAGCCCAAATTCAGGAAGAAGTACATCGAGCAGGAGAAGGTCTACGACATCGCCAAGATGCCTGTGGAAGCGATGTCCACCATCCGCGGCAGGGAGATCGCCATGATCTTCCAGGAGCCCATGACAAGTCTGAATCCCGTGTTTACCATCGGATATCAGCTGGATGAAGTCACGCTTTTGCATGTTGGCGGCGCAGACAAGGAGGACGCGAAGAAGAAGAGCATCGAGATGCTCAAGCTGGTCGGCATCGCTATGCCGGAGCACGTGTACAAGTCCTATCCTCACCAGCTTTCGGGCGGTATGCGTCAGCGCGTGATGATCGCAATGGCGCTGTGCTGCAACCCCAAGCTGATCATCGCGGACGAGCCCACAACGGCGCTTGATGTCACAATACAGGCGCAGATCCTCGACCTGCTCAGAGAGGTCAAGGACAAGATAAACGGCAGCATAATGCTTATCACGCACGATCTGGGCGTCATTGCCGAGATGGTGGACTACGTGGTGGTCATGTACGCGGGCAGGATAGTCGAGAAGGGCACCGTGCGCGAGATATTCAAAAACCCCCTGCACCCCTACACGATCGGTCTGCAAAAGAGCAAGCCCGTCGTCGGGCAGGAAGTGGACAGGCTGTACAGCATTCCGGGCAACGTTCCCAACCCCATCAACATGCCGTCCACCTGCTATTTCAGGGACAGGTGCAACATGAGATGCGCCAAGTGCAACGGCGACTATCCCGAGATGGTGCAGGTATCCCCCACGCATTTTGTGGCGTGCCACCGCTATATGGACTTGGATAAGGAGCACGACAATGGACAATAACATAGAAAACAGCAAATTGCAGGTCGCTCCCGCAGCGATAGGCGGCACCGTTTACGACGAGTCGGAACAGTCTGGCGCGCCCGATTATCTGCTCAAGGTGGTCAACCTCAAGGAGTGGTTCCCCATCAAGACGTCCATCAACAAAAGCAACAACGTCTACCTCAAGGCGGTGGACGGCGTATCTTTCAACCTCAAGCAGGGCAAGACGATAGGCATCGTTGGCGAATCGGGCTGCGGCAAGACCACGCTGGGCAGGACCATCCTCAGGCTGTACGAACCCACTGCGGGCGAGATCATATTTGACGGCACGCACATCGAAAAGCTGAAAGGGGAGGCGCTGCGCAAGTTGCGTCCCAACTTCCAGATGATATTCCAGGACCCTTACTCATCGCTTTCACCCAGGCTCACCGTCGGCGAGATAGTGGGCGAGGCGGTCAGGACGCACGGCATCGTGCCCAAATCGGAGTACAAGGATTACATCGTGGACATCATGAAAAAGTGCGGTTTGCAGCCCCACTATTTCGAGAGGTATCCGCACGAGTTTTCCGGTGGCCAGAGGCAGCGCATCTGCATTGCCAAGGCGCTTGCGCTAAAGCCCAAACTTGTCATCTGTGACGAGCCTGTCAGCGCGCTGGACGTATCCATACAGGCGCAGGTCATCAACTTGTTTGAGGATCTGCAGGCGTCGGAAAAACTGGCTTATATCTTCATTTCGCACGATCTGTCCGTTGTGGAGCACATCTCGGACGAAGTGGGCGTGATGTATCTTGGCAACATGGTGGAGTTCGGCTCCAAAAAGGCGCTGTTCTCCAATCCTATGCATCCTTACACGCAGGCGCTGTTCTCCGCGGTGCCCATTCCCGACCCGGACACCAAGATCAAGCGCATAATTTTGCAGGGCGACATCCCGTCCCCGGCGCATCCACCCAAGGGCTGCAAGTTCCACACGCGTTGCAGCAAGTGCATGGACATCTGCAAGGAGGTCGAGCCCAAGTTCAAGGACTACGGCGACGGGCACTGCGTGGCATGCCACCTCTATCCGCAGGACTGAGAAATCATCAACAAAAAAAACTCCCTTTACGCCCAATGTAAAGGGATTTTTTTTACCCCACAAAATCACTGCGTAATTTTGCGGGGACCCCGTTTGCCGAATGTTTCAAACGAGTGCCGAGCCGAGGACAAGCGCGCGTCATGCCCATGCGCTTTATCCAAAAATTTCCGTAAAAATGCATAAAATCCTGCATAAAATTAAAAAAGTTTACGTAATTATGCAACTTATTTGCCAAATTTGGATTTAATGTATAAATATGCGCCAAATTCGCTTGACAAATTACGGTAGGGGGGATAACATAATTGCATACACATTTATATTTTATACGGATACGTATATTCAGGAGGTTTATATGAAACGCAAGGCATTATACAGCGTGATATGCACAGTGCTGATATTGCTTTTGGCGGCTGCGCTGCTTGTGGCGTGCAACGGCGATGGCGTAAGCGAGACCTACACCCTGTCCTTCCGTGACGGGACGGAGGTGATCGCGCGCGTCGAGTTGCAGTCGGGCGAGTCGCTGCAAGCGTCGGACATCCCCGAGGCTCCCTTCCATGCGGACGAGAACTTTGTGGGCTGGTTCATCGGCATCAAGGAGATCACTGCGGGCTACACCCCTGAGCGTTCGGGCGTAGTAGTCGCGAAGTATGAAAAGATAATCAAATACACGGCGACCTTTGACATGGGCGGCGCTCCCGGCGACGCGCCTGCGGACGTGACGGTGGTGGAGAACAACTCCATCCAACTGCCCTCCGTATCGTGGGTCGGCCACGCGTTCCTTGGCTGGAAGCTGGGCGAGGAGCCTCTGCATCCCGCTGATGAAAGCTATGTGATGACCGGCGACGTGGCGTTTGTCGCGCAGTGGCAGGAGGTCGACTACACCGTGGCCTTCTCGCTTGGCGGTGCGGCGGGCGAGGATCCCGCTGAGCAATACGGTCATTACGGCGACGAGATCAAGCTGCCCGACGAGCCTGTTTGGGCGGAGCACACCTTCCTCGGCTGGGCAGACGCAGAGGGCACGACGTATGGCGCAGGTGCCAATTTCACAATACAGGATAACATTTTGCTCACCGCGCAATGGCAATCCGACCATGAGGCAAGCGAGTTCGTCGGCGTTTGGATGAGCGCCAACAACTACGGTTACGTCGTGGTGACGGCGGCGGGCGCGGACGCGTTTGACGTCAAGGGCTACGTCGTCGGCGCGTACGAGGCGTTTGAGGCGCAGGACGTCGCCTATGACGGCGCGCTTGGTCAATTTGTCGTGACCATATACAAGGCTGCAAATCAGCAGCAAGCGGAGAATGTCGCGTTCTCCATCAGCGGTGGCAAGCTGCGTGCGGCAGGCTCCAGCATCAGCCCCGTCACGTTTGACCAACAGACGGACGATACCCTTGCGGGGTACTACCTCTATCATGACGCCGAGGATGAGGTCCTCGAGGTCGTTGCGGGCGGACTTGTTGTCACCAACACAGCCAAGCTGTTTGGCGCCACTCAGCCCGTGTTTGCGTACATCGCTTCTGACGGTGCGGACGGCTACAAGCTGGTCTACAAGCACAGGACAGACAGCAGGGCAGCAGAGCTTTCCGGCTCGCAATTCGAGGTGACTGAGGACGGCAACCTCCACGTCCACATCGCGGATACATGCAAGCTGTTTGTGAAGGGCGCCACCGCGGGCGAGTCCTTTGACGGACCCGACGGCGCAAAATTGTACAAATATACCGTGGCTGACGGCGACGTCTACGCATTCCGCGCCGACGCAACCTCCGATATAGTGCTTGCCACGATAGAGGGCACCGTCGCCGAGGGCGAGAAGTTCACCATCACTTATGGCGAATATGACTTGGAAAAATATTGCAAGTTGGTTGACGGCAGCATTATCTACAGGAGCACTGCTGAATTTGGAGAGTACAGCGGTACTTTTGGCACATTGGTGCTGGACGGTTTTGGCGAAGGCACCTTGGACGGTGAGGACATCACCTACTCCTACACCGATGATGAAGACGAGATAATTATCAACGGTGTTCTTTTCACATTGAGTTGGAATGACACTTATTCTGTTGCAGAAAGTAACATTGTATTAGGTGAGTATCACAAGGTGGGCGATGATTCCGTCACGCTCACATATACATATGAGAATGAGAAAGCGAGAGTTATTCTTACAGGCGGTTCCAATCCTGGAACATATGATGTCCAATCATCACAAGGCGATTATGTTTCCGGCGGTTATCTTTATAATTTCTATATTACCGTTGGTGGTAACCGCATTGAGTGGCATGCCTTAACAAATGAAACGATAAAGGTTGTATGCAAGTCCGGTGACAGTGAATATGCGGGCAAATATACTCTTGATCATATCATTGAGGTTGACATTTATCCGGCTCAATGGGAAGGTCTGTGGATAGGTGAAAAGAATGATGTTAAAGTTAGGATAAGCACAAAGCATGTCTATGTTTTGAGATCCGGTGATGAGGATTGGTCGGAAGCGACAATTTCTTCAAAGAGCAATGATACAGATTATTACTTAGCCTATAAAGGAAGAAGGATCAATATTTGGGGCTCCTCATTGACATATTTGTCCATAAGTGGCTTTAGTTCTAGCAAAATAAATCTTGCAACATTTGAGGAAGATTGGGTTGGCAACTATAAGACCGATGACGGCAAAAATGTGTTTATTGGATTGTTTGAGTTGAATTATAGGAATGCCGATTCGGTTTTGAGTACGATAAGTGACATCAGCCAGCAGGATGGTGTATATACGTTCTCTTATGAAGATGAATCCTATCATCTCTGGAAGGATGGCGATCAACTCAAGCTGTCCAAGGCTGATGGCACTGAGGAACAGATTCTGACTGTGGCTTTGCCCGATGAAACGAAAGCGCTCTACAAGAAAGGCAGCAGAGATAGCATTGAGTTTGACGGATATGGCAACTTCATTTACACGAATAGTGGTTCTTCATCTTCTAAGACAGTGTATACAGGTATATATACTGTTGATGCGGATGGAAACTACATTGTCAGCAAATATAGCGGTAGTGATTCGACCAATGGCACGTGGACGATTTCCTACAATGGCAATGTAATCACCAGCCCGGATGGTAGCGAAGTTTACGAGAAAGACGCAGTTATCAAATTGACGCAGGATAGTTACTATGGCACATACAAAGTAGACGCTTTGAATTTGATCCTTGTAGTCGGTAAATGGTCTATGGCTATTTCTACGCCCGCTCACAATGAGCTTGAAGAAACTTATGACATTCAGGTTGTAGATGATGAAACCTATTCGTTTACAATCAATGGCGTTACGTATACGTTCAGTGGCTATAATTACTTTACGCTCAATGATATTGATATAAGTAAATTCCATCTATCTGCTGAATTCAATACGGATGAAGATGGTTGGTATTACTATGCATATCACAATATTGTTTCTTTCAACTTAAGAAGTGATAACGAAATTGTGGCTGAATCTGTTTGGTTTGAGGGTAGCGAGTTCAGGTATTCTTTAACTTTGAAAAACGGCAACACATACATCATCAAGATAGAGGATGGCGCCCCCAAGCAGTATTATGTCTGGTACAATGATGAATGGATGCCTCTGTCTAATAAGGCAGAACCGGAATATAACTATCCTCACGGCGTGTGGCAGCTTGAGGACGGCGACACCAAGATAACCATCAGCGGCAGCGTGGGCAACAATGTTGCATACACCTTCGCTGTGGAAGGCGGTAGCAGCGCTACAACAAGCAATACCTGGAAATATGCACAAAATGATTCATCATCTACCAACAAGAAGTTCACGGTCAACATAGACGGCATTGAATACACCGTGGCGGGTTATGGACAGATTCTGTTGATCACCGGCGACGGCGGTCCGCTCAATGGTATCTACGTCTTTGTTGAAGAGGTCAGTCCCGAATTTTTCACTGAGGAATGGTTCGGACAGTGGACCACCATTGACTATAAGCATACAATCATAATTTCCGATGCATATACGTTGAAGTACAAAAACATAGAGGATGACGAGTTCCATGATGTAAAAGTTGAGCAATATTTGACATATGCCGATACTTTCAACATCACCATCAAGGGCGGCGTAAATGCAGACAACAAGTGGGTGATTAAATACACTGAGAGTGCAGGTATGCAGTTCGGTGAAAGTTCATCTTATGCAAGCACACAGATGTACAAGGACATCTTCCCGCATGATTGGGTCGGCCCGTGGCGGGCAGATGATGGACGGTATGTCAACATTTATGTGGACCATGTCGATTATGCGGCAAGCGCCAATTCCGCTTGGATTGCTATGTCTGAATTGAGTGGTAGTGGCAATGACTTCACCCTCACGTTTGGTGATGATGAGTACAGGCTGTATGAGGAGGGCGGCGCGCTCAAGCTGTCCAAGGACGGTTCGGCACATACTCTCACAAAGAGGGCTGCGGACAAATTGGCAGGCAGAAATTATGTGGATGAAGATGCTGATTGGCGTATATTCGAGTTTGACGGCTATGGCAATGTAGAGTACAATGGTTATATTGGCACTTATTACATTGATGTCGATGGAGTCACTGTGAATATCACCTTTGGAAATGACTCGTTGGATGGTGCATATACATTATCCGAACACGACCACGTGCTTACTAATGAGGATGGGGACACTTATGCTGAGGCCTCTATCTTCGAAGGATTAGAAGGCATCTATATTGGCGAAGGCGTCATCATCGTGCTCGGCAAGTATACTGTAATCATCGCCACCAATGAGCATACAAATTCCGAGGAAGTGGTTGAAATCGTCAACCAGAACGGCGAGGACAAGGAGTATCATTTCAATGCGTTTGGCACCCCCTATGTGTTGACCAATGCAAGCGGCAGCCTTACGCTTGATTCTACAGCGCTCACCAAGATACCTAGTTCCTTGTATGCCAACGACAATGCATACGCTGTGGGATTCAATGGCACCGCCATCACCTTCAACAAAGCGCCCGTGGATGCATACACCGTCAGCTTTGCCGATGACAAGCCCACCATCTCCTTCAACGTGAGCGATGTGGCGTACACCATCACCAAGGAGGATGACGTCTACAAGATCTCCGCAAATGGCGCTTCCTATGATATGAGCACCACTCCCGTTGCACCAGCAACCATATTCGGTACTTGGACAAAGGACGACATCACCTGGACTATTGACCTAGTAGATAGCAAATTAACCCTGAATGTTTCCGGCGGCTCTAAGGCAGGTGATTATGTGATAAGCCAGTCCGAACAATATACTTACGTTAAGAGAACGGTTAGCATTGACGTGTCATATGAAATTTGTATAGACAAACAAACACTCACTGTTACCGGCAAAGGCGAGTATGCGGGTACTTACTCCAAGACCGCGCCCACCACGCCCAATGTGTTTGAGAGCAATTTGCATGGCGTATGGGATTTTACAATGAAGAGTGGAATCAAATATGTAGTGATTATCACACAGCAACATGCGTGGCTCAGAGCAAAGGCAGACAAGGGCGGCGCCTTTGAAGACTTCTATGATGTATCAAACTGGGGTTCAAGTTACAGTGATGTCTATCTTTATTGGATGACATTTGATGAGTATGTCGAATTCTATGGAGGTAGTTATGGTTATCTAACGACGGGAGGAAATATTGTTAAAACTAACGCCAACCCGGTTACCGGTTGCAATGCTACATCACCCGAGGAATATCTCGAGTGGGAGAAACAAAACTGATACACCGCATATGATGATGTGCCCTCACCCGAGAAGCTCATCGCTTGGGAGCAGGCCAACTGAACGCCCCAGACAACCTGATCGTTCGTCACAGACGACTTAATCGTTCGTCACAGACGACTTAATCGTTCGTCACAGACGACTTAATCGTTCGTCA
>CANQNQ010000015.1 GCA_947625225.1 uncultured Clostridia bacterium | reverse complement strand
CAAGCCTAGTGTACTTATTTCAACCCCAAAAATTTCGCTTCGCTCAATTCTTCGGGGACCCCAAGTAAAATAGACTTATTGAGCAGATTGCGCTTAGCCGAAACTAAAAACTAAAAATCTGAGGGCTATATTTGGCTCCATAGCGCGAAAACGTCCCGCGCGCGAACAAAGATTACAACCATTTATATCGACTTTCTGAGGGCAATATTTGGATGAAATACGAGAAAGAGCCGTCTGAAAAACAAGCCTAGTGTACTTATTTCAACCCCAAAAATTTCGCTTCGCTCAATTCTTCGGGGACCCCAAGTAAAATAGACTTGTTGAGCAGACGGCTCTGACAAAGTATTTCGACAAATAGTGCCCTCAGACGCGGGACATGTACTCGCCGGTGCGCGTATCTATCCTTATCGTATCGCCCTC
The DNA here is from genome assembly GCA_947625225.1 of uncultured Clostridia bacterium. Taxonomy (GTDB): domain Bacteria; phylum Bacillota; class Clostridia; order Christensenellales; family CAG-917; genus CAG-475. Next base: position 31,593 of record CANQNQ010000015.1, on the reverse strand, counting down.
ATTGACAAACATGGGCACCTGCAACTCGTAGCCGGTCTCGACGGTAGCGGGCTTGGTGGCGTTGGTGGCGGTGTTGCCGGCAACGGCGGGCTCGCAGATGGTGATGAGCAGCTCCACAAAGTTTGGCGGCTCAACGGAGAAGGGCTGACCCTGGAAGAACTTCATTGTGACCTGCATGTTTTCCTTGACGAAGTTTAGCGCGTCCTCCACCTGCGAATGGTTGAGGGGGATCTGGTTGTACTCGTCGTCCATAAAGTAGTAAAACTCGCCGTCATTGTAGAGGTACTCCATCGTCTTGGTCTCGATGTGAGCCAGCTCGAATTTTTCGGTGGGGTTGAAGGTCTGTTCAAGCACTGCGCCGGTGACGACGTTTTTCATCTTCATGCGGACGAAAGCGGCGCCCTTGCCGGGTTTGACGTGCAGGAAGTCGACCACTGTCATGATTTTGTTGCCATCGTAGAGGAAGGTAACGCCTTTCCTCAGATCGCCAGCCATAACTTGTGCCATAATATACTCTCCTGAATGTAAATTTGAACTATCGGGGCTGACCCCCGACTGTTATTGTATCAAAATATGTCGCGCTATGCAAGCCTTATCTGTTGACAATTATCAACTCGGTGGGGATGCGGCTGACGGGGCCTTTTTTGCCCACTATGACCATATCCTCAATGCGCACGCCCATCTCGCCCGCGATGTAGATGCCCGGCTCTATGGTGATGACCATATTTTTGGCGAGAGTCTCCTCGCTGCCCTTGCCGATGCGGGGCGCCTCGTGGATCAGCTTGCCTACGCCGTGGCCGGTGGTGTGGATAAACTTGTCGCCGTAGCCGTGCTGCGCAATGTAATCGCGGCAGACGGCGTCGAGATTTGCGCAATTGACGCCGACCTTGGTTGCCGCAATGCCCAGCTTTTGCGCGTTGTACACTATGTCGTACACTTCGCGCTGCTTGTCGCTTATCTCGCCGAATGCAAAGGTGCGGGTGAAGTCGGAGCAGAATCCGTCGTAGACAGCGCCCATGTCAATTGTGACCAGCATGCCTTTTTCAAGCTTTTTGTCGGTGGGGACGTGGTGAGGTTCCGCGCCGCCCTCCGCAAACGCGACTATGGTGTCGAAGGACAGTCCGCTTGCGCCCTGCATGAGCACAAACTCCTCAATAAAATCGGCAATATCCTTCTCGGAGTCGCCCTCCTTGACGCTTGCGAGCACTGCCTCGTAGGTGTCATCAATGATCTGCGCTGCGCGCTCTATCGCCTTAAGCTGAGCGGCAGTCTTTACCATTTCGCTGTTGATTTCACCGTCCATAATGATCTCCGATTTATATAAAGTTTATTTTGCGTACACAACTCCGCGCACTTCGCGGATGACGTTGACTTTGATCTGACCGGGATACTCCAACTCGTTTTCGAGCTTGGCGGCTATCTCCTTGGCGAGGAACACGGTGTTGGCGTCGTTGACCTGTTCGGGCTTGACGATGACGCGTATTTCCCTACCCGCCTGCACGGCGAAAGTCTGATCCACGCCCGCGAAGGACTTGGCGATCTCCTCCAGCTTCTCTATGCGCTTGACGTAGTTTTCAAGCGTTTCGCGTCTTGCGCCGGGGCGCGCGCTGGATATGGCGTCCGCCGCCTGAACAAGCACTGCGTCTATGGTCTGAGGCTCGATATCGTTGTGGTGAGCGGCTATCGCGTGGATGACCTCGTTGCTTTCGCGGTATCTCTTTGCGATGTCCACGCCAAGCTGGATGTGCGTGCCTTCAAGCTCGTGGTCGACTGCCTTGCCTATGTCGTGCAGCAGACCGGCGCGCTTTGCGACCTTGTTGTCGATGCCAAGCTCCGTCGCCATTATTGCGGCAAGCGAAGCCACTTCGATGGAGTGTTTGAGCACATTCTGCCCGTAGCTGGTGCGGTACTTGAGTCTGCCAAGCGTCTTGATTATCTCGGGATGCAAGCCGTGCACGCCCACTTCCATGGCGGCGTCCTCGCCCGCTTCCTTTATGCCCGCCTCGACTTCGCGCCTCACCTTGTCCACCATCTCCTCTATGCGAGCGGGATGGATGCGGCCGTCGGTTATCAGCTTTTCAAGCGTAATTCGCGCGATCTCGCGCCTGACGGGATCGAAGCTGGACAGCGTGATAACGTCGGGCGTGTCGTCGATGATGAGGTCAACGCCCGTTGCGCTTTCAAGCGCGCGGATGTTTCTGCCCATCCTGCCTATTATCCTGCCCTTCATCTCGTCGTTGGGCAGCGCCACGACGGACACGGTGTTTTCAGTAGCGTGGTCTGCGGCGCAGCGTTGTATCGCCTGAGAAATGATGTTCTGCGCTTCCTTTACGGCGTTCTCTTTGCTTTCGGCGATCAAACGCTTTGCGTCCTGAGCGGCGTCCTTTTTGACGTCGTCAAGCAGCGCGGTTTTGAGTTCCTGCGCGGCCTCCTCCTTGGTCATAGAGGCCACTCTTTCAAGCTCCGCCTCCACCTTTTGTTGTGCGCCGGCAAGTTCCGCCTCGATGTTTTTCAGCCTTTCCTTGGTTTCCTCGATCTGTTTGTTTGCCTTTTCGGCGTCCTCTATCTTCTTGTCGAGAGCGGCGTCCTTTTTGGTGAGCTGCTCCTCGCGTTTGTCAAGAGCGGATTCCTTTTGAGAGAGTCTGTTTTCTGTACGTTGCCATTCCTGCTTGCGCTCCTTGGTTTCGTGCTCGAAATCAACGCGCATCTTGTTCATTTGTTCCTTGGCTTCCAACAAGCCGTCCTGTCTGATTGTTTTTGCTTCAAGTTTTGCTTCTTCGATGATTCTTTTTGCCTCGTCTCCCGCATGGCTCAGCTTGTTTTTTGACGACTTGACATACACCAAAAACGCTGCGGCCACTATGGCGGCGCCCACCGCGACCATTCCGATCGCAAGGCCAGCAATACCGCCGCTCGAGAGCGCGCAAATCAATACGCTTCCAAATACGGTCATAAGGACCTCCATTTATATAATCAAAACCTAACCATGAAAACGCAAATATAAAATTCAAATATTTTTGCGCGTGCCCGTCCGACGCGAGCGCAAATGCGCGCATATACAACAATTAAATATATATATTATATTGTTCTCAACAATTACAGTCTTGTCTTAAATAGTATATACCTTTTTATGTATAAAGTCAACGCCTTGAACAATGCAAAATAAAAATAATTGCCGCCCGGCATGCGGATGGCAATTGCATATGATATGTGTCAAAAACGCGACTTTATATGCCAAAAATCGACTTGTAAAGTTGTCTTTTTGCGATAGTTCGATATGCGCGACGGCAAACCAACGTCACTTCATATCGTATTTTTCGCGAATTTTGTCGTCTATCTCGGCAAATATCTCGGGATTTTGCTCAAGGAAGGCGATGGTCTTGTCCCTGCCCTGGCCTATCTTCTCGTCGTTGTAGCTGAACCAGCTGCCGCTCTTTTGCACGATGCCCGCATCGGTAGCGAGGTCCAGCACGCACGCGATGTTGGAGATGCCCTTGCCGTACATTATGTCAAACTCCGCGACTTTGAAGGGGGGCGCGACTTTGTTTTTGACTATCTTTGCGGCGACGTGATTGCCTATGACGTCTCCGCCGTCCTTGACGGTATCCTTCCTGCGGATGTCGATGCGCACGGACGCATAGAATTTGAGCGCCTTGCCGCCCGTCGTGGTCTCGGGATTGCCGTACACGACGCCCACCTTTTCACGCAGCTGGTTGATGAAGATGATGGTGCACTTGCTTTTGGAGGTGACCGCGGTCAACTTTCTTAGCGCCTGCGACATAAGCCTTGCCTGCAAGCCGACGTGGCTGTCGCCCATATCGCCGTCTATCTCCGCCTGAGGAGTAAGCGCCGCGACGGAGTCCACAACGATGATGTCCACAGCGCCGCTTCTTACCAGCGTTTCCACGATGTCCAGCGCCTGCTCGCCGTTGTCGGGCTGAGATATGTACAGATTTTCAAGCTGAACGCCAAGATTTGAGGCATACAACGGGTCGATGGCATGCTCCGCGTCGATGTACGCCGCAGTGCCGCCCGCCTTTTGCACCTCGGCGACGCAGTGCAGCGCGACCGTGGTCTTGCCCGAAGATTCGGGTCCGTAAATCTCGATTATCCTGCCCTTGGGGATGCCGCCTATGCCCAGCGCGATGTCCAGCGTGAGGCAGCCCGTGGAGATCGCCTCCACCTTTTGCACGGCGTTGTCTCCGTAGCGCATTATGGAGCCTTTACCGAATTGCTTTTCTATTTGAGCCAGCGCGTCGGCGAGGCTCTCCTCTCTTGTCTTGACTTTATCTGCCATAAAATTTACTCCTTTGGGCGCTAAGCCCTTGTTATCATATATATTATATCGCATGTCATGTCCCATTTAAGGTACGCTGCGGTATTTTGCAAGATTTTTTACAGCTTGAATATCTCGCCCATCAGGTACTTCACCAGATAGAACAGCGCCACGTTTGCGGCGGCGTGCCGTATGGTGTTGCGGTCACCCTCGAAGCGCCTCTCGAACGCCGCTATGAAATCGCCTCCGCCCACCGCGATGTACACAAGTCCGACGGGTTTGCCCTCGTCGCCGGCGGGACCGGCAAGCCCTGTGGTTGCCACCGCCACGTCCACGGGAGAGTTGAGCAAGCCGCCCACCATCTCCTTTGCGGTCTGTTTGCTCACCGCGCCGTAGTCCGCCAGCGTACCCCGCGACACGCCCAGCCTGCGCATCTTGGATCTGCGGTTGTAGCACACCACGCCCTCGTAAAAATTTTCGCTTATGCCCGGCACCGACGTCAGGCGGGAGCATATCTCCCCTCCCGTGAGGCTTTCGGCGACGGCGAGAGTGCGACCGTTGAGCTTAAGCAGTTTTGCGGCGAGCGTTTCAAGCGGGATGTCAGAGGCGCAGTACACTTCCTTTTCAAAGGCGGCGTACACCCTGTTTCTGACCTCGCCGAACGCGACGGCGGACAGCTCCCCGCTCATCTCGATGGCGGCGTCGTAACAACTGTAATCCACCTTGAAATTTACGCCGCAACCATCAAGCGCGCTCAGGCGGGAATCTATCTGCGCCCTGTCCGCGCCGCATACTCTGACGACTTCCCTTATCATTTGTCGCTCTCCCCGTCGGGCTGTTCGCCATTGACAGCAGAGGAACGCGCAATGACGTCCTTGTTTTTCAAGATATAGTGAGCGCCGCTGACGATGGTCATAAGCGCGCCCGCATACAACAAAATGGTGCCCACGTACACAAACACGAGGTGCATATCCGCAAGCGTAAGCGCGACTATGCTGACGTCCATGATGACCGTCTTTATCTTGCCCAGAATGTCCGACGCGATGACTGTGCCGTGCTTTGCGCCTATAGCGCGAAGGGTGCCTATCATCAGCTCGCGCATCATTATGAGGCCGCCCAGAGCCGCCACAACGATATAATTGTGCGCAAATTTGCCGCCGAAATCAAGCCCGTTGTCAAACGCCACGAACAGGAACAGCATCACCGCGACGATTATCTTGTCCACCAGCGGGTCGAGAAACTTGCCAAGATCCGTGATGGTGTGCGTCTTGCGCGCGACTGTGCCGTCTATAAAGTCCGTTGCGCACGCCAGCGCCAGAATTATCGCCGCGACGGATTTGAGCGCTATGTATACGTCTCCCGTCGTAAATTGCGCCGCGATATACAGTGCCGCCGTCGGAAAGACCAGCAACATGCGCGTTATTGTTATTTTTGTAGCGAGTGTGATTTTCATTCGGTCACCTTACCTATAAGATCTATGCCGTCGACGCCTGTGATCTCCACAGTGTAAAAGTTGCCTATTTCAAGTCCGTTGCCCGTGAAGTACACGACGTTGTCTATGTCGGGCGCCTGCCGGGAGCATCTGCCCGTAAACATCTGACGATCGAAGTCTATGCCGTCGTACAGGACGGTCTGCTTGCTGCCTACAAGATTGGCGTTGCGCCTCTCAATGACGCTCTGTTGCAAGGCTGTAAGCTGCGCGGCGCGCTCCTCGCGCACCTCTTCGGGCAGATGCCCGCGCATGCGATCCGCAGGGGTGCCCTCCTCCCTCGAATACGCAAAGAATCCCGCAAAGTCCAACTCGCCATCGGCGACGAAAGCCTTCAGTTTTTCAAACGCCTCCTCGCTCTCGCCGGGAAAACCGCATATAAATGTGGACCTGAGCGTTATATTTGCCGCCTTTATCCTCTTCACGAGGTCGCGGGTGTACGCCTCGTCGGTGTGCCTGTTCATGCGCTTCAGCACGCCGCTGTCGATGTGCTGAAGGGGCACGTCCATATATTTGACCACCTTCGGCTCCTCTTTTACAAGCGCGATGAGGTCGTCGTCCACCATCTCAGGCTCGAGGTAAAGGAGGCGTATCCAATCGAAGTCCAGCTTTTCCAGCTCCCTCACAAGCTCCGCAAGGTGGGGTTTGCCGTCAAAATCGACGCCGTAACGCGTCACGTCCTGCGCGACGAGTATAAGCTCTCTCACGCCGCTGTCGCTCAGCTTTCTAGCCTCGTCAAGCAAGTCGGACATCCTCTCTGAGCGATACGCGCCCCTTATGCCGGGGATGGCGCAGTATGTACAGTGATTGTCGCAGCCGTCCGCTATCTTGAGATAGGCGTAATGGTAGGGCGTGGTGAGCACTCTGTCCGCATAAAACGCGTCGGAAGCGCAACTTTTGTACACCTTGTCCCCCGCCGTCACCTTCTGCACGGTAGCCGCTATGTCATCGTAGTCGGCGTAGCCCAAAAATGCGTCCACTTCGGGAAATTCCGCCTTGAGCTGCTCCCCGTAACGCTGGCTGAGGCAGCCCGTCACAATGACGCGCTTGCCCGCCTTGCGCTGTTTTGCCGCCACCGCGGAGAGTATCTCGTCGATGGACTCCTCCTTGGCGCTGTCGATGAAGGCGCAGGTGTTGACAATTATCACGTCCGCGTCGTCCTCGTCGCCCACGAAGGTGTGCCCTGCCTTGGCAAGGCGGGCGAGCATCTTTTCGGCGTCAACTCTGTTTTTGTCGCATCCAAGCGAAACCGTACCTATCTTCATTGCCGTATTTCAAGCCGCAAAGGACGTCACTCCTCGCCGTCCTCGTTTTGCGAATTGCGCAGCTCCTCCAACTCCTCGCGGGAGATGTTGACGTACTTGTTGCGCGGGTTTTTCTCGTCGGGAGACAGATAGCCCATGCTGTCCATCAGGTCCTTCAGCCTTGCCGCCTTGGGGAAGCCGAGTCCCAGCTTGCGCTGCAAATTGGATGTGCTTATGCAGGGATTGGCGGGATCCTCCTCCCTCAGCCTAATGCCAAGCTCGAGCGCCTCGATAAGTTCGGGCATCATCTCGTTGGACTTGTTCTTGCCCTTCTCCTTGGGAGCGTCGGTCTTGGGTTCCTCCTCCTTGAAGATGGCGTCCTTGACGGCTTCGTCAAAGTAGCTGTCGTTGTGCTGCTTTATAAATTCCACGACGTTGCGCACGTCGTTGTTGGATATAAACGCGCCCTGCATCCTCTCCATAGTGGAGCCGGGGGTCATGAAAAACAGGTCGCCGTAACCAAGCAGCTTTTCGGCGCCGACGGTGTCAAGCACGGTCTTGCTGTCCGCGCTCTGCGTGACCTTGAAGGCGATACGGCTGGGGAAGTTGTTCTTTATCGTGCCGCTGATGACGTCCACAGAGGGGCGCTGAGTGGCAAGCACAAGGTGTATGCCCGCCGCACGCGCCAGTCGCGCAAGACGGTTTACGGTGTCCTCGACCGCCTTCTTGCCCGTGGACATCAAGTCCGCAAATTCGTCCACGACAACAATTATGCGTGGCATCTTTTCCAGGCCCGTGTTGACGCAGTCGTTGTTGTAGTCCTCTATATCGCGGTAGTGGTGGTCGCCGAAGAACTTCATGCGCCTGTCCATCTCCTGCACAGCCCAATTGAGCGCGCGGATAGCCTTGTCCGTGTCGCAGATTATCTCGTCCATAAGCAGATGAGGTATGCCCGCGTAAATGGACAGCTCGACGCGCTTGGGGTCGATCAGGATGAAGCGCACGTCGTCGGGAGACGCTTTATACAGCATGCTGATGATAAGCGAGTTGATGCAGCAGCTCTTGCCCGCGCCCGTTGCGCCCGCGATGAGCACGTGCGGCAACTTGCGCACTTCCACCACCCTGTGCTCACCTTTGAGGTTGGTGCCCAGCGCGAACGTGGAAGCGTCCTTGGCGGTGTTGAAGTTCTGCGAATTGATTATCTCGCTGATGTTGACGATGCGGCGCACCTTGTTGGGCACCTCTATGCCAACGGCGTCCTCGCCGGGGATGGGCGCCAATATGCGCACGCTGCTGACCTCCATCTTCATGGCGATGTCGCTCTCGATGTTGTTCATGTAGTTGATGGTCCTGCCGCGCGGCATTTCCACCTTAAGTTTGTACATCGTGAACGTGGGGCCTTCTATGACCTCTGTCACCTCACCCGTTATGTTGAACAGACCCAGCGTGTAGATTATCTTTTCCTTCTTCAGCTCGTAATCCTCGTGCTGGTCCACCTGCGGGCTGGGCGGCTCGAGCAGACTGACCGGAGGCGCGACATAGGGACGCTTCTTCTTGGGCTTGGGATCCGCCTGTTGTATCGCCTCATCTATGGTTACCTGCGCGACGCGCTCGGTGGTCTTGGGCGCGGCAATGCCCTTGTCCTTTGCCGCCTTCATCTTCGCCTCTCTCAGCGCGGATTCCCTCTCGAAGGGAGCCACCTTGGGAGTTGTCTGTTTATCCTTTTTGATCCCCTCTATGCGCGCAGTGATCTCCTCATTTTCCTTGTCCTTGGCGGAGACGCCCGCAATATTCGTCGCGTCCTGCAAGGCGGTCCTGGACATATCCGCGCCCGTCACGGGCTTCTTCACGGGAAGAGGCTGGGTGGGTATGTTGCTCTCGATATCCTTGCCGTCCACATTTGCGGGACGCACGGTCGCCTCGGGATGTACCATGGGCGCCATAGTGTATCCGCCCGTCGCATTGTTTGCAGCGGATTTGACGTCATTGCGCTTGACCTCGCTATCCGCGGGACGCACCGTAGCATTCACATTGTTTGAAACAGGTTTGACTGCATTGCGCTTGACTTCGTTTTCGGGCTTCTGTTGCGCGCGCTCGTTTTGCACGCCCTGCGCAACGGCGGGAGCGCCGTTTTGAGGCGCATTATTTTTGGGAGGCATATTGCCGTTTTGGGACATAGGTTGTCCTTGTCTTTGCGGCATATTGCCGTTTTGAGGCATAGCCTGTCCCTGTCTTGGCGGCATGGGTTGTCCCTGTCTTGTGGAAGGGGCGACCGTGCGACGCCCGCCCTGCGGATCGCCGTTGACGGAATTGCCCGCAAACGCCGTGGGCATCTTAGGTGTGCCCTTCTCGGGCATATAAGTCACCGCATCGTGTATGGGCTGCTTGGGCTTGTACCCCTCGTAACCTACGGAAGTCATCTCCTGCGGCCGTCTGGGCGGAGCGGTGCGCTCCTTGCCCGCGCTGTTTACCGCGCCCAGCATGCCCACGTTGACTTGATTTACGGAGTCTATCGCGTGCTGCGCGGTGGGATTGATCTGTCTGGCAACAGATCTTGCGGGAGTCACCACCTGCTTTTGGTCGACGGGCTTTTCGTATGCGGTGGCCGAAAATTCGGGGTCGTTGAGGACTCTGAGCCTGTCCACCTGCTGTCGTTTGTACGCTTCGGGATCAAAAGGCTGCTGCGCTTCCACCGCCCTCATGGCGGCGCCCGCGGTGCCGTTGTCGGAGGTCGCCCTGTACTTGCTGATATACTCCTGCTGCAGTCTGCCCGCGTCGTCGTACAGACCGAGTTTGTTGCCTATCTGCGTCTTTGCGTAGGAATTGAACGGGACGTTGAGCGGCTCGATGGTGTTGCCGCTGTTCATCCTGCCAAACCTGTCCACCGCCTCGCTATCCGGCTTCGCGCCGAAAAGTATCTGCCTTGCAAGGTCGGTCTGCTCGCTCTGAGTGCGCAGCGCCGTGTTGGGACGATAGTCGTAATTTGCCGCCGCGTTCACCGCCTTTAGCTGCTCGTCCTCATAGGCGCCGTTCTTGTTGGGATAAAGCATGTCGAATTGCTCAAGCGGCTTGTAGCCGTCCGCGCCGTATGCGGAATGCCTGTTCTTCCTCCTACGCGAAGTTCCGTCCACGTCCACGACGTAAAGCCCGTTGGTCGCGGGACGGGAAAGGTCGGTGATGACGGGTGCGGAGGGCGCGTCTATAGTTGTGCCCTGCGAAGTATCCCCCTTGCGCCTGCCGCCGAAGAAACGTCCGCCCGGACGCGCTGCGGCTATTGCGCTGCCCCTCTGTGCGGGCGAAGCCGCGGCGTAGGTCACGTTGCGGCGAAGCGTGGGTATAAGCGCAAAAAATCCCAGCACAAAGAATGCCGCGCACGCCACAACCAGCGCGCCCACCGAGGTGATCAACTTCATCAGCGGATACGCAGCAATGCCAAACAGCATGCCGCCCGCCGTGTTTGTGTTGCCGTAGCACGCAAGAAGATACTCGCCGTATCCCGAATCTATGATGTGCGCGCTGGACGTATAGATATGCAATGCGAAAATTGCCAGTAACAGCAGCCCAAACCATGTGAGCGCTTTTGCAAACGAGGCCTTTGGACGGATGTTGAAGGTGACGGCAATGCCCAATATGATACCCATGATCGAATACGCATAAGAGGCAAGCCCGAAAAAGCCCACCAAAAAGCTGTAAACCATCCTGCCCACGCCGCCAAGAGCGCCTACATCCGACAAAAAGCAGAAAAATGACACGATGATGATCAAAATGCCAAGTGCAATTCTGTTGCCGCTGTTGGCTCTTGCCTGTCTTGTGTTAGCCAAAGTTTTAACCGTCCCCTTAAAATAATAGTGTATATAATTATATCACGCAAAAACAAAAAGTACAAGCGCTTTTGCGCGATATGTCAACAAATATGCTTTACATCTTACAAAATATTTATTCTGCGCGCCGCTCCCGCCCGCATTTGCCGCCGCCTCACGCATATTTTTTGCAAAATTTTGCAAAAGAAAACGGCGCCGCGCGCCGCAACTTTACGCATATATTTCAGGCGTCAAAAAGGCGTTTTGCTCACCTGCCTTTGAAAATTTCAAGTATCTTTGAGTCGGGAGCGCTCGAAACCGTGCTTGCGCACACCCTGCTCATATCAAACACGTAGCGCGCCGCCGCCATCACTTCCTCACTGCCGGCGCCGTCTATCTCCTCGATGCGCCCGGACAGGTCGTACAGTTTGCCCGTCATCATGGCGTAGGTGCCAAATGTGCGCATCATTGACGCGGTGCTCTCCTGCCCGAGCACAAGCGAAGTCTTCAACTGCTGTTTTGCCTTGGCAAGCTCATCGTCCGTGACGCCCGTCTCAAGCAGCAGGTCTATCTCGCGCCGCACCGCCCGTGCAGCCTTTACCGCGTTGGAGGGAGAGGTGGCAAGGTATATCACAAACGCGCCGTTGCCCTCATATGCGGAAGGATAGCCCTCCACCGTGTAGCACAACCCCAACTTTTCGCGCACGCTCTGGAAGAGGCGGGAGGACATGCCCATGCCGAATATCAGCGTCATCAGCTGCGCCGCGACGGTCATTGGATGGTCGTATGGATAGTACGGAAACGCAAACGCCAGGTGCGTCTGCTCTATATCCTTCTTTTGGGTGACGGACAGGCTGTTTGCCGCAGCAGGAAGTATGGGCGCAAGTTCGACATTGTCCGCGCCGCCGAATTTGCTCTCGAAATAAGTTTCAGTCAGCGCGACGGCTTCCGCCTCGGACAGATTGCCCGCTATGGCTACCACCGTGTTGGAGGGCGTGTAAAACTGCCTGCGATAGGCGTGCAACTGCTCGCTTGTCATCGCGCCAAGCGTCTTTTTGCTGCCGAGTATGGGCTTTTCAAGCGGATGTCCCTTGAAGTAGGCGGACAGCAACCTCTCTATGCAGAGGTCGTCGGGGGTGTCCTCGCTCTCGTTTATCTCCTCGATGACCACCTGCCTCTCCTTTTTGAGTTCCTCGGGATCGAAGGTGGGGTCGAAGTACAGATCGCTTAGCACTTCGGCGCACTTGGCGGCGTGTACGTCCAGCGAGACCGTGTGAAAACAGGTGTAGCTCTTTGCGGTGTACGCGTTTATCTGCGCGCCGAGGCTGTCTATCTCGTTGACGATGTCGAAGCTGCTGCGCGTAGAAGTGCCTTTGAACACCATGTGCTCTATAAAGTGGGATATGCCCGCGTTTTCGGCGCCCTCGCGCACTACTCCCGCGCCCACAAATACGCCTATCGCTACGGAGCGCACGGCGGGATTGAATACATATGCAAGCGTAAGACCGCTGTTGAAAGTGTGAAGTTTGTGCATACGGACATTATAGCACATAGTTTGAAATGAGCAAACATATTTTGTAATATGAATGAAAGGCGATTTCGCACATTTTGGGCAAATTTTGTCATAGCCTCGGTGCTTATCACCGTGTTTGCGGTGGCTGTACTTGCCGTCACGCCCGACGAGGACAAACTGAGCGCGGTGGGCGGCGCCATATACGGCGGCAATACCCAAAGCAACAAGGTGGCGCTGATGTTCAACGTGTACGAAAACGCCCAAAACACATCCAAAATTGCGGATATCCTCAGCGGCTACGACGCGTCCGCCACATTCTTTGTGGGCGGCAGCTGGGCGGCGAAAAATCCCAATACGTTGCTGCGACTGGCGGCGGCGGACTTCGAGATAGGCAACCACGGATACCTCCACCGCGACCACGCCAAACTGTCCGTACGGCAAAACATGGACGAGATCACCCTCACCGCCCGCCTGCTGTCCGAGGTGCTGGGCGACCTTCCGGGCTATAAAGACAGTATGCTGTTTGCGCCCCCAAGCGGCAGTCTGGGCGCGGCAATGTTCGAGGCGTGCGACAGGTTGGGCTACCGTGTGATAATGTGGACGCGCGACACGATCGATTGGCGCGACCACGACAGCGAACTTATTTTCAGTCGCGCCGTGAAGGACGTCAAAGGCGGGGATCTGATACTTATGCACCCCACCGACAGCACCGTGGAGGCGCTGCCCAAAGTGCTTGCGCACATCAAGGCAAAGGGGCTTGTAGCCACCAGCGTGTCCGACGTCCTAGCCGATTGATAATGCGCAGTTTATCTTTATTTTACCAAAATGTCCTACAAAATACGGCGTAATTTGTAACACTTATATTGCAATTTTCAAAATATTTTCAAACACTACCATTCTAAAAAACAAAATTTTTTGTAATACTCTGTCTCGGATTTGACGTTTTTATATAAAAACAGCGCGGCAGTAACTGCCGCGCCGCAAGCGTTTATTGTTGTCAGGCGTTCTTGCGCAAGACTTCCTTAAGCAGCAGATCCACCCTGTGCTTCTCGTCGATCTTGATGACCTTGACCAGCACTATGTCGCCCACGTTGACCACGTCGGTCACCTTGTCCACTCTGTTTTTGGACAGCTTGGAGATGTGGATCATTCCGTCCTTGCCGGGCGCAAAGTTGACGTTGGCGCCAAACTGACCCTTGTCGTTTTCCATGATCTTGGTGACGATGCCCTCGTAGATGTCGCCCACCTCGACGTCGCGCACGATGGACTCGATGATGCTGCGCGCCTTCTTGATGGCGGCGTCGTCGTTGGACGCGATAAACACGGTACCGTCGTCGTTGATGTCTATCTTGACGCCGGTGTCATCCACTATCTTGTTGATGGTCTTGCCACCCTTGCCGATGATGTCGCCGATCTTGTCGGGATCCACGTCGAAGGACACTATCTTGGGCGCCCACTTGCTCAGCTCCGGACGAGGCTCTGCGAGCACTTCCTTCATCTTGTCGAGGATGAACAGTCTGCCCTGTCTTGCCTGCTCCAGCGCGCGGGTGAGGATCGCCTCGTCAATGCCCTTGATCTTGATATCCATCTGTATTGCGGTGATGCCTTCCGCGGTGCCTGCCACCTTGAAGTCCATGTCGCCCAGGAAGTCCTCAAGACCCTGTATATCCGTAAGCACAGCCACCTTGCCCTGCTCCTCGTTTTTGATGAGGCCCATTGCGATACCTGCGACGGGAGCCTTGATGGGCACGCCCGCGTCCATCAGCGCCAATGTGCTGCCGCATACGGACGCCTGAGAGGTGGAGCCGTTGGAGCTGAGTATATCGGACACCGTGCGGATGGCGTACGGGAATTCCTCCTCGGAGGGAAGCACGGGTTCAAGCGCGCGTTCTGCAAGCGCTCCGTGGCCTATCTCGCGTCTGCCGGGGCTCTTGAGCGCCTTCGCTTCGCCTGTGGAGTAGCCGGGCATGTTGTATTGGTGCATATATCTCTTGTAGTAGTCGTCGTCAAGACCTTCCAGCCTCTGCGCCTCGGAAATGGTGCCGAGCGTGCAGGTGGTCATCGCCTGAGTCTGGCCTCTGGTGAATATGGCGCTGCCGTGCACTCTTGGCAGCATACCGACCTCGCACCAAATGGGGCGGATCTCGGTGAGCGCTCTGCCGTCGGGACGCACGCCGTCGTTGAGTATCTTTGCGCGCACCTTCTCTTTCTTGAGATAATAAAGGCTGTCAAGGATAAATTTGACCTTCTTGGGCTCGTCGTTGAAGTCGTCCGCAAAGTGAGCGAGCACGTCCTCGTTGAGGGCGTCCTCTCTTGCCTCGCGCTCGTAGCGCTCAAACGCCTCCAGCACATAGTCCATCTTTTCGGACGCATATGCGCGCACGGCGGCGTCTATATCCTCGGGGATATGCTCAAGCTCTATATCCTGCTTGGGCTTGCCTATCTTTGCCTGTATATCCTCGATGAAGGCGACTATCTTCTTTATCTCCTCATGCCCGAACATTATAGCGCCCAGCATCTCCTGCTCGGTGATGACTTCCGCGCCCGCTTCGACCATCATTATGGCGTCCTTGGTGCCGCTGAGGTTGAGCGTCAGACGAGACTTTGCGCGCTGCTCGCTGTCGGGGTTGATGACGTATTTGCCGTCTACCATGCCCACCACTACCGAGCCTGTGGGGCCTGCCCACGGGATGTCGGATATGCTCAGCGCGATGGAGCTGCCTATCATGCCGAACACTTCGGGCGGGATGTTGGTGTCAACGGACAGCACTGTGGCTATCACGGTGACGTCGTTGTACAGTCCCTTGGGGAACAGGGGACGTATGGGTCTGTCGATAAGGCGGGAGGTGAGGATGGCCTTGTCGCTTGCTCTGCCCTCTCTCTTTTTGAAGCCGCCGGGTATCTTGCCTATGGCGTACATCTTCTCCTCGTAGTCAACGCTGAGGGGGAAGAAATCCATGCCGTCGCGGGGGGCTTTGCTCATCGTGGCGTTTACCATCACCACCGTGTCGCCGCAGCGCACCACGCACGAACCGTTTGCCTGCGAGCAGTAGGCGCCGGTCTCCACCGTCATCTCTCTGCCGCCGATAGTTGTCTTGAAAATTTGTCTTTCCATAAAATATCTCCTATTGTCCGAGAATTCCGTCATTCTCTGCTTTATTTGTTTTCAAAAAAATGGGTGCGGAAAGCCCGCACCCCACGCTTTATTTCCTCAATCCGAGTGAGCTTACTATCGCACGATATCTCTCGATGTCCATATCCTTGAGATAGTTGAGCATGCTTCTTCTGTGTCCTACCATCATCAGCAGGCCTCTGCGGCTGTGATGATCCTTGGGATGATTCTTGAGGTGAGCGGTCAGCTCCGCAATACGCTGAGTCAGCAGCGCTATCTGCACTTCGGGAGAGCCTGTGTCGCCCTCGCTGCGCGCATACTTTGCTATGATCTGTTGCTTGAGTTCCTTATCCATTGTTTAACCTCCTTCGCTGGATAAAATATTCGCTTGAGCCAAGTAGGGACTCGGAGATTTGTCCAAACCTCGCGCAAGTACGTGTGTTATGATACCACAAACGATTTGCGTTGTAAACTGATTGAATGATGTTTGACAATATTTTTTTCTTATATTTTGTCTATTATTATATAGCAGCCTTCCCCTGTCGCATGAAAATTATATCCATATGTCTCCCGAAAAATCTTTTCAGCATTCCGCCGCCCAACACTTTGGGCGACGGAATGCGTTTTTTTTCATAGGCATATGATAAATTCAAACTTTTTAAAACTACTCAACGTTTGCGCGGCACGCCCTCCTCATAATAGCCTAGTTCCACAAGATAATTGAAGTATGCCTTGCGATATTCTTTGTAGGCTTTGAGCTGCCCCTCATACGCTTTGCAGCCTTCCTCATACAACTGTTTTTGCTCAATATAATCGGCATAATAACCGTGCAAAACCTGTCGCGTGTATTGTTTGGATTTTTTAAGCAATTTGATCGCGAATATCCACAGAATCAAAAAGTAGACTATTCCTATCAATGGTCCAAAGAATGTGAGCATAGCAAACATCAATACAATGTTTGCGTCATAAGCTAAATCATTCCTGTCCAACCTATACACGCTGTACCATTTTGCAATCGCGTCCCTTGTTGTAAGTTCAGGATTAAATGAAACCGTCCAAAGTATACGGACAATGCTGTCGAATGACGTACTTGTATTATTTTGTTGCGTGCCGGATTCATAGAAGTGTTTAATCGCATTTGGAACAGCCTGCAATTTGTTTTCTAATTGTGCGTATTCTTCTTCGGATAATAAACCCGAACCTCTTCCTGATATTGATATTTCAACCATATTATCAGCCTGCTGTGTTGTACTGAATTCTCCGCACATAGCTTTACACAAGGCTTTGAAATTTTCGTAATTATTA
This sequence comes from uncultured Clostridia bacterium, assembly GCA_947625225.1. GTDB lineage: Bacteria > Bacillota > Clostridia > Christensenellales > CAG-917 > CAG-475. The sequence goes on along the minus strand of CANQNQ010000015.1, from coordinate 14,854 downwards.
TTTTTATTTGCATAATATCCATAATTAAAATCAAAATAGTCTTCGTCATATGTTAAATCGAAGTTGAAATATTCATTTAGCGCATTGATGGCATCCACCATAGGCTTAGCGTTCTTTTCATATCCCTTGACAACATTATCTATCCCATCTGCCGAGGCAATATATAAGATTGTATCCAAACTTTCGACATCTCCATAAGGATAAGTGACACGCAAATCCCATAGATTCTGCCTATACATGAGATGCTCAAACAACTCATCATCAGACATTTTTGACAGTCTTTTCAATTCGGCATATCCAAGATGATATACCTTGACCTCTTTAATAGCTTCCGACATCGCTTTTATATCGTATTCGTCCTTTTCCAGCTCATACATGCTCATCATCTCACCATGCACAGAGTTAGCTTGCAATGCTGTTGCTTTCAAATATGCTTGTTCATCAATTTTGAATATGGATGCAGGGTTACCTTCTGAAAGGAGCAATGACATTGTTACAATTGTAGTGATCAAGCCCATAATAATGATTGGGGCAAGAGCATTTGCCGCTTTTATAGAATCTTGTTTGCAGACTTTCCAAAAATCCTGCGCCTTGGATTTTGCATAATGGATGATGGCGATTATGCTGCCTATAAATGCAGTAAATACGATCATGATAAGGTATGCGACAGTTTCCCTGCGTTTTATATGCTTGACTATCTTTACTTTATCCTCTTCGGTGTCTACGGCAGCAAGTTCCTTACACTCTTTTACAGATGGCTTGCGCGGTTTTCCCGGCTTTTCGGGCTTTTGAGGTTTTGCCAACGCTTCGGGAGCGGTGGGAGCGGTCAGACTCGCGCGGACAGCTTGCTCGTTGAGTTCATATTCCTGCTTGACGCCGCCCCAAATAAAGGAAATAATTTTCCTGCCGAACAACGCCGCGACCATCAGCAAACCAAAGAACAATGAGAAGAAAATTATACATATAGGCGCTGCGCCCGGTTTGGACAGTCCCAGCTCGTCTCCTGCATTGCCGCATAGGATACACCCCAGCAGAAATATCACAAATAGCAACGTCAACTCGGCAATGTCCAAAATACGCGTGACCTTCAATTTGCGGTCGCCTATCTTTATTGCTTTGCTCCTGAGAGGAACATACAGACTGAACGCCAACCCCAGTGCGGCAACCGCCAATGACAACGCGCCGAACGCCACCAACGCGGCGGCAATATTCTTTGTTGTCGACGCGCCATCTGTCATCTCTTCCGACTCACCGAAAAACTCATCCTCCGCAAGATCTTCCCACCCGGATTCTGTATCGTCATCTAAAACCTGTTCCTGCTTTGTGGACAGTACGGAATATACGCTGTCCGATGTACCGCCTAACTCCTCAAGCAGCTCGCTGGACTCTATTGCGCCCGCATAGCATATCATCATCAGCACGGCAAACACCGCAAACAAAATGGGAAACAACTTTGGCATAAATGCATACAGTTTCAAAGCTATTGGCGGCACAGATTTGGCAGTTTGAGTTTGAGGCTGTTTTTGCGCTTCCGGTGCAGGTCCGTTCATCAAATTCCCGCAATTTGCGCAAAAGTTGCCGCTGACTTCCGCTCCGCAATTGGGACATGTGCGGACCTCATCCTTTTTAGTGCCGCAGTTCGGACAAAAATTTCCTTCAAATTCCTGCCCGCAGTTTTTACACTTGTTCATAAAATGACCTCCGAACGAATTTTATTAAGTACAAATTGCTTGTACTTTTAACATAATAGTACAACTTATTTGTACTGTTGTCAATGATTATTGAGTAATTGGAGGACAAACGTGAACAATATAGATACAAAAAATGCTATTTCGGCAAATATTAAATTTTTCAGACAGACAATGGGACTCACTCAAGGCGCTCTTGCAGAAAAGTTATGCGGCAAAAAGAGTCTGGTGAGCAACTACGAAAACGGCTATTCCGTGCCCGACATCTTCACGCTGATAGAGCTTGCCAATATATTTGACGTCACTTTGGACGAGCTTGTCGGACGCGAATCGGAAAATGCCGCTTCGCATAAATGATCATGTTTTGGATTTTTTATTTTTTATAAAATTGGATATCTAATCGTATATTTTTATTATTTTGATTACATTAACACAACGTTTGCGCTTCGTTTTTTCTTCCTTATTTCATCGGATATAAAAATTTAATTTTTCCAGAATTCCGCCTGGCGAGCGAGCATCATATCTATGTGCTTGACGTACTCAAGCGGCTCCTTGTAGTTGGCGCAGCGGGTTATCAGGTTCCTGTCGCTCTCCCACTTTTTGGAGATGGCGTTGGCGCCCGCCGCAAGGATGGAGGTGTCCTCCTCCATGATGTCGATGTTGTACAGGCATGCCTTGCCCTGCTTGGCGTAGCCGACGTTTTCCAGATTTCCGCTGGTATACTTCTGGCGATACATATAGTAGGGCTGATATCCGCTGTCCGTCAGCTTTTTGTAGGCGTAATCCACCATGCGGCTTGCCGTATCGAAATCGCCGCCGCCGTAGTTTTCCAGCTTTAGCGCGGAGCCTTTTTTGAGGTATAGCGTATGTACGGTAATATTTTCCGGCGACAACATGACCGCCGTGTCCACGCTGCGTTTGAAGTCCTCGAAACTCTCCCCCGGCAACATGGCTATGAGGTCCATATTGACGTCCATTTTGCCCTTGACCAACGCGTACGCCCCGTAGATGTCCGACACGCGGTGCTGTCTGCCCAATATCTGCAACGTCCTGTCGCAAAAGCTCTGCGGATTGACGGAGACGCGCGTCACTCCCTTTGACAGCAGCATATCCACCATTGCCTTGTCAATGGTGTCCGGTCTGCCCGCCTCCACCGTAAATTCCTGCGCGCCGAAGTCCAGCAAGTCCAGCACGCGGGCGAGATTGTCCACGCCTATGGACGTCGGGGTGCCGCCGCCCACGTATACCGAGCGGATGGGCAGATCCTTTGCGCGAATGGTCTTGCCAAGTTGCGCAAGCTCCCTTTCCAGGCACTCCACATATGGCGCCACCAGCTTCTGCTGCTTGTTCAGCGGCAGGCTGACAAAGGAGCAATACGCGCAGCGTGTGGGGCAGAACGGGATGAACACAAACACGTCGTACTCGCCTTTTATATTGCGGTACGGGGCCTGCACGCGCACGGTGCGCTCAATAAGCTCCACCTTGGCGGGGCTTACGCCGTAGTCCTCGCCGAACACCTCGCGAGCGGACCTGCCGCCGTACTTTGCGGGCGACGCCTCTATCTCGCAAAACAGCTTGGTGGGACGTATGCCCGTGAGGCATCCGTATGGCAGATCCACGCCCGTAAGAAAGCCGAGCGTACGGTAAATTGCCACCTTGAGGTAGCGTTTTTCCACTCTTTTGCGTTCCAACGCACCGTCATAGCTTATGGGAAATGCGTAATGCTTTTTGAATCCGTCAAACTTGTCGGAGGATATCTCCACCTTGAAAACGCCGCCCTCCGTAAAGTAGTTTACGTCAAGAGATAGGCTCTCGTTCGTCCTGCTTTCAAACAGGCGTATAAGCTCCATCAAATCTCCTGTATATTCGTCGCGGCAAACGCAAAAGTCTATCATTTGCCGTCCTCCGTATCCATGCGGATGGGATTGTTGCGCCTCTCGAAGTCCAGCGAAGTTTCCTCGCCGTGCCCGGGCAGCACCCTGAGGTCGCCGGGGATGGCGAACAGCTTGTTGAGTATGCTGTTTTTAAGTTTGGCGAAGCTGCAATCGTACAGATCCGTCCTGCCGTAGGTCATCCTGAACAGCGTGTCGCCCGAAAACAGCACGTCCTCCGCTTTGTAGCACACGCCGCCCGGCGAATGTCCGGGAGTGTGATACACCCTTACGTCAAGTCCGCACACGTTGAGCGTTTCCCCTCCCCTGAGCAGCACGTCGGGCACAAAGGGCTGTACGCTGCGATGCATGTGCGAGGCGAGGTTCTTTACGGAATCTATAAATTCCACCTCCGCCGCGTGCATCACCACTTTTACATCCTCATACGCTTCCGTAAGCTGCGCAACGGCGCCTATATGGTCGAAGTGCGCGTGCGTAAGCAATATCGCCTCCGGCTTCAGCCCGTTTTGCTCTATTATAGCCCTTATACCGTCGGGATTGGCGCCGGGGTCTACTATAAACGCCCTGCCGCCGTTTGCGACGACGTAGGTGTTGGTACGCATGATGGATGTAAGGATGTGATATATCTGCATAATTTCCAAAAAAAGTGATACCTGTATTGAGATTTTTTGCGTTTTTTGCTCAGCGGCGTATCTCCAGCACGCCGTCTATTGCGGACAGCTTGCGTATGAGGGTCTCAAGCTCCAACGACTTTTTGATCTGCACGGTGACAGTCACTTCTCCAAGCCCCGTCTTTTCGTCCACGCGCACGGTTGCGGCGGCTATCTCCAATTTGGCGTTGGATATCTGCGTGGTGATCGCAGCCAGCAAGCCGCCCTTGTTTTCGCAGGTGATTATGAGCGTGGCGTTGAAGCTTTCGTTGCCGTCGCTGTCCCAGCTTGCCTCTATAAGCCTCTCCTCCTCCATGCCCTTGACGTTGGGGCAATCGCGCCTGTGGATAGACACTCCCCTGCCGCGGGAGATGAAGCCTATGATGTCGTCCCCCGGCACAGGCGAACAGCATTGCGCCATGCGCACGGTGAAGTTGGCGTTGCCGTTGATAAGCACGCCGCTCTTGGAGTGCTGCTTGGGCTTTGTTTCCTGAGGTGCGGATGTCACCGCCGCGGGCAATTCCTCAGCGGAGAGGAAGGTGGCGGGCGGCTCCTTGCGGAAGCTGTCTATGATCTTGCTCAGCACCTGATTGGTGCTCAGTCCGCCGTAGCCCACCGCCGCGTACAAGTCGTCCTCGCTGCCCACGCCGTGGCGCTGCAACAGCTGATGAAGTATTTCGGGGGTGAATATTTCGCCGAGGTTATAGCCCCTGTGCTTCGCTTCCCTCTCCAGCATCTCCTTGCCGCGCTGGATATTTTCGTCCCTGCGTTCCTTCTTGAAAAACGCCCTTATCTTTGAACGCGCAGACGCCGAGCGCACAAACTTAAGCCAATCCAGGCTGGGCCCTTTGGAGGCGTTGGAGGTGATTATCTCCACTATATCGCCGTTGACCAGCTTGGTGGACAGCGGCACTATCTTCTTGTTTATCTTCGCGCCGACACACTTGTTGCCCACCTCGGAGTGTATCTTGTACGCCAGATCTACAGGCGTGGAGCCTACGGGCAAGCCGTGCACGTCGCCCTTGGGAGTGAACACGAACACCTCGTCGTCAAAGACGTTGATCTTCACCGCGTCCATAAACTCCTTGGCGCCGCCTATGTCCTTTTGGGCGTCCATCACTTCCCTCAGCCACCTGACCTTGTTGTCGAGGTCGCTGTTTACGCCGGTGGTGCCCTCCTTATACTTCCAATGCGCGGCGATGCCGTACTCCGCCACCTTGTGCATCTCGTAGGTACGTATCTGTATCTCGAACGTCTCGTTGTATGGCGTGACGACGGTGGTGTGCAACGATTGGTAGTTGTTTGCCTTGGGCATGGCGATATAGTCCTTGAACCTGCCCGGCAGAGGGTGCCACATGGTGTGTATCTCGCCAAGCATGGTGTAGCAGTCCTTCACGCTGTCCACAATTATCCTCACCGCAAGCAGGTCGTATATCTGATCGATATCTATCTTCAGATTGTGCATCTTGCGATATATTGAGAAAAAGTGTTTGGGTCTGCCGTTGACTTCGCCGTGTATGTCAAGCTCCTTCAGCTTGTCCACTATCTGCGCGCACACCTTGTCCAGAAAGCCCTGTCTTTCCGAGCGGCGCATGGCTACGCTTTCGCTTATATACTTGTACTCGTCCGGCAGCAGATACTTCATCGCCAGATCCTCAAGTTCGCACTTGAAGAAGGAAATTCCCAGCCTGCCCGCAAGCGGCGCGTAAATATCCAGCGTTTCGCGGGAGATACGCTGCTGTTTTTCGGGGGGCATGCAGCCAAGCGAACGCATATTGTGCAAGCGGTCGGCAAGTTTGATGATTATCACCCTCAGATCCTTTGCCATCGCCACAAAAATGCGCCTGAAGTTTTCCGCCTGCGCCTCCTCTCGGTTGACAAATTGCAGTTTGTCAAGTTTGGTGACGCCCTGCACCAGCTCCAATATCTCGTCGCCGAACATGTCCTTTATGGTTTCGGGCGTGACGGGGGTGTCCTCCAGCACGTCATGCAAAAACGCGGCAATGACCGTGCTGCTGTCAAAGCCGAAATCCGCCAGGATTTCCGCGACCGCGCAAGGGTGGATGAAGTAGTCCTCGCCGGACATGCGCTTCTGTCCCTTGTGCGCTTCCGCGGCAAACTCGTACGCCCGCTTTATGTCGGCGTACTTGTCGGGATATGTCTTTCTTAGTTTTAGCAACAAATCGTCCATATCAAGCTCTTCTGTTAAGTCCTATTGATGCCTTATATTTCTGTATGTGACCGAATTTGACAGTTCAACTGTCTTTTTCGATATGTTCAACTGCCCTTTTTCGCCTATCTTGACAAGATCCAGTTCGTCAAACACGCGCAGCGCCAGCAGCAATTCCCACTCCTTCAGCTTCATGCTGCCGTTGACGGCAACGTAAAGTTTGCGCATATTGCCGTACCTTTCCGTCTTTGCCGCGCGCGCCGCAAGTTCCCTGTATATTGCCCTAAGCCTCGCGTCGCTTACGGACAGCATGCTTACGCTTACGTTGTCCGGCGCGTACAAGCCCTGCGACAGCGTGGATATGTGTCGCACATAGCCCGTGCAAAGCGGGTCGTCCGCTATAACTACGTTCTTGTAAAATTCAAATCCGAAGTTTTCGGAGGGACATATGACGGCGCAGGTTTCGGGGTCGAGATGATCGGGCGCCGCAACGCATACGGGCAAGTCGGCAAGCTCGGGATACTTTTTGCACGCCTCCTTGTAGGCGTCCGTGCCGAAAAACACTGCCGCCGTGCCGAATTTTTCGCTCAACATCGCCTTAAATTGTTCCTGCGAAAGCGAGCGTATATACGGCAAAATGCCCTCGTAGGACAACTGATGCAGATTCATACACACGCGATCGTCCTCGGAAATATCCGCCTGCGCGACGTTTATTGATTTTATGATAGCCTGCGCGGTGCGAACATTCTGGAAGGTATTTACGCCAAGGCTGACTTCCAGCTCCAGCTCCCCCGTCCTGTACGTAAGGTTGTCCGCATAGCGCGAAAAGCCCATGATGTCCAGCCCATTGCCTACGCACTTGACGTGCTGCGAAAAACCTATCCTGTCAAAGCCAAGACTGCCGCTTTTTATCAAAAATGTGGGCTTGGGGTTGGAATTTCCCGTAGGCTCCATCATTTCAAGCTCCCTTGCGAAGCGCAGATACGAGACGTCGGATGGCAGCTCCATTTCCGGCTCGCTTACCGTCACGAACTTGTCCGTGCCGCACTCACGCAACACTTCGGCGTTGGCTTGCTCGGCAAAATCGCGGAAGTTTTCCGGCCTCATGCTGACGCCCGCCGCCTGCGCGTGTCCGCCGAACGAAGTGTACAGCGAGGAAAATTTGGACAGCAATTGGAATATATTTACGCCGGGCACCGAACGCGCCGAGCCCCTCAACATGCCGTCGCTAAGCGCAAACAGCACCACCGGGCGCTTGAACTCCTCTACAAGCCTCGACGCGGCAATGCCAAGTATGCCCGCTTCCCAATTTTCGCTGCACAGAGTGATAAGACCTGTTTTGTTGAAATCCGCCCCGCGCAACATCGTCTTTGCCTCGGCGACCGCCGCCTCGCACATCTCCTGACGTCTGGCGTTGTCGCGTCCGAGCTCTTCCGCCAGCGTTTTGAGCAGGAAGTAGTCGTCCTCGGTAAACAGCTCCACCACCTTCATGGCGGAATTGAGTCTGCCCGCGGCGTTGATGCGCGGCGCAAGGCGGTACATGACGTCCTGCGAAGTTATATTGTCGCCGTCAAACAGCATTTTTACGCCCTTTCTGGGGTTTTCGCGCAGCTGTTTGAGTCCGAAGTATGCAATTATGCGGTTGTCGCCCACAAGCGGAACCACGTCCGCGACTGTGGCTATGGCGGCTATGTCAAGATATTTGTTCGCCTCCGCTCTTCCCGCGATCGCCTCCACCAGTTTCCACGCCACGCCCGCGCCGCAGAGGTCGCAAAAGCCTTTGCGCGCTATCTTTGCGTCCACAACTATGCAATCGGGGACGCTTTCTTGCGGCTCATGGTGGTCGGTGACGATGACGTCAACTCCCCTGTCGCGAAGATATTGCACTTCACGTACGGCGGTTATGCCGCAATCCACCGTGATCACCAGCGAGGGCTTTTTGGCGGCGAGTATGCGCTCGAGCGTGGGCAGCGATATGCCGTAGCCGTCCTTGTTGCGGTCGGGGATGAAGTACCACGCGTCCGCCTTGCCCTTGAGGTAAAGCATAAGTATGGATATTGCGCATATGCCGTCGCAGTCGTAGTCGCCGTAGATTAGTATCTTTTCCTTATGTGATATAGCCTTTTTTACGCGCTTTGCCGCCTCCGCCATGCCGTCTATGTCAAAGGGCGAAGTCAGCCTGTCCATGGATGGGTCAAGGTACTCCTTTATCTGCGCCGCGCTCATCCCCCTGCCGAACAGCAAACGCGCGAACGCTTCGGATATGCCCAGCCTGTTCGCCTCAAGTCGCTGTTCGTCCGACAGGACGTATTGTTTGGTTCTGACGTCGTACCTCAATTTTGTACCCTTCCCTGCGCCCAAAAGCGCGATTTGATATATTTTTGAGGGCGCGCCTGCGCCCTCAAAAAATAATACGCCCTTACGCAAAACTGCTGTAAGGGCGCACCTCATTGCTTATTTTTTCTTTTTGAAAGTGGTGTTTTTCTTTGAATATTTGTAGATGGTGTTTGCCTTTTGCTTCTGCTGCTGATCCGTCTGCTTTGCCGCCTTGGCTTTTACCTCGGCGCCGTCGCCTGCGGCAAGGGACACCTGTTCCTCATCGTCCTCTTTTTTGTCATAGGACACAGTGTTGCGCTTGAAGTACTTCTCCTTTGTTCTGTCGAAGGAGGCGCTCATTGCGCTCCACAGCGGAGTTGCCAGACACACGGAAGAATACAGACCTGCGACCAGACCGAGTATGATGGGCACGCAGAACTCCCTGATGCTGTCGCTGCCGAGGATGGCAAGGAATATGACCGTGACCATGGTGGTCAGCGTGGTGTATATTGAACGCGTGAACGTCTCGCGCACAGCCATATCGCCAATGCCGCGATAGTCGATGTTCTTCTGACCCTTGAGGGGCTTGAGATACTCGCGGCAGCGGTCGAAGATGATGATGGTGTTGTTGATGGAGTACGCGATGATGGTGATCATTGCCGCCACGTAGGAGCTGTTGATCTGTACCCTGCATATCACGGTCAGAGCGAACATTATCACCACGTCGTGGATAAGGGCGATTATCGCCGCAAAGCCGCTCATCAGCGTAAATCTGATGATGATATACACAAGTATCAGCGCAACGGACACCACAAGCGCGATCGCCGCCTTTGACAGCAGATCCTGCGCCGCGGTGGCGCCGATGGACTCGTATGTGACGTTGTCCTCATCGGGATACATGGCGTTTACGGCGTCACGGATCTTGGTGTTCAGCTCGTTGATACGCTCGTCGTTGGAGGACACGTTTTTGTATCTGAACGCAATGGACGCGTTGTTGTCGTTGTTGCCCGTCTGGCGCTGCACGTAGGTCACGCGCACGCTCCTGCCGTCGGCGTCCTGCTGCTCCTCTATGGTTTGAGTTATCTCTCTGACCTGATTGTCGTAATCCTTCAAAGCCGCCTCGCCCAATCTGACGGTGAGCACGGTGCCGCCTTCGAAGTCGATGCCGATGCCGATGGCGTCAGTGTAGCTGCCCCCCGAAGCGCCAAGCGCAATGATGACGACAAGCGCGATGAGCACTATCGCCACGGGGATGATGCCGAATATTCTGGCGTACTTATGCACGCTGAAGTTCTTTACAAGATTGCGAAGACTGAATGACTTTTTCATACGTGCGCCTCCTTTGCCGCGGCGGGCGCGACCTCCTCACTGTCCTCCTGCACTTCCTCGCGCTTGAGACCGTAGAACATCTCGCTGGTGCTGTTGTGCGGTATGAAGCACTTGAGCACTATCCTTGTCACGACAAGCGACGTAAACATGGACAGGATAATACCTATAAACAGCGTGACCGCAAAGCCGACGATGGACGCGGAGCCGAGTATCCACAGCACGATCGCGCCGATGAGGGTCGTGACGTTGCCGTCGATGATCGCCGCCGTAGAACGCTTGAAGCCGTCCTTTATCGCTGTCGGAATGGGCTTGGACGTCTTGCGATATTCGTCCTTAATACGCTCGAAGATGATGACGTTTGCGTCGACTGCCATACCTATCGAAAGCAGGATACCCGCAATGCCGGGCAGGGTCAGCTGCACCCAAGGCAACACCGCGCAGAACCACAGCAGCAGCACCACGTATATCATAAGCGCGATGTCCGCCGCAAGACCCAGTCCGCGATAGGCGACGCCAAGGAAGATGAATATCAACGCCACGCCTATCGCACCCGCGATGAGCGCGATGAATATGGAGTTTTCACCAAGCGTAGGCGATATGTTGCGCACCTCGGTCACGTCCAGCGAAACCGCAAATGTGCCCGACTGCAAGCGCGTTGCAAAGTCATACGCTTCCTCATAGGTGTAACCGCTGTTGTTGGTGATTATCGCCTGTCCGTTGGTGATGGTGGAGTTGACGTTGACTGTGGTGTAAAGCTGATTGTCGATATAGATGTATATCTGCTGATTGAGATAGTCCGAAGTGACCTGAGCAAACTTCTCGGTGCCCGCGGCATTGAACCTCAGACCCACAGCATACTGGCTGTTTTCGTCGGTGGTGACAAAGGCGGATTCCAGATGGTCACGGCCGACGATAAGCACTTCGGCATTGTCGTCCTGCGAGCTTCTGAACTCCAGCCTTGCGGGGTTGCCCACCAGGTCGAGCACGCGCTCGGGATCGTCTACATCGGGGACTTCGACGCGGATGGTGATGTCGCCGTTGCTGTTGGTGCCTCTTGTGACGGTGGCTTCGGTGTACCCCTTGCCCACAAGCATACTGGTAAGCGAGCTGACAGTGCCGTCAACAGCCGCGCTGAGCTCGTCCGCGCCGTCAATGCCGTCGCCGTTGACTCTGAATACGGCGGAAATACCGCCCGACATATCAAGGCCGAGCTTGATAGTTCTCGCATAGCCGTGGTAGTCGTAGACAGTGTCCGCAATGGGGAATTCCACCACAGCGAAAACCGTCATCAACACGATGAACACACTCACCACGGTTAAGACGATGATAGATTTCTTTTTGTTCACAGGATTACCTCCGTTAAGTAAAACAAAGATATTATAAATACTTTTAGTGATTTAGTCAACAAATATATGGATACAAAAATAAAAATTAACCGTAAATTTGCAAAACCGCGCATTATGGGCGCCGCGACCGCATAATTTTTGGTATGAAAAAATCTCTCAACGTCAAAGCGGATGTGCTTGACATCCTCAAGGCAGTGCTGTTTGCGACCCTCATTTCGCTGGGACTTGTGCTGGTGTTCGCCATCATCATCAAGTACGCCGCGCTCCCCACGGGAGTCATCACGCCCGTCAACATCGGCATAAAGGTGGTATCCGTGCTGCTAGGCACGCTCATAGGCTTCAAAAACGCGCAGAACGGACTGCTCAAGGGGGCGATATGCGGCATAGTCTATATGCTGTTCACCTTCTTTATCTTCGCTGCGCTGTCGGGATTCAAGGACGTCAAATTCAGCTGGATAGACCTTGTCACACTGCCCATAGCGGGCGCCATATCCGGCGTGATAGCCGTCAACATAAAGGCGCATAGACAACGCGCATAGCGCAAAAAACCGCCCTTATCCGGCGGTTTATAGTTCAAAAAAACTCAATACATATCTCTATTTTGGCAATTTCCAGCCTAAATACAGCATAGAAAAAGTCCGCCCGTTGGACGGACTTTTATCTTCAAACCAATCGATCAAGCCTCTTTGTTTTCGTTGGCTTCCTCTGCGGCAGCCTCTTCCTTTACGGGCTCTTCTGCGGGAGCCTCGACGGGCTGCTCTTCAACGGGTGCGGCGCTCACTTCGGGAGCGACTTCCGCCACCTGAGGCGCGGCGACTGCTTCAAGCACATAACCTACCGCCTTCTTGTCGATGACGATGAGGGTGGGAGTGCTCTCGGTGCCGACGTTGACTATAAGCGTGTTGTCGGAATTGACTTGCGTGATCTTGCCCACAATGCCGCCGACGGTCATCAGCTTGGTGCCCACGTTGAGGCTGTCCATCATCTTCTGCTGCTCCTTCTGGCGCTTCTTCTGGGGGATGATGGTCATCACGACCATGAGGACGATGACGGCAACGATAACAACGATCATTATGATCTGTTGGGTATTTGCTGCGAGGATACTGTTAAACATTACTTACTCCTTGTTTTCGCGCGAGTTTTCGCGGCGAATTGTACTTACTTGACTATCATACACGAAAACGCCGATATTTGCAAGAAAAATTTTTGTCATAAGTTAAATTAAACAAAAATTAAGATTATGATGGCATTGATGTATAAATTTCTATGCAAACGTCTCTTATTCAGCCCACGTATTGCGCCATAAATTCGCGCCGGAACTCGTCATATCTGTCCTCACATATTGCCCGCCTGATGTCGGCGGCAAGCCGTTCTAAGAAGCGCACGTTGTGTATGGACAGCAGCCTTCCGCCCATTATCTCGTCCGCCTTTATAAGGTGGCGTATGTACGCGCGGGTGTAGTTGCGGCAAGCGTAGCAGTCGCAGTCGGGGTCGATGGGCGTAAAGTCCTCCGCATACGGCGCGTTGCGTATGGTGAGGAATCCCTCCTTGACCATCGCCGTGCCGTTGCGCGCAATGCGGGTGGGCAACACGCAGTCGAACATGTCCACTCCCCTCGCGACGCCTTCCACAATGAAATCCGCCGTGCCCACGCCCATAAGATAGTGGGGCTGCTCGAAGGGAAGCAGAGGCTGAAGCACGTCAAGCATCCGGTACATCGTTTCGGGGGGTTCGCCCACGCTCAGCCCGCCTATGGCAACGCCGCAGGTGCAGTATGGCAACACACGCTTGGCGCTCTGTTCTCTCAAATCCGCAAATACGTTGCCCTGCACGATTGGAAACAGCGTCTGGTGAGATTTGAGCTTATAATTGCTGCATCTGTCCAGCCACCTAAGCGTCCTCTCCATGGCTGCCTCCGCCCTCTCGTGCGTGATGTCGGGCGAGGTGCACTCGTCAAACGCCATAACTATGTCCGAGCCCAGCGCGCGCTGCACTTCCATGGACTTTTCGGGCGAAAAAAAGTGTCTGCTGCCGTCGATGAAGCTGCTGAACTCCACGCCGTCCTCCGTCACCTTGCGCAGCGAGGACAGCGAAAACACCTGAAATCCGCCACTGTCGGTGAGGATCGCGCCGTCCCAATTCATAAACTTGTGCAGACCGCCCGCCCTCTCTATAAGCTCGTGACCGGGCCTAAGATAGAGGTGGTAGGTGTTGGACAACAGTATCTGCGCGCCCGTCGCGTGGACCTCTTCGGGTGACAGCCCCTTGACCGTCGCCTTGGTGCCCACAGGCATAAAACACGGCGTGTCGATAACTCCGTGTTCGGTGTACAATTTGCCCACGCGGGCGCCCGTCTTTTTGTCGACGTGCAACACTTCAAAACGCATATTTTACCTCCCCATTTGCGCATTTCATCGCGAAAAACGCAATACAGGTATCATTTTTGTGATTTTTTATAGATATTTTCTTGTATGATCGGATTATCAAAACAGATCCGAATGCGTGCCCGTGCGATACATGGACAACACCAGCACGTCCTCAAATTTTTCATAGACAAGCAGCCAATCGGGTTCGATATGGCACTCCCAACAACCGGAGTATGTACCGCCCAACATGTGTTCTCTGTTGGACGGCGCAAGCGGCACATCCGCGGCAAGTTTTTCTATCACCGCAAACAGCTTGTTCAGATCCTTTCCGCGTTTTGCCGCCAGCTTGACGTCCTTTTCAAAGCGGCTTGTGTATTGAATACGGTATTTCATACGCCAAGCGCCTTTTTAAGTTCCTCCACAGACGCGTAACTTTTTGCGTTGGGGTCGTGCGCAAGCTTCCTGCCCTCCTCTATCGCCGCAACCGTTTCGGAGTTGGGGACGTCGACGCGCAGCTCAAAGGGCAAGCCGTTCTGCCTGATGACCGCCTTCAAAAAGATGTTGAATGCCGTGGACGTGCTGATGCCCAGCTCATCAAAAATTTTCTCCGCGGCGGCCTTTGTTTCCTTAGAAGTCCTTATATTCAAATTTGTATACTCCATATAGCGCCTCCTGTTTTCAAGTCCATACTATATCATTATATGCATATTGTCAACATTTTTACGAAAATTTTTCGGAGTTTTTCGTAATTTATACGTAATTTTCCGCAATATTGATGTAAATTTACGAAAAATTGAATGGCTACGTGTGGCGTTATACTCTGCCTGTTGCCTCAACGGTCTTTGTTTTCAGAAACGAGCAAGACAAGGAAAGTGATGATAACCGAGCGAGCGTACTTGTTGTACGTGACCGATGGTTGCCACAGCTTGACGCAGTATGAGGAGTTATGCTCTGCCCGGTGCTCCAATGGTCTTTGTTTTTAGAAACGAGCAAGACAAGGAAAGCGAGGATAACCGAGCAAGCGTACTTGTTGTACGTGACCGATGGTTGCCACAGCTTGACGCAGTATGAGGAGTTATGCTCTGCCCGGTGCTCCA
>CANQNQ010000014.1 GCA_947625225.1 uncultured Clostridia bacterium | reverse complement strand
TATGCACGATATTCGTGCGATAATCAAACGGAGCAATCTATTGAGGGACAGCTCCGAGTGTGCGAGGAATATGCCAAGAAAAACGACATATTGATACTCCGCTCATACATAGACCGTGCTATGACGGGAACAAATGACAACCGCCCAGACTTTCAACGAATGATAGCTGATAGTGGCAAAGAAAAATGGGATATGGTGTTAGTATATAAATTTGACAGATTTTCGCGCAACAAGTACGAAACGGCAAAATATAAACACATGTTGAAAGAGAACGGAGTGAAAGTAGTATCTGCCATGGAGAATATCCCGGATACCCCCGAAGGAATTATCCTCGAAAGCGTTATCGAAGGAATGAACCAATACTATTCGGAGGAACTTTCACAAAAAGTGCGCAGAGGTATGCGCGAGAGTCGGGCAAAAGGTAATTACACAGGTGGCGTACTGATATATGGCTACAAGATAGTAGACCATAAAGTCGTTATAGATGAAGACGAAGCAAACATTGTGAGGAGTGTTTACGAACAGTATTCAATGGGCGTCTATGTCAAAGATATAATTGCCGATCTGACTGCCAAAGGCGCGTATAACAAAGGAAAGCCGTTTGCAAAAAATACTGTGTATAACATATTGCGCAATGAAAAGTATTCCGGAGTTTACAGATATAAAGATGAAGTTTTCACCAACATATACCCGCAAATAGTGCCGACTGAGGTGTTTTGTAAGGTGCGCAAAAAGATAGCACAAAACAAGAACGGCAAAGCAAGCGTAATGACTCGATACCTTTTGAAAAATAAACTGTTTTGCGGATATTGCGGGACAAAAATGGTTGGCGTTGGCGGGACTTCAAAAACGGGCGATGTAAAACATTATTATCGTTGCAGAGGCATTATAGATGGAGAGCCTTGCAGGCAAAGACTTTTCAGACAAGATATTCTGGACAAATTGGTCGTCGATAGCATTGTGAGCGAACTGTCTAAGCCAAACACCATAGAATATATAGTTGGAAATCTCTTAAAAGTACAAAATGAACTTGTGAAAGCGAATCCGAATGTTGCCACATTGCAAAAGCAAAAACATAATGTTGAGCGTGCCCTTGAAAACATTATGAAAGGTATAGAGCTTGGAATAATGAATAATACCACAGCAAAACGCATGCAAGAGCTTGAAAGTCAGCTTGCAAACATAGAAAAGCAGTTGATAATAGAGCGGAGCAAAACAGACACTCAATTGAGCAGTGAGCAAATATACAAATTTTATAGTGACGCCTTACGGCTGGAAGCACCATTACTTGTAGAATTGCTTGTGGACAAAGTAACTCTATATGATGAGAAAATTGTGATACAATACAAAACCCCGTTATCTGTTGACCCCGACGATATGTCGGGGTTTTTAATATGCCGTCATCATTTAGGAACAAATAATTGTGCTAAACGTCTATATAACAATTGCAATCAAATTTTGATAGAAATGAAAATTTGATTTGGACGTCGGCAATTTATTCCACGTTACTCTTGACGGGAGCCTCGCAGGAGCGTTGTTGAAAGGCTGTGAGAGCCAACACGCAAGCCCTGCGGGGCTTTCTTATTGCCTTTTGGCAAGAAGCCTACAACGCTCCTTTCTCCCGTACAAGAGCCTTTCGCGGCATAAAATGCCTCACATTTGATTCAGAAAATTTCGCAAAAATTCAATCCAGGCTTTGGCTTCTGCCGATTTTGCCAAGTCCTGCCAAAAGCGTTGTTGATTTCTTTGAGACAACTTGCTATAATCATCTTCAAGTTCTTGCGCTTTTTGTATGGTCTTTGCAAAAAACTCTTGATATGCTCTCTCCTCGTCGCTCATTTTTCCCTCCTTTTATAAAGTAAATAAAAACCTAAAACCAACTTCGAGAGTTTGTTTTAGGTTTTGACTGGCGGAGAAGCAGGGATTTGAACCCTGGCTACGATTCTCTCGTACTACTCCCTTAGCAGGGGAGCCCCTTCGGCCTCTTGGGTACTTCTCCACGCCGAATTGATTAGATGCACATATGTTGGCGCCGGCCTGAACGTTTCCTCGGGCGATTGCGAATTGTGCCGAACGGCGGCGTATCGGGCGACGAATGGCGAAACGGATGCGCAACACTGTGCTTATCTATACTAGCATAAAAGGCGTGTGCTGTCAATGATTTTGCGCAATTTGGCTGTATGCAGAAGTGGGAGCGCAATTTTTAATTTGATAGCCGTTATTGATGTGTTAAAAGTTGTGAAAATTTGGGTCAATCAAGAAAAACGGAGATGAGCGCCTGCTGTTGTTTGGGGGAGAGTTTACGGAAGATAGTAAGCATTTGCTTTTCGGAATTGTTCAACACCTCTATTGCTTCATCTTCAAGAAAAAATTGTGCAAGGGTTATGCCAAAGCCATTGGTACATATGCGCATCAAGGTATCTATGCGCGGAAGGGAATTTTGATCGGAATTCAAAAGCGAAGACAAAGTTGATTGTGTGATCCCAGATCGTAGCGCTAATTCGTTAGTGCTCATTTTGCGTTCGTCACGCAATTGTATAATCCGCTTTATAACATCCATAAGAATATTATAATCAAAATTACGACAATCATTTAACGGTTTGCCGTTGACTACTTAACGATTTACCGTTATAATATTGTCGTAATTTCGTTAAAGGAACCAAAAAATTGTCAAACGGCAAAAGTCAAACCAAATCAAAGGAAAGAGTGCGGGATCACGGCGAGGTTTTCACGAATGAGCGAGAGGTGAAAGCGATGTGCGATCTTGTGGGCGACGAATGCGACCGCATAGACAGCCGCTTTTTGGAGCCTGCCTGCGGGGACGGCAATTTCCTTGCCGAGATACTCACGCGCAAGCTGGCAGTCGTCAAGCGCAAGTATGGGAAAAGCCCTCTCGATTATGAGAAAAATGCCGTGCTTGCCGCGTCGTCGATTTATGGCGTGGACATTCTTTTGGACAACGTGCTTGCCTGTCGCGCGCGTATGTTTGCTATTTGGGACAAGGAGTATGTCGCCGTCTGCAAGAAGGAAGTGAATGAGGACACGCGCGAGGCGGTGAAATTTATACTCAAGCGCAACATTGTATGCGGCAACGCGCTCACTTTGAAATGCGTGGACGAGAACGCGCAGGACACGGACGAGCCGATAATTTTTTCGGAGTGGGCGTTTGTGACGGGCAGCAATATGCAACGCAGCGACTACACTTTTGCGGATCTGCTGGCGCAAAGCGACGACGGAGTGCAGCTTTCCATCCAATCCGGCGACGAAGGCACATTCCTTCAAAAATACGTGACCCATTATAGGAAAGTACAGCAATATGGATAATACGCTCTTCAACAAAGTATACAACCCGGATGTCCTTTCTTGCCTTGCTAATCTAAGCAACGACGAGGTTTTTACGCCGCCCGAAATCGTCAACGAGATGCTGGACATGCTGCCACAGGAGCTTTTCCAAAACCCTGACACTACCTTTTTGGATCCCGCATGCAAGACGGGCGTGTTTTTGAGGGAGATCGCAAAGCGGCTTATAAAAGGGTTGGAGAGGCAATTCCCCGATCTGCAGGAGCGCGTGGACCACATCTTTCACAAGCAATTGTATGGCATTGCCATAACAGAGCTTACAAGCCTACTCTCCCGCCGCGGGGTGTATTGCAGCAAATATCCGAATGGCGAATTTTCCGTCACGAAATTCAAGACTGCCGAAGGTAACATCCGCTATAGGCGCGTCAAGCACACCTGGAAAAACGGCAAGTGCGTCTTTTGCGGCGCGAGCGCGAGCGAGTATTCCCGCGGCGATGAGCTGGAGACTCACGCCTACGAATTTATCCACTTTGTCAAGCCGGAGGAAATTTTCAATATGAAATTTGATGTCATAATCAGCAACCCGCCCTATCAATTAAAAACAGGTGGCGCACAGGCGCAAGCCATTCCTCTATATCATAGATTTGTAGAGCAATCTTTAAAACTACTGCCACGCTATTTGGTTATGATTACGCCCTCCCGTTGGTTCACAGGAGGATTTGGGTTGGACGCTTTCCGTGATAAAATGTTAAATGATAATCATATCAAAGAGCTACACGATTTTTATGATGCGAATGACTGTTTCCCCGGTGTTGAAATCAAAGGCGGTGTATCCTATTTTTTATGGGATAAAGAATATAAAGGAAATTGTAAAATTGCTACACATATCAAAGATAAAATAGACTCTGTTTCGGTCAGACCGCTTTTGGAAGAAGGTCAAGATGTTTTTATTCGTTATAATCGTGCCATCCCGATTTTACGAAAAGTGCTCGCTTTACATGAGACATCTATCAAAACCATAGTGAGTTCACAACGCCCATTTGGTTTGCCCACCAACTTTAGTGATTTTTCAAGTAAATCTTGTGAGAATAGTATTAAAGTCTATGCTAATAAAAAAATCGGATATTTGCCGAAGGACTATTATATTCCAAAAAATAGAGATTTGTTGGATAAATGGAAAATTTACACGCCAAAAGCAATAGGCTCAGGAAATGCACAAGAGGACATTGTTCGTCCTATAATAGGTGAACCCAATTCTATTTGCACAGAAACCTATGTCGTTTTCGGGACTTATCGGACACGAAAGGAAGCAGAAAATGCATGTACATATATTAAAACTAAATTTTTCCATTTTTTGTTGACCTTACACAAAAATACCCAAGACGCACTTGCAAGAGTATATTCATTCATCCCTATGCAAGATTTCTCAAAACCGTGGACAGACGAGGAATTGTATGCTAAATATAACTTATCCGACGAGGAAATAAATTTTATAGAGTCTATGATCAGACCAATGGAGTAAACGTGATAAAAAACACAACAAATAGGAGTACTGTTATGAGTGATTATGATATAAGTAGTGTTAGTATGAATTTCAAGTCAAGGCTACTGTTTAATGGATACTATATTATGGTATATGAAAATTTACAGAAGCAATTAAAAAATTATTCAAAATTGGAATATGCAGATTTAAGCAAATCAAAAGGCTATTGTTTTATATTACAAAAAAACAAAAATACCCTTTGGAAATCCCAAGTTCTCCAACGTGTAAATTGCGGGGAAGAAAAGTCCAAGAAGACAAAGTTTGATGTTAACGCCTCGCTTTTTGATTGGGCAGTGCATTTTGGCTTAATAGACGATAATGATCGTAGTTTGTTGTTACAGATAAGAAAAAATCGAAACGAGTATGTGCATGATTTTGATAAAGGCGTGCTTAATTTTCAGAATATAATTAAAGATAATGAAAAGCATAATCTTTTGGAACTTATTAGAATACATAAAAAAATTAATATCAAATGGTTGGAGCTTATTGAAAATGTTCAAATAGATGAAAACGATTGCCCTGTTTTATGTATTGATAATGTTCTGCAAGAGATCTTCAATGATATTGTAGAAGATATCGATATATGTTAGACTAAATACGCGAGTATTTCGAATAAGCAGTTAACCATTATGCCAACAGAATTTTTCAAACAACGCCCAAATGTCAAACCTACGATATACGCCTATGAGTTGATTGGCGTAAGCTCTCACGCGGGGTATCTCAAGATCGGCTACACCGAGAGGGACGTGGAAACGCGTGTGAAAGAGCAGACGCACACAAGCGGGCTGAAATTCAGGATCGTGCTCAAAGAATCCGCTATGCGCGCGGACGGCACGTGTTTTCGTGACGGCGATGTGCACGCCATATTGAGGCGCAAAGGTTTCCGTCGGCTCAACGAGGGCGAGGACAGAAATGAATGGTTTCTTTGCGCCAAAAATGATGTTTATGCCGCGATTTTAGAACTTAAAGACGGTATTGTGTCAAATGAAGGACGTACACAAAACTTCAAAATGCGGCCCGAACAGGTGGTCGCTGTACAGCGCACTATGGCGTATTTTGCGCAAGCCGTCAAAGACGAGCCCGCAAAGCCGCCCAAGTTTTTGTGGAACGCAAAGATGCGCTTTGGCAAGACGTTTGCCGCATATGAGCTTGCAAAAAAGATGAGTTTCAAGCGCGTGCTTGTGCTCACATTCAAGCCCGCGGTGGAGTCCGCATGGCGCGAGGACCTCATGTCCCACGTAGATTTTGAGGGGTGGCAGTTCGTCTCAAACAAAGACGCGCATGAAAAGGACGTCAACATCGACGTAGCGTTTGCAAATTGCGATAAGTCCCGCCCTATCGTGGTGTTCGGCTCCTTCCAGGATTTGCTGGGCACAAACGAGAACGGCGG
This sequence comes from uncultured Clostridia bacterium, assembly GCA_947625225.1. Classification (GTDB taxonomy): domain Bacteria; phylum Bacillota; class Clostridia; order Christensenellales; family CAG-917; genus CAG-475. Next base: position 27,616 of record CANQNQ010000014.1, on the reverse strand, counting down.
TATAAAGGCGAAAAACGAGTTTATACATACCGAGGTATGGGACCTTGTCATATTTGACGAATACCACTTCGGAGCGTGGCGCGAAAACGCCAAAAAGCTGTTTGAGGACCCCGACGACGAGGCGAATGCGGACTTCGACTTTGAGGCGTACAAGCGCACCGAGGCGGACAACGCCTACAACGAGAGCTTTTTGCCCATTTCCACGCGGTATTATCTGTACCTGTCGGGGACGCCATTCCGCGCGCTCAACAGCGGCGAGTTCATAGAGGATCAGATTTACAATTGGACATATTCGGACGAACAACGCGCAAAGGCGGAGTGGATAGGCTCCGGCAATCCATATCTCGCCCTACCGCGCATGGTCATGCTGACCTACCGCATCCCCGAAAGCATAAGGCAAATCGCCTTGCAGGGCGAATATGACGAGTTTGACCTCAACGTCTTTTTCTCCGCCAAAGGCAAGGGCGCGGAGGCGCGCTTCGTCTATGAAAACGAGGTGCAAAAGTGGCTGGACCTCATACGCGGTTCCTATCTGCCATCAAGCGTGGACGACTTGAAACTCGGACAGGACAAACGCCCGCCTATGCCCTATTCGGACGCGAGGTTGCTCGGCGTGCTTGCACATACATTGTGGTTTTTGCCAAATGTCGCAAGTTGCCAGGCGATGGCAAATTTGCTTAGACAAAAGCAAAACTCCTTCTATCATAGCTACAAGATCAACGTCTGCGCGGGGGCGACGGCAGGTATAGGACTTGACGCGCTGCGTCCCGTCCTGGCGTCTATGGGCGACCCGCTTGAAACAAAAACGATTACGCTCTCTTGCGGAAAACTCACTACAGGCGTCACAATTCGCCCGTGGACAGGGATATTTATGCTGCGCAACCTCAAGTCTCCCGAGACATATTTTCAAGCCGCATTCCGCGTGCAGTCCCCGTGGGAAATCGTTGACGACAAGGGCGAAAGACAAATCATGAAAGAGGAGTGCTACATCTTCGACTTCGCGCTCGACCGCGCGCTGAGACAGATCTCCGACTACTCCTGCCGCCTCAATGTCGAGGAGAGCAATCCCGAAAAGAAGGTCGCGGAGTTCATATCCTTCCTGCCCGTACTCGCCTACGACGGCTCGACCATGAAACAGATCAACGCGCAGGATGTCCTTGACATCGCCATGGCTGGCACAAGCGCGACGCTGCTTGCCAAACGTTGGGAGTCCGCGCTGCTTGTCAATGTAGACAACGAAACGCTCACCCGCCTGCTGAACAATAAAGAGGCATTGGACGCGCTCATGCGTATAGAGGGCTTCCGCTCGCTCAATTCGGACATCGAGACCATCATAAACAAGTCTGAGGCGGTCAAAAAAGCGAAGAAGGAAGGAGAAAAACTCTCGCCCAAAGAAAAGAAGGAGCTCACCGACGAGGAGAAAGAATACAAGTCCATGCGCAAGCAAATTCAGGAAAAACTCATCAAATTTGCGACGCGCGTGCCGATTTTCATGTATCTCACCGACTACCGCGAGAGGTCGCTCAAAGACGTCATCACGCAGCTTGAACCGGGGCTTTTCAAAAAGGTTACGGGGCTCAATGTCAACGACTTCAACCTTTTGTGCTCTATCGGCGTGTTCAATGCCAGCCTAATGAATGACGCAATATTCAAATTCAAGCGATATGAGGACAGTTCGCTCTCATATACGGGCATCGAAAAACACGTCTCGGACGAGATCGGCGGGTGGGATACCGTCGTCCGCCGCGAGGAATACGAAAAACTGTTCTACAACCAACAAGCAACTATGCGCGTCGCAGAAGAAGTTGCTGCTACGGTTATTGAGTCGTCTGCAACTAGAAATGAAGATGCAACACCCAAAATCGCGCCTTCCGAGCTGGGCATAAATATTGGAAACTCTCAATATTTCACACCCGATGTAATTACTCCCATAAAACAAGCACCCGCACCCCCCCAAAGCGGAATTCGATTGTTCAAAAGTCACAGTAGGGACAGCCGTTATTCACGGGAAATTCGGTGACGGAAAGGTCGTTAAAATCGACAAGGTCAACATGCACGTTACGGTTGCATTTTCCGTCGGCGAAAAGTCATTCATCATGCCAAGTTGTTTTGATATGGGCTTTTTGAAACTTAAATAAATACCAAAACCCAAAAGGGAACTAAAATGGGAGTACGGCGCGGAACACGTACACATAAATTGTATCATATCAAAGCGGGAAAAGTAGACCGGAATTTGTATTTTACATCGACCAAGCAGCAGCGTCCCACCTTTGATATATGCGGAGATGGGAGATGCAAAATTGTGCCGTGGCGCCATTGAGAATATGGCAAAGGCGGGACGCAAAAAAATTGTGTATGAAAATAAGTCAAGCATAACAAATGTGTCACATAAATCGGGCGCTATGATTTGCAGAGCTTTACGATCGAAGGCGCCTTTTGAGTGAGGAATTTGGGCAAATCAACAAAATTGCGTGATAAAACGTTTGATATGGCATTGTAAACATCAAAAAAGCGGCGAAAAGCCGCTTTTGTAAATACAGCGATCGCGGCGAAAGATCATATAAAAAAGCACGGCGTGGAGCCGTGCTTTTGTGTGCGATATGACGATCACTCCTCCACGTCGCTTGCCGCTTCCGCCAGAGGTTCTTGAATCGCTTCTTCAGGCTGAGCAGCTTCGGCGGGTTTCTTTTTGCCCCAGTTGCGCATGACCAGGAACTTGCAGCCCACAAAGTTTATCACAAAGCTGAGGAAGCTGCCCGCAAACTTGCCCACATAGCCGCCTATGGTCGCGATGGCGCCGTTGTTGGGATCGGTAGCCGCGATAGCGTTGGTGATCACGCCGCCCAGATAGGTGTTGAGCAATATGATTATCACAACCAATATGGCGTACATTATGCCGGATATAACAACGTTGTTCGTCGCCCTGAAGGTCTTTTTGCGGTTGAGCACAAAGGTGCAGATCTGCGCAATTATGTTGGACACCAAAAACGCCGCAAAGCCGCCCACGCCGGCAGATTGCTCGTCATAATGGAACAGGAACCAATTGAAGGGCTTCACAGCGTCGCCGCCGGCCGCTTTGCAGGACTCGTTGATGATGGTGAAAGTTATGTATTCTACGGCGAAGCAGATGAGGCTGAAACCTATGAAGTACACCATCTGGCGTATGTTTTCATGCGCCTGCAGCCAATTCCACAGCTTTTGAAGCGCGGGAGGCAATTTGACTTTCTTTTTGGCTTTGCCGCCCTCGGCGGGAGCCCCTTGGGGTTGAGCGACGTCTTCCTCGACGGGCTCGACGTTGTTGTTGACTTCTTCCATAATTTCTCCTCTTGAATTATTTTCAATAAGTTAATTATATAGGAAGTTACGTGATATGTCAAGGCGCAATAATTTTTGGAAAGCGCAACGCACGTCCGCGCAAAAATTGCTGTTGCAATGCGGCGATACTGTGTTATACTTTAGCTATGTTCGAACTATTGGCTCCCGCAGGGAACAAAGCCGCGTTTGACGCCGCGATCGCAGCCGGTGCAAACGCAATATACCTTGGTCTTGGCGACCTCAATGCCCGCATGAAGGCGGACAATTTTGGCGTGGAGCAGTTGAGAAGTCTTGTTGAGACCGCCCACTTTTACGGCGTGAAGATTTACCTTACGGTAAACACTATTGTGCAAAATCAGCAGTTTAAGCAGATGTTGTCGCTGGTTAAAGCCGCTGTTGAGGCAAAAGTAGACGCATTTATTGTGCAGGATATGGGCGTTGCGGCATGCCTAAAACAGGCTTTTGACGGCATTGTGCTGCACGCCAGCACTCAGCTAGGCGTGCATAACGTATACGGCGCGCGCGTCGCGGAGGCGATGGGCTTTTCGCGCGTGGTGCTGTCAAGAGAAACTTCGCTTGAGGACATACGCGCCATACGGCGGGAGACGGGGCTGGAGTTGGAATATTTTGTGCAGGGCGCGCTGTGCGTGGCGTTCAGCGGCAATTGCTATCTCAGCGCCGTCGAGCAGGGCGCAAGCGGCAATCGCGGACTTTGCAAGCAGCTTTGCCGTCTGCCCTACGAGGCGGAGTTGGACGGGACGCGCGCGGAGGGATATTTGCTAAGCGCACGCGACCTGTGCCTCGCGCCTACGCTGGAGGAGCTTATTGAGGCGGGCGTGACCTCGTTCAAGATAGAGGGCAGGATGCGCCGCGAGGGCTACGTTGCCGAGACTGTGGGCGTATATCGCCGCTTGCTGGACGCCATCGCGGGAGGGGAGCGCGCGTCGCTTGGCGAGGAGGATTTGCGCCGCCTCAAACTTGCGTTCAACAGAGGTGAGTATCTCCACCGCGCCTATCTTGACGGCGGCACCCCGTCCGTCGTGGAAAAAAGGTTCAATTCGCACATAGGCGTGCCCATCGGCAAGGTTTTGACCGTAAAGCCTTTCAAAAAAGGGCTGTACGAGGTGAAGGCGCTCAGCTCGCACGCGCTTTCAAGCGGCGACGGGCTCAAATTTTTCGTAAAGGAGCGCGAGGTCGCCTCGCTGGGCGTTGGGGATCCGCAAAAAATTTCGGACGGCGTATACCGCTTTGTCACTGCTACGGCTGTGCCGGAGGGCGCGCGGATCAACCTCACGCAGGACGCCGCGCGCGAAAGGGAGCTTATGGCAAAGCGGCGCTACAACGACATAACCATGCGCGTCTATGCCATGGCGGGAGAGCCGCTTTCCATATCCGCGGCGGCGCGCTATGTTACGGAGGACGGCTTTGAGGATGAGATCGCCGTGACGCGCTGGCAGGACGGCGTGCTTGAAAGGGCTGTCAACGCGCCCGTGGACGAGGCGCAACTGCGCGTGCAGGCGTGCAAGACCGCGGACAGTGGCTTTAATGTGGTCAGATGCGACGTGGATACAGACGGCGTATTTGTGGCAAAATCCGTGTTCAATGCGCTCAGACGCGAGGCGCTTGCGGAGCTTAGGCTGAGGCTTATCGCCGCAAGGGAGAGGCGCGAGGTCAGGTTTAACGAGGCGTTTTGCCTTTACGACTTTGACGGCGAAAAGCAGAAGGACGCTGACATCACGCTTGTGCGCAGCGAGGATATATCGGGCAGTTTTGACATCCCCGCGGGGGCAAGTATCGCGCTTGCGCCCAACGAATACACATCAAAAGAGGTGCGTCGCATGCTGGACTGCCTGGGAATGAGCGCGGACGAGGTGGCGCTTCAGCTGCCCGTGGTCGCCTGCGAAAAGGACGTCGCCGTCATAGAGCGGCTGCTTGACGAAGTTAAGGGGCTTTGCACGCTGGTGAGCGAAAACATATACGGACTGTACTTTGCGGGGTTGGGCTACAGCGTCATCGCGGGCGCGGGGCACAACATCGCCAACGACTACGCCGCGGAGGAGTGCGCGGAGCTTGGCGCAAGCGCGGTGGTGGCGTCCGTGGAGTTCAAGCGCGGTTTGAGGGAGGGCGTAAGCACGTCGCTGTGCGACATACGCGATGAGCTGCCGCTGATGACCTTCACGCATTGCCCGTATAAGACCGTGTTTGGCAACGATTGCGCGCATTGCACGTACAAGGAAGGGCTTATCCTGAGGCGGGAGAGGCACAAATACCGCGTGCGCCGCATAAGATTGTCAAGATGTTACTTCGGGCTGTACCCGCAGGACTGAATGAGTCGAAGCACGCCGCGCGCAAATAATTGTAATTTTGTACTGTACAAATCGGCGTGCGTGTGCTAGAATATATAAAAAGCTATAAAGGAGAGAGAATATGGCAAGATTTATCAGTGATGAATGCATCATGTGCGGTGCGTGCGCAGACACTTGCCCCGTCGGAGCCATCTCCGAGGGCGACGGCAAGTTTGTCGTTGACGCAGATCAGTGCATAGATTGCGGCGCATGCCAAGCTGGCTGCCCCGTCGAAGCGATCAGCGAAAAATAATCGAAAAAACAAGTCGGGAGGGCTGCAATGCGCAGCCCTCTTGACATATATGCGCGCTTTTGACTTTTACTGTTTATCTCAAAATTTTGTTTCCGAATTTTTAGTTTCAAAGGTTTATAGCGTTGTTTTGTTGATAAAAACTTCGTTTTGTATAAAAAAAGGGACGGCGTTTTGCCGTCCCTTGACGTAATTTACTTATCAGTTGTTGTAGGATTCCGCTTTCTTCATGTAGAAGGCGCGCTTGTCCGCGGCGTCCTGCTCGTTCTTCTTGAACAGAGTGGTGGCGGCTTCGGGGTTCATCTTGGCGAGCGCCGCATAGCGGGTCTCGTTCATCAAAAACGCCTGGTAGTCCTCCGTGGGCTCCTTGCTGTCGATGGACAGGGGGTTCTTGCCCGTGCCGACAAGTTCGGGGTTGTAACGGAACAGCTGCCAATAGCCGCAGTCCACAGCCTTCTTCATTTCCATCTGGGAGTTGTCCATGCCGCCCTTGATGCCGTGGTTGATGCAGGGCGCGTAGGCGATGATGATGGAGGGGCCGTGATATGCCTCAGCCTCGGCAAACGCCTTGACGACCTGGTTCATATCCGCGCCCATGGACACCTGAGCGACGTACACGTAGCCGTAGTCCATTGCCAGCAGCGCCAGATCCTTCTTCTTGGTGCGCTTGCCCGTTGCGGCAAACTTAGCGATGGCGCCCGTAGGAGTGGACTTGGAAGCCTGTCCGCCGGTGTTGGAGTACACCTCTGTGTCAAGCACAAGGATGTTGACGTCTTCGCCGCTTGCCAGCACATGGTCGACGCCGTTGTAGCCGATGTCGTATGCCCAGCCGTCGCCGCCGACGATCCAAATGGACTTCTTGACCAGGCAATCCGCCGCCGCCTCTATTTCGCCGAGGATCTCGAGCGCGGCGCCGTCCGCCTTTTTCTTTTCGGTTTCCATTGCGGCAAGTATTGCGTCCTTTGCGGCGATGGATGTCTCGACGTTGTCCTTGCCCTCAAGCCACTTGTTGAGCGCGGCCGCCATTTCGTCAGATACGCCCATTGCAAGCAGTGCGTTGATGCGGTTTGCAAGCACGTTGCGCCTGGTTTCGTATGCGAGGTGCATGCCGTAGCCGAACTCCGCGTTGTCCTCAAACAGGGAGTTTGCCCATGCGGGGCCGTGACCTTTGTCGTTGACGGTGTAGGGGCAGGTGGGCGCGCTTCCGCCGTAGATGGAGGAGCAGCCCGTTGCGTTTGCGACCAGCATTCTGTCGCCGAACAGTTGAGTCATCAGCTTGACGTAAGGAGTTTCGCCGCAGCCTGCGCATGCGCCGGAGAACTCAAACAGAGGCTTCTTGAACTGGCTGTTCTTGACGTTGACGGAGCTTATTGTCGCGCTGGTCTCGCCAAGCGATTCGGCGTACTCCCAATTCTTTGCTTCTTTTGCGATCGCCTCGTCCAGAGGGATCATCTTCAGCGCCTTCTCCTTGGCGGGGCAGACAGCCACGCAGTTTGAGCAGCCCGTGCAATCATAGGGGCTGACCTGCATGCGGAACTCGTAGCCCTTCACGCCAATTGCCGCCTTGGTGACGAAGCCTTCGGGCTTGTCCTTCAACTCTTCGGCGGTGGCGAGGGTGGGACGGATGGTGGCGTGCGGGCAGACCAGAGCGCAGCGGTTGCACTGTATGCACTTGTCCTCAAGCCACACGGGGACGTTGACCGCTATGCCGCGCTTCTCGAACTTGGTGGTACCGGTGGGCACCATACCTCTTGCGTTGAACGCGGAGACGGGCAGTTTGTCGCCCTCCTGAGCGGTGATGGGCGCGATAAACGCCTTGAAGTACTCGTCGGTGGGCACTTCCAGCGGCGCGGCGCCGATGGTCGTGGTTGCCCAGCTGGCGGGATATTTGACTTCCTTGAGCTGCGCGATGGCGTTGTCCACGCAGGCGTAGTTTTGCGCGACGACGGCGTCGCCCTTCTTGCCGTAGGACTTTTTGATCATTTCCTTCATATAGCGCTCGGCGTCCTCATAGGGGATGACGTTTGCCAGCTTGAAGAACGCGGCCTGCATGACGGTGTTGACGCCCTTCTTTGCGCCCAGCTCGGTGATGACCTTCAAGCCGTCCAGCGTGTAGAACTTGATGTGCTTTTTGGCGATCATGTTCTTCATGCTTGCGGGCAGTTTGGTGTCCATCTCCTCGGGGGACCACTGGGAGTTGAGCAGGAATGTGCCGCCGTCCTTGAGGTCGCTGAGCATGTCGTAACGTAGCACGTAGGAGGCGTTGTGGCACGCCACAAAGTCCGCCTGGTCGATGAGGTAGGTGCTGCGGATTGGCTTGTCTGAGAAGCGCAGGTGGGATATGGTGATGCCGCCCGACTTCTTGGAGTCGTATGCAAAGTATGCCTGCGCATATTTGTCCGTGTGGTCGCCGATTATCTTTATGGAGTTTTTGTTTGCGCCGACGGTGCCGTCGCTGCCAAGTCCGTAGAACTTGCAGGAGATGGCGCTTGCGTCAGCGGCGTCTATTTTCTCTTTGACTTCGAGGGAGTGGAAGGTGACGTCGTCGGTGATGCCCACCGTGAAGCGATCCTTCTTTTCGCCCGCCATGTTCTCGAAGATGGCGTTGACCATGGAGGGGTTGAACTCCTTGCTGCCAAGGCCGTATCTGCCGCACAGCACGGTCTTCTTCACGCCGTACTCGTTGAGCGCGGACACGACGTCAAGGTACAGAGGCTCGCCCTGCGCGCCCGGCTCCTTCGTCCTGTCCATAACGGTGATGACCTTGACGGAAGAGGGGATAGCGTCCACCAGCGCCTTGGCGGGGAAGGGACGGTACAGTCTGACTTTCAGCAAGCCGACTTTGTGACCTCTTGCGTTGAGGTAGTCGACGGTCTCCTCGACGGCTTCCGCGCCGCTGCCCATGATGACGATGACTCTGTCAGCGTCGGGTGCGCCGTAGTAGTCCACCAGGTGATATTTCCTGCCCGTGAGCGCGCTGACCTTGTCCATCTCGGCCTGCACGATGGCGGGGACTGCGTCGTAATATTTGTTGGAGGCTTCTCTGTTCTGGAAGTAGATGTCGGGGTTTTGCGCGGTGCCCTGCTGATGAGGATGCTCGGGGTTGAGCGCGCGCGCGCGGAACTCGTCTATCTTTTTGAAGTTGACAAGCTGCTTTATCTCGTCATAGTCGATGACGTCTATCTTGTCCACTTCGTGCGAGGTGCGGAATCCGTCGAAGAAGCTGAGGAAGGGCACGCTGGACTCGATGGTGCTGAGGTGCGCCACAAGCGCCAGATCCATGACCTCCTGCACGCTGTTTGACGCCAGCATCGCAAAGCCCGTCTGGCGGCACGCCATCACGTCGGAATGGTCGCCGAAGATGTTCAACGCATGGCCCGCAACGCTGCGCGCGGATACGTGGAACACTGCGGGGAGCAATTCGCCCGCGATCTTGTACATGTTGGGGATCATCAGAAGCAAACCTTGGCTGGCGGTGAAAGTGCTTGTAAGCGCGCCCGCCGCAAGCGAGCCGTGTACCGCGCCCGCCGCGCCTGCTTCAGACTGCATCTCGGCAATTTTCAGTACGTTGCCGAAGATGTTCTTTCTGCCCTGACCTGCCCAGTCGTCGCAGTTTTCTGCCATGGGGGAGGAGGGGGTGATGGGATAGATCGCCGCTACATCCGAAAACGCATATGCGATATGCGCCGCAGCGGTGTTACCGTCAATTGTCATCTTTTTCATGCTGTGAAAAACCTCCGATTTTTATCTCACAATTTTGCGCATGCTTGCGCACGCGCATATCAACGTAATTATATAATTATAAAAAATTTTAGTCAACAGTATTGCGCAATTTTGCTCTTTTCCCGCAAAAAGAAAAAGCGCGGCACTCGCCGCGCTTTGAAAACTTGTCATATGTTGAAAACGGTACTGTTGTCAGCTTCTTTGCACGTTGACCGTGACAGTGCTGTAGTTGCTGCGCAATGAGAATTTTAAGTAGTATGTGCTGTCGGAGGACAGGTAGTAGGACAAACTGAAATTATAACCGTTGCCGCCGTCGTCATCATAGTAAAGTTGAGACCAATTGCTATTGTATAGGTATACTCTCGGATCGATGCTTGAACTTGATGTCGATGAAGTGAACGTGTACGTGCCGCTGGAATACGGCGTAAAACTGTAGTAAACGTCGCTGGTTGACATATATATCGAATTGCTACCCGTGAACAAGCTGCCGCTTACGGAATGATAATTTGAGTTGTAATAATTATCATACGCAAATACCGATGTGAGTATTGCCCCAAGGATGAATCCTATTGAAAGGACCAGGGTCACGGTCAATATTATTATTCTGTTCCTTTTATCTTGCGATGCAGATGAATTTTTGTTACCCATTATGGCTGTCCTCCTCAATTATTTTCTTCGGTCTCAACTGCTTCTTTTGAAACTGCCATGTCGTTGGTCAATTCGATCGGAGCGGAATCTTCAAGTTTGGTTACGGTCTTATTGCCGTATTTCAGCTTTTTATATCCGAAGAACGCCACCATACCGCAAACAAAAATGGATGAACCGAGCGTTGCGAGTCCCGCGACAGCCGAGACCGCGAACATGCAGAATGAGAACACCAGCAAAACGGCCGTTATTATCAAGTATGCGTAACGGAACTTCATGTCGGTCTTGACAAAGGTGGGCGCTGCAGCGGTATGTTCAACAGTGGCCGTGCCGCCCTTTTCTTTGCCGCGTTGCGGGATACGCTTCTCCTGTATTTCCGCCTTCAGCTCGGTATCCTGGCCCATGCGCTTGAGATAACGGTTGAGCGCAAGATCTTTTTCCGTTTCTGTCAAAGTCAAGGGGAAGTCGGGATATTTGTTGTGTATCTCGGCTTTGCGCTCGTACAGATCCAGCGACGCCTTTTCCATGCGCTGCTCGTACGCCTTGAATCTTTCTGCTTCGGCTATGGCGAAAAATTGATTCTGCAGCAGTTTGTCGGTGTTGTTGGGCACCGAAATATCCGACAATGCGAAATCAACAGCTTCCAATCCGCAGGAATCAAACGTTGCCTGCAAGGATTCCAAGATCTTTTGGTTGATAGCGGTGTAGTAGTGGGGCAGATCGTAGAAAGATGAGTCATTCTCACTGATGAAGGACAGTATCTCATCGCGCACAATGCGGCAGAGCGTTGCGGTGATGAAGTTGCTGATTATCACAGCGTCCAGATACTTGATGTCAACGTCTATCTTTTCCACCAGCGTTTGCGCGTCGATAAGCTTCAACTTCAAATCGGCAATCGCCACCAAAGAGGTGGGCACGCCCAACGTCTTGTCGAAGTAGGAAATGGTCTCACCCTGTCTGGTCTCGTAATGATAGCGGATAACCATCTTGTTGTCAAAGCTGGAGATCAGGCTCATATTTTCTGTCGCGGACAAGGTCGCTTGCGTCTTTTTCCATACGTACAACGTGAGCAGCTCTATGTGAGTCACGCCGTTTTTGGCGCAAATCAGATAGTTGGAGTAGTCGTTGGTGATCCATTTTTTGAGTATTGCCATTTCGCTCTCGATTTCCAGGTTTAATTCGGTAACCATAGAGGGAACTGAGCGGAGACAGAAGTTGACTATCTCCATATCGGCCTTTTTACGAGCGTCCAGGTCGCCAATAAACCTTCTATGCTCCAGATAAGGACGGGCGCGATCGGCAATGGGTGCGTCATCGGGAATTTGTTTATCTTGTTTACCAAAGCACATATTTAATTTCTCCTTTTTTAGAATAAATAGTTGGAACACATTTCACACAACCCCGTATTCCTGGGGTTTTTGTGCCCGCATACTTTGCAGACCACCAGATTGTCGTTGTTGGGCAGCTTTACTTCCAAGCTGACTTTGCCTTGCTCATCGTCGTTTTTTGCTGAGTCGCTAAAAACGGCCTGTTGTTTTCTTGCCATATTTCCTCCTTTTTTGTATGAATTAAGTATAGGATACAACCCCCCCCCCCGATTGTCAAGTATATTTTAACAATTGTACAAAAAGTCCGGCAATGCGTAATAAAAGAAAAAGCGCGGCACTCGCCGCGCTTTGAAATGGTTGGATTTGTCAGTCTGCGTCCAGAGCGTCCAATCTCGCCTGTCGCTTTTCCTCTTTGGTCATCTTTCTGCCTTTGACGATCTGTATGCTGTCGCCGTGCTTGACAAACACCATCAGCACGATGGCTATCGCGACGCATATGGCGCTGTACACAAACAGGCCGCGGTTGGAGATGTAGTCCATGACCAGGCCGCCGAGGAAGGGCGTGATCGCCTGCGCGGACATCGTCGCCATGTAGTAGTAGCCGGTGTATTGTCCAACGGTCTGCGCCGTGCTTAGCTCCGTGACCATCGGGAAGGTGTTGACGTTGGCTATTATCAAGCCGAAGCCGGAGATGAGGTAGAACAGCGAGAACAGCACCGCGGGGACTATCGCCACTTCGCTTGAGCGCACAAAGGCGAATATCAGCACAAAGGATATTACCGCCAATCCGAAGCCTATGATGATAGATTTGCGTCTGCCTATCTTTGCCGCCATGTAGCCCACGGGGATAAACGCGATCGCGCTGATGCCCATGCTCACGCCCGATATGATGGACGCCACGCCTGCGGACAGGTTGAGCTCCTTGGTGGTGTAGATGGACAGGTTGGAGCTTATCGCGTTGTAGCCCATAAACCACATGAATATCGAGGCGAGGATAAGCCAGAAGGACACCATCTTGCTCTTTTCCTCTTTGGTCTTGGCGTTCCACCAATCCTTGGGATTTTTGGAGGCGAGCCACTGTTTGAAATCGAACTTCTTCTTGTCGTTTTCAACCACTGACTTCGCGTATTCGTACGCTTCGGGGGAGATCGCCGCAGTGCCGCCCAGTGTTGCCTCCGCGTCCATGGCGACGTTGCCGATTGCGCCCTCTTCGCCTTCGCGGATCAACTCCTCGGCAAACTCGCCGGTCTTTTCGTTTTCACCCTCGGCAAAGTCGTCTATCTCGTACTCCTTGCATATCTCCTGGCACTTTGCCACCATCTTGCGCTCCTTGACAAGCGCAAGGAAGCCCGCCAACAGCAGCAGCATGCCGCCCGCGACGCTGCCGAATATGATCACGTAGTTTTCCAGCCTCTCGCCAAACAACACCACGGTGTAGATGAGGAAGGCTATCGCGCCGCCTATGCCGCCGCACAGATTAATGACTGCGTTGCCCTGCGAGCGCAGCGGTTTTGGCGTGACGTCCGGCATCAGCGCCACCGCGGGACTGCGGAATGTCGCCATCGCCACAAGTACCAGCAGCAGTATCACCATGTAAACGGCAAGGCTGGTCTGTCCCGTCTTTTGAGTTACGTTTTTGTAGACTTGGTCGGAAATGTAGTTGTTCATGCCCGACGCGACAAATTTGTTGTAGTTGCTGTTGCCTTCCTGTATCTCCTCATATGTCCTGCCCGATGTCGGCTCGATCGCTTTGAGGTCTTTTATCTCGACGCCGTCATAGTAGAAGGTTTCGGTGCCGATCATGTTGAGGATGGCTTTTTTGGATGTGAATTTTGCGTCAAAACGTATTTGTTGAAATTCTTCCTTGGTACTTATATTGTTCTTTTTGAGGTAGTCCTTGTCGCAGAGGTTTTTGTCGCCGCTGTCCCAGAACTCGCCCAACGTCTTTTCCATAAAAGCGTCGTCGTTTAGCTGCGCCTCTATGTTTGTTGCCAGATCGTCGGCTTTGGCTTGTTGCTTGAGGGTGGCGACGGGCACAAACACCATCAACACCACCGACGCCACCGTGCCCAGCACAATGAAAGGAGTACGGCGTCCGAATTTTTTTACAAGTTTGCCGTGCGCGTTGTCGCTCAGTTTGCCAAACAGCGGAAGCATAAACAGCGACAGCAGGTTGTCCAGACCCATTATAAGACCGCGCAATGAGTTGGGCAGTCCGTAGGCATGCTCCAGAAGGAGAGGCACCACAAAGTCGTATGCGGTCCAGAACAGCATTATTATTGCAAATGCAAATCCGACCTTGAAAGTTTGCGGATAGTCCAGCTTCAGCGGGGCTCTTCCTTTTTCATCCAGCATCGGCTGTGGCGAAGCTTTTGATTTTTTACCCATATAATTCTCCTGTTAAACTATTGTGAAGCGCCAAATTTCGACAGCCCACTAAAAAATATTATAGGTGATGCGGCGCGATATGGCAAGAGCGAAATTGATATCCGAGTGTAAAAAATTTTTTACAGGCATTCTAATGGGAGCTTTTTGCCGGCCATGTAGAATTTTGTATATTATACATATAATCAATATACATACAATTGTTTGGTTAACCCGCAAAACATTATTCATCCCGGACAACAAAAAATGTACCGCCGAAGCGATACACTTTTTTGTTGAAATATTTTTTTTCAGTCTATAGCGTCGTCATCGGGCTGTACGTCCGCCGCCGCAAGTTCCGCATTGCCTTCCGCCGCCTCTTCCGTCTGCGCGTCCGTTGCGGGTATAATGCCCTCCGCGGGAGTTATGAGGCTTTCGCGCTTCGCCTTCAGCAGGAATATGGTGGGTACGATCGCCAGCAACACGACTATCGCCGCCAACATAAACATTATGGGCGGGCAGGTGTAGACCGCGTTGCCAAACTCGTCGGCGCCCATTATGTAGCGCGGGCTGGAAGAGATCGCGCCGGACACTATGCTGCCCACGACCATGGGGAGCATGATGTAAAACACCATTCTCACGCCCTGGAAACGTCCCGTCTTGTCGGGAGGGGTCAGGTTGCGGATGGAGCCGAGGCAGACAACGGAGATTATGCTGCTGCCCATGGACTGTATGAAGCTGCCCACGCAGTAGCAGCTGAGCACCGCGATGTTGTTGCCGATGTAGTCGGGGCTTGTGAAGTACATGAACAGCGAGCCTATGCAGGACGCCGCAATGCCGGGGATTATAAGCAAGGTCTTGTTTTTGGTGGTCTTGTCAAGCATTATGCCCGCAAAGATGCCCGCGATAAACGCAAGTCCCATGCTGAGACCCCAGGGCAGCAGGTAGCCAAGGACGGGGATATATTCGTCCGCACGGAGCGTATATTGCAGATATATTGCCGAAAAGTTGGAGAAGCAGTTGTTTGCCACGCAGGATATCATCAGCGTGGTCAAAAACAGGTACAGGTACTTGTTGCGCTTCACGACGGTGGGGCGGAAGCCGTAGAACAGATCCTTGAACTTCAGCGTGGTGGTGACGGGTATATCCTGCTCGAATGTGAACACGCGCTTGATTTTTTTGGAGAAGGGCATGCCCTTTTCAAAGGTCAATTCGGATTTCTTCCTCATCATGAAGAATCCTATCACGCCCGCCAGAATGACCACGCCGCCCAACAGACAGTAGAACAGCGTCCAGTTGCCCGTTTCCGTCCTCACCGCGCCTTGCATGGTCTTTATCTGCTCGCCCGCCTCGTTGTAGTACTTGTTTTGGGTGATGCCCGTCATCTCGAAGGGCACAAACACCAGCAAGTATGCCACCACCGCCAGCACGGACAGCAGAGCCTCCGTCTTACCGCGGTTGTGCTTGTTGGTGTTGTCCGTGACGTAGGCGTTGAACGCGGCGTCGTTGGATGTGGAGCCGAAAAAGGTCATCACGCAGTCCATTATCACCATGCCCACGCTCGCCACTATCACCGCGGCGCTTGAGGACAGGCCCAGTTCTTGCATGTTCGCCCTTGTAAACAGCGAGAACAGCATCACCGATACGCCCCACAGCATGTAGCCGTACACCATAAACGGGCGGCGTTTGCCCGTGCGGTCTATCACCCAGCCCATGATGATCGTGGTCAGCGTGGCTACTATCGCGCTGGACGCCACCATCGCCGATACGGTCAGCAGATTGGTGGAGATGGTCCTGTGGACGTACAGATTCAAAAAGCTGTTTTCAATGCACCACGCTATCTGGCCCACTGTGCCAAAAAGCAAAAAAACAGCTAAGGTCTGTTTGCTTAGCTTGTTGTCGTTTGATTGCGTCATAAAAGTCCCCCATATTTGTTGTCTTAGGCATTATATCCCAAAACGCGCGCGTTGTCAATACGCGTCCGCTTCCCGCAGCGCGCAAAAAGCGGGGCATTACTGCCCGAAAGTCACGTTTACAGTACGGTTTTTGAGAACCGAAACGAAGGAATGCAAGATTTGAAAAATTTTTCAAAAATGTTTATGCCGGTATAAATCCGTACGCCAATGTTCCCATCACCGCCGCTATGAGGACGATGACCACGGGCGGCATCTTTTTGCCTTTTATCTTCACAAAGGAGAGGGGCAGCAGCAGGGCGAACATGCCTATGCCTATCCAATCCGCGCTGACTCCCGTGGCGGCTGTCACGTCGGATATGCCCAACAGCACGGACAGCGCAAGCGTCAAAAACACCGACGCCAGCAGACCCGTCACCGAGGCGCGTACGCCCGAAAACACTTCGGCGACCGCGCGCTTTTTCATAAACGAGGACAGCAATTTTGCCACTATCACTATGATGATGACGGAGGGCAGCACCACGCCAAGCGTCGCGCATACCGCGCCGCCCACGCCCGCCGTCTCCATGCCCGCGTAAGTCGCTATGTTGACAGCGAAGGGGCCGGGAGTGCTTTCGCTTATGGCGATGAAGTCCATAAGCGCGCTTTCGCTCAGCCATCCCTTTTGCACGACGTCGGTCATTATCATGGGGATCATCGCCTGTCCTCCGCCTATGGTGAACAGACCAATCTTGAAAAACGTCCAGAACAGATCCAGGCACAACTCAGCCATTGTCCGCCTCCTTCTGAGGACGCTCCTCAATGTCAACATCGGCGGTTTTTATGTTCAAAACGCCATTTTCAACTGCCGTTTGTGAAAAATATTCGTCCTTTTCCAGTGGCTTGCCCACAAGCGGACTGTAGTACTCCGCCGTGCCCGCAACGTGATATTTTTTGCTGTCGACATAGCTCTTTACGGCGACTACAACGGAGCACAAAATTATTGTGCCCAGCATTATATATACGACGTTTGCCTTTACAAAAAACACCAGCGCAAAGCTGACGGCAAGCAACATAAATGAAAATGCGGTCTTTTTCATGTTTTTGAAGAAGGAAAGCGCCGCCTTGAATATAAGCACCAGCACGCCCACGCGTATGCCGCGGAAGAGGAATCCCACCCACTTGTTGTCCTTCACAAGGTTAAGTATGGTGGACAGCGCGGCGATGATGGCAAAGGAGGGCAGCACCACGCCCAGCGTGGCGATTATGCCTCCGAACACGCCCAGTCGCTTTGTGCCTATAAACGTCGCCGTGTTGATGGAGATGGGACCGGGAGTGCTTTCCGCAATGGCAAAGATGTCCCCCAATTCGCTGTGAGTGAGCCATGCCTTTTTGTCCACCAGCTCCGCCTCGATGAGGGAGAGCATCGCGTATCCGCCGCCAAAGGTAAACAGCCCTATCTTGAAAAACACAAAAAACAGGGTGCCCAACTCCTTGAGATATAGCTTTGCGCTGCGGCGCGGCTTGTTGCTCATTTTATATTCCTTATAAATTTATATTCGGCAAGTTCTGACAAGGTGGGGCAAGAGGGCATTGCGCCAACGCTTGCCCATTTGCATAACGGCTGCCATTGTGCGCAAAACAGGCATTTTACAACACCAAACATAACGCATAAAATGCTGTTTGTACGATTTGCTCAGTTGAAGCCTCTGTAGCCCACAAAGTCCGCTTTGCCCTCAAACAGCTTGGCGTACTCCTCCGCTTCGGGCTTTTCTATGGCGGTGTAGCCGTGGAGTATGCAGCCCTCGCTGTCCTTGTACTTTTGCATGTAGTACCGCTTGGCGCCCTTTATCATCTGCGCCATCGCCGCAAAGTCCTCGGCGGTGTGGAACTCCTTGATGATGGTGGTGCGGAACTCGTAGTCCTTAGCCTTGTCCATGATGAGGCGTATGCTGCGCTCGATCGCGGCAAGGTCCACGCGTTTAAGTCCGCAGGTCATGGCGTACTTGGCGGGACTGTTTTTTATGTCCATCGCCACGTAGTCCACCAGCCCGCCGTCTATCAGGCGTTCCAGCACTTCGGGCTTGAGGCCGTTGCTGTCAAGCTTGGTGATGTAGCCCAGCTCGTGCGCCCGCGCAAAGAACTCGTCCAGCCCCGATTGTAGGGTGGCCTCGCCGCCCGTCACGCATACCGCGTCCACCAGCCCGCGGCGCAGTTTGAGGTAGTCGAAGATGCTTTCCTCATCAAGCAGAGGTTGCTCGGCGGCGTCCGTCACCAGCCCGCCGTTCTGACAAAACGGACAGCGGAAGTTGCAACCCGGCGTGAACACCGTGCAGCTGATCTTGTCGCCAAAGTCCACCATTGAAAATTTTTCTATTCCCGATATCAACATAGTACAATGATTATATCATATGACATCAAAAACGGCAAATTATATTTTGCGCAATATCCGCCTCTTTGCACGTGTGCGCGCGCAGTTGACTTTTTTTGGGCGCAAGCGCTATACTTATATCACCACAAATTCACGGAACAAATTCTATGCGCTTTACATTTGGTAACAAGTGCATTTCTTGGCGTGCGTAGAATCTGCATGTGGATTTGTGGTGAATCTGAAAGAGTGCACTTGTTATATTTATATAGGTGCAAAAAGGAGGAGCAAAATGAAACACAGTAAACACTTAAGATTGCTGCTTGTTGCGGCGCTGGTGGTGTTGTTGGTCGTCGCGCTTGTCGCCTGCAATGACGGCGGAAACAAAAATAAGGACAACGATCCCAACAAAAATCCGTCTGAAAATCCCGGTGAAAATCCCGGTGAAAATCCCGATGATACGCCCGATGAGGCGCAACAGATCCTGGAGCTGGCAAAGGCGGATATAGAGGCGGCGTACAATCAGTTCTTGACCATGGCGGAGACTTATACCAAAGGAAATGACTGTGAGGCGAGTATAAATGTTAATTATATCAATGGCAACAGCACGATGATGGCGGGTTCTTTGACAACGAACAGTCCGATAGTGATGATTGATTTGTCATACGGCAATGACAACGAGGGGGCTGAACTAAGGACGTACGTTTGCCTTGATAGCAACGATACTCAAGCGGTCTATGACTTTGATGTGATTAACATGGAGGGGGACCCTGCGATGTATGAAATAAATGGCAACAAAGTCATTTACAACAAATCGGCATATGAAGATATCCACAATGCCACTCGCCCCCAAAACATAACCAAGTTCACAGAAGAACAACTGCAGTTCATGGAGAACAAGCTGTATACGCCCTTAGCAGACGGTGAAGATTATGTGGAGATTATGTTCGATTGGGACTCTGCCACCGACAAAGGAAATGTGGAAAGGCAGATGTATCCCACAAAAGGCAACTGCTATTGTTACGAGGCAATCAGAGAATATGAAAGTTATATGAGGCACGACGCGGATGTAGATAAAAGATTGAGCGATTATTTTTACATAAATTATACCGAAGACAGTTATATCAGAGAGGATAAGGACGCGGGATATGTGTCAATCAGACGTGTCGATAGACCCGGTTGGCATATGAGTAGCAATTCAAGCGGCCATCAGGACGAGCAAACAGGCGAAACGATTTGGGAACTTGAAGGTAGATGGGAGTACTACTATGAAGAACTGCCGTCCACTCTGGTCGTCCCATCCGAAGTGGAAGGGCATAAGGTTGTAAGCGTAGAGATACAATTAAATAGGCAAGATACGCTCAATTTTTTGGTCATTGAAAATGTTTTTGAAGATCTCTGGATCGATGGCAATGTAAAGGAAATCACCGTCCCTGACAGCGATAAAGCCTTTGTCCATATTTACGACAATGCCGCGCTTGAAACAATACATTTCAACGGAACAACAGACAAGTGGAATGAGTTGTATGGCGAAAGCGCGCAAGGATGGACGAAAATTTACGACCATACCGATCCTCAGACAGAGCAGGATGTATACGTATACATAACGTTCTCCGTGATCTGCACAAACGGCACGTTGACATACACGGGAACGAACGAATAAGTGTGCTTTTTGTAAAATAGTATAAAAAATCAGCCGCCGATTCGGCGGCTGATTTTGTGTGTAAAATTGTAAGCTCAATCGGCGCAGAGCGCGGACATATAGCTGAGGTACGCTTCCGCTTTGGCTTGCGCGGCGCCGATGTCGGCGGCGCTTGAGGCGGCGTAAAATTTCAGCTTGGGTTCCGTTCCGGAGGGGCGCACGCATATCCAATCGCCGTTTTGCAAAAACAGCTTTATCGCGTCCGTTTGGGGCAGGTCGGTCTTTTGGAATTTGCCGCACGCGTAGACGGTCACGCCCTCCTTGAAGTCGCTGACGGCGACCACTGCAGTGCCGTCCACCTCGGTGAAGTCGGTGGCGCGCACCTCACGCATTATGTTGTTCATGCGCTGCATTCCGTCCAGCCCCGTATAGGTCACGGACTTTGCCTTCTCCACATAATATCCGAACTTTTTGTATATGTCTTGCAGCACGCCGTACACGGATCTGCCCTCTGCGGCGAGGTGGCACACCATCTCGGCAAACATCATGGAGGCGACGACGGCGTCCTTGTCGCGGGCGTGGGTGCCCACCAGCGAGCCGTAGCTCTCCTCAAAGCCGAACAGGTAGGCGTATTCGCCCGTCTGCTCCCACTCCTTTATCTTTTCGCCTATAAACTTGAAGCCTGTGAGCACGTCGAATGTGGTCACGCCGTAGCTGTCCGCCAGCTTGCGCGCAAGCTCGGTGGTGACTATGGTCTTGACGACGGCGCCGTTTTTGGGAAGCGTGCCCCTTTGCGCCTTGCGGCTGAGGATGTAGTTTAGCAGCAGCACGCCTATCTGGTTGCCGTTGAGCAGCACGAATTTGCCCTTGTCGTCGCGTATTGCGACGCCCATGCGGTCGGCGTCGGGGTCGGTGCCTATCACTATGTCGCTGCCTATTTTGTCGGCAAGTTCCACGCCTAGGCGCAGGGTATCCGCCTCTTCGGGGTTGGGCACGCGCACGGTGGAGAACTCGCAATCGGGCTTGGCCTGCTCGGGCACGACGTTGACCGTGATGCCCATGCGCCCAAGGACGGACGTGACGGGCATGTATCCCGTGCCGTGTACGGGGGTGTATACGATGCGCACGTCCTTGCCGTACTTTTTGACATCTTCGGGGGAGAGGCTGAGCGCCTCGATCGCCTTGAAATATTGCTCGTCCACGCGCTTGCCGATGACGGTTATATGCGGGGATACGGCGGCGCCGTCCAGCCCCTTTATGCTTTGCGCGGTTATCTCCGCTTCTTCTTCCAAAATGCCAAAATACGGGGTTTTGTTGATGTATTCAACCACTTTATCTGTTGATTCTGGCGACATTTGCGCACCGTCCTCGCCGTATACCTTGTAGCCGTTGTACACCTTCGGGTTGTGGGAAGCGGTGATCATTATTGCTCCCATCGCGCCGAGATGGCGTATTGCAAACGAGCACATCGGCACCGGGCGCACGTCCTCAAACAGGTATACCTGCACGCCGTTTGCGCCAAGCACTTTGGCTGATCTTATGGCAAATTCCGTGGAGAAGCGGCGGGTGTCGTAGGCGATCACTATGCCGCGCTGCTTTGCCTCCTCGCCAAGGGAGCAGATGTAGTCCGCAAGTCCCTTCGTGGCGCGCGCGACGGTGTAAACGTTCATGCGGCCGACGCCCATGTCAAGTATGCCGCGCATGCCCGCCGTGCCAAACGCCAGCGGCATGGCGAACGCTTCATTGCGCTCGTCTTCGGTCATCTGTTGCAACCTTTCGCGCTCGGCGGGAGTGACGTTTGAAAGCCATTGCGAATATTGATCCATATCAGCCTCCTTGCGCGGACATCCGCGCAAACTACATTATAAACTTTGCTCAGGGTGTTTGCAAGCGAATACAAAAATAATATAAAAGCCGCGCGGCGGCGGCTTGATATAAATGGATAGCGTTGTCAATAGTTTTCGTCCGCGGGAGACATTGTGCCGCGCGATATCACGCGCTTTTGCGGCAGGTAGGCGTCGCGGCGTATGCGCACCGTGCGTACCAATTTGCCGTGCTCGAAGTATTCCAGAAACCCCTCCGAACGCAATCCCTCCCTGCCGTAGCTGTCTATGCGCTCCTCGCCGAGTGGCAGGGTGGCGTCGTCGCGGTATTCCGTATCGAACGGCAAAGTCTCAAGCGTTTCGCTGCGGCGGCGTATCGTGACGACGTCCACGCCGTATATCTCCGCGCGCAGATAGCTGTCGTCCGCGTACATTCTTATGGTCACAGGCGCCGACAGCGTGTTGACAAAGCGCAGGTCGCTCGCCGTGGACACCATCGCGTCAAAGGAGGGCGCCACGTAGCTCACTTGCAGGGAGTGCGCGCGCACGCAGGTCACCGTCAGTCCGCTGAGCAGAGCGCAGTTGTACAGCGTGCTGGACACTTGACACACGCCTCCGCCGATCCCTTCGATATATTCGCCGTCCTCAATTATATACGCAGTGCGAAAGCCGTTCGCCGCAGTGCGGCTGCCCACGCAGTCGTTGAAGGAAAACTCGTCCTCGGGGTACAGCGTCACGCCGTCGATCTTGCTCGCGGCAAGCGCGATGTTGTGCTTGCGCCCGTCGGAGCTCTCCTTGTAGTAAGTGGAAAAGTGCGCGATGAGACGCTGCCGTGAGGCACCCGCGTCGTCTTGCAATATATTTTCCGCTCGCGCAGTTTCAGGGTCCATATTCGCCGCTCCAAGCCATGCCGCCATAAACACGACGGCGATCAGCCACAGGATATTTTTGTACTTCATAGCCATAGTATGCGCAAAATCGTCAAAATGCCACACGCTTTTGACAGCATACCAAAATATGCGCAAAAATGCTGTTTATGTTGCAATTTGTCAAAATAAAGCTCCGATTATGCGACAATATGCATTGATAATATTTCGTACGCGCGAATATATTTTGGTATGACCAATGACTATCTCATCATTGTTTTGTCCCTTGCGGCGGGCGTTGTGGGCACGGGTATAGGCGGCGCGCTGGGCGTGCTGTTCGCCGACAGAGGCACACGCGTCACGGGCAGAGTGCTGGGTTTCGCGGGCGGAGTAATGCTTGGCGTGGTGTGCTTCAGTATGCTGCCCGAGAGTCTTGAAGGCTTTGCTGTGCTGGGGCATGCGGGAGCGTTTGCCGCGCTTGGTACGCTGACGGCAGGGATGTTGGCGATCTTTGTTATAAATGCGCCGGTGAGCAGGTTGGAACATCTGCGTTTTGCAGATCGCAAGGCGGAGGGCAGAGCGTTGCTTATGGGCGCGATCCTTGCCTCGCGCACCGTCGCCACGCAATCCGCAAGCGCGGGCGAAAAGAGGGGACGGCGGGAGCTGATGCGCGCGGGCGTGATCATGTTTGTCGCTATCGCCATGCACAACCTGCCGGAAGGTATGGCTATTGGTGCCGCGGGCGCCGCGCAGACGTCGATGGGAGTGCTGGTCGCCATAGTCATTGCGGTGCACAACATCCCGGAGGGCATGGCTATAGGCGCTCCGCTTGCCGGCGCGGGAGTCAAACCGCTTGCCGCCATATCCCTCGCATGCCTCGCGGGAGCGGCAACGGTGGTAGGCGCTGTCATGGGGCTGCTGTTGGGAGGGTTGGGCGCGATCGCCACGGGCATATGTCTTGCGCTTGCGGGCGGAGCGATGCTGTACGTCACGCTGTTCGATCTGTTTTCGGAGGCGACTTCGCTGCTGGAGGGCAAGCTGCCGTCATTGTCCATACTGCTTGGCATCGTGTGCGCTGCGGCGTTTGTGTACGCAATGTAAATATTTTTTGTAAATGTTGTTGCGCTGAAAATGGAAATTTGGCAAAACGCATAGTTTATTTAAGGAAATCGGTCTATAAACTGCAATATTTTGAACATTTTCATAAAATTTCCAATTGTCAATGTAAGGTTGACAATTATTTTTATTTATGCTATACTCCATATGAATTTTTTGCGGAGGTGCAATGTGACCACCAAGGATATCATCTTGCAATCGCTGGACAGGGCGGACGGAAAATTCGTGTCCGGCGAGGCGCTTTCCCTCGAGGCGGGCGTGTCGCGTACAGCGGTATGGAACGCCGTCAAGGCGCTCAAAAAGGACGGTTTGCAGATAGAGGCGGTGCAAAACAGAGGCTATTGCCTCAGGCGCGAGGCGCTGTCCGTCGCGGATATAGAGAGGTATACGCGGCGAAATTTTGACATCAGGGTGTACAACAGCGTCTCGTCCACCATCGACGTGTGTAAGGCGCTCGCCGCGGACGGGGCAGCCGAGGGCACAGTGGTCGTCGCAAGGACTCAGACCGTGGGCAGGGGCAGATTCGGCCGCGCCTACTTCTCGCCTAAGGGGGACGGGGTATATTTTTCCTTCGTCTTGCGCCCGCACGGCGAGGCGACGTCCATGCTTACAGTCATCGCGGCGGTGGCTGTGGCGGAGGGCATAGAGCGAATAGGCGGCAAGCCCACGCAGATCAAGTGGGTCAACGACGTGTATGTGGACGGCAAAAAATGCTGCGGCATCCTCAGCGAGGCGGCAGTCAGCCTGGAGGGCGGAGGCATTGACTACGCGGTGGTGGGCATCGGCATCAACGTGACCACGCCCAAGGACGGGTACCCGCCCGAACTTAAGGATATCGCCTGCGCGGCATGCGACGGGGTGGAAAACGCGCCGTCCAAACTTATCGCGGCGGTGCTGGACGGATATATGGATATGTACTACGACTTTGACCGGGAGGACGTGGTGCGTCGCTACAGAGCAAAATGTTTTTTGACGGGCAGGGAAGTCGCCGTGCTAAGGGGCGACAGCGCGCGCCCCGCCGTGGTTTTGGGCATTGACGACGATTGCCGCTTGATGGTGAAATACGCAGATGATGGCAAAGAGGACGCGCTCTCCTCGGGCGAAGTGTCGCTCGGATTGGGAGACGGTAAAGCGTAAATAAAAATCTGAATATAGTCAAAACAACAAGTTTATTACGCAAAATTACACGATAAAGTACAGATATTGCAAAATGGGTGGTTGGATGACAAAGGCGATCGGCTCAAAAAACATAAGGCACAGGACGCTCCGCATGGTGATGATCGCGGTGTTTGTCGCGCTGATAGCTGTGGGCGCGTTTATCAAGGTGCCGATCGGCATAGTGCCCGTCAGTCTGCAGCTGGCGATGGCCATGTTGTGCGCGCTGTTGCTTGGGCCGTGGGACTCGCTTATATGCATAAGCGTTTATCTCGCGATGGGGCTCATCGGCATCCCCGTGTTCACGGCGGGAGGCGGCCCGGGCTATGTGTTTCAGCCTACGTTCGGATATCTGCTTGGATATCTGCTTGCGCTGCCCGTGTGCGGCGTCATTGCAAGAGGGGTCCGGTGCGAAGCGCGTCCTCGCTTTATACGCGCGCTGATCGGCGCGTTTGCGGCGATCGCCATAGTGTACACGGCGGGCGTGGCGTATATGTATCTTATGCTGAAGTTCTATGCGGGCAGCGACATAACGCTCTCGCGCGCGATAGTCACAGGCGCGGCGGTATTTTTGCCAACGGACATCACTTTTGCCGTGCTCGCCTCGCTCATCTGCGTGCGCGTGGCTCCCGTTTTGGCACGGTTTACCTACACAGTCCGCAAGCGCGGCAAGACTTCCTTTAACGAGCTGTACTTCAGCTGCGAATATTCCCCCGTCTACACCGAGCAAGACATTTGATTTTTGGCAAAAGCAGCCGTTGTTTCCCCTCGCGCATGCGCACTTGACAGGGGCGGGCGGCGGCGGTATAATTGGCGTATGAAAAAGCGTGTGGTTGTAGGAATGTCGGGAGGCGTGGACTCTGCGGTCGCGGCGGCGCTGCTAAAGGAGCAGGGCTTTGACGTCGTGGGGCTTTACATGTCCAACTGGCACGAAATCGACGCGAGCGGCTGTTGCACGGGCGAGGAGGACTGGTCGGATGTGCGCCGCGTGTGCGACGTGCTGGGCATCCCGTACTACTCGGTGGATTTTTCCAAGGAATACGGCGACAGTGTGTTCAAGTTGTTTTTGGAGGAATATGCCAAAGGCAGGACTCCCAATCCCGACGTGCTGTGCAATCGCGAGATAAAATTCGGCCCCTTTGCGGACTTTGCGCGCGAGATGGGTGCGGACTATATTGCCACGGGGCATTATTGTCGTATAAGCCATGAGGGCGGAGTAAACGTTCTCTTGCGTGCGCGGGATGAGAACAAGGACCAGACCTACTTTCTCAATCAGGTCAGGCAGGAGCAGCTCAACGACGTACTTTTCCCCATTGGCGGCATGCTCAAGTCCGAAGTGCGCGAGTATGCGCGCAAATTGGGCGTTCCCGTAGCCGAAAAGAAGGACAGCACGGGCATATGCTTCATCGGCGAGCGCAATTTCAGGCAATTTTTGTCCAAGTATATCCCCATGAAGGATGGCGACATAGTCACCGCGGACGGCAAGGTGGTGGGCAGGCACAATGGCGTGTACTACTACACCCTCGGCCAGCGCAGAGGCCTGGGTATAGGCGGCAGCGCGGACGGCAACGGCGAGAGGTGGTTTGTGCTGGCAAAAGATGTCGCCAACAACAGGCTAATCGTTTCACAGGGCGAGGACGACGCGCTGTACGGCGATTCGCTTACCACCGAGGGCTTCAATTTTATACTTCCGCCCCCTTCAAAGCAGTTCAGATGCGAGGTGCGCATAAAGCACCGCCAGCCTCTGCAATCGGCGACTGCCACCGTACTCGACGGAGGAGTTCACATCTTGTTTGACGACAAGCAGCGCGCCATCGCGCCCGGACAATATGCGGTGGTGTACGTGGGCGAGGTGTGCCTTGGCGGAGGCGTGATAAGCTGAAATTTTCACAATAGGCAGTTTATATTGCACATTTGTAGGGTTGAAGTTGCGATTCAGCCCTTTATTATATGCGATAGAAGTTACGCGCGCGTATGCGCGCATGCGCATATGCGCATACATATATTGATACGCGCGCGACGCGCGCACATTGCGCGTACAATATTATATATACTATATATAGTAGGGCAAAAGTGCACTTGGCAACTAATTTGGAGTTTGGCAAATTTTTATGCAAATTTGCTTTACAAATTCTTTTGTTTGGTATATTATAAGCAGGCTATCAAAAAAAGCAGTGAACATTGAGCAACTTCAAAATGCGCGACGGGCGCTGTGTGAAAAATTTGGCAAAAAAATATTCAAATTTTTTTTGTATAATTTGAAAAAAATAATTGACAAAGTTTCTCACTTATGATAGCATAAATGAGCTGTCCATAAAAGGACGGTGCGAACCTTGATAATTGAACATATTTGGAAAAGCGATTTTAATGTGAATTAAATCATTAAAAAACGTCTTAGACCTTTGAACAAGTTATAGGACAGTCAAGATTGAACTCAAGAGTTTGATCCTGGCTCAGGACGAACGCTGGCGGCATGCTTAACACATGCAAGTCGAACGAAGCATCGGAGCTTGCTCCGATGACTGAGTGGCGAACGGGTGAGTAATGTATGAGCAACCTGCCTCTGTCTACGGGATAGCTCCTGGAAACGGGTGGTAATACGGTATATGACCACGGCACCGCATGGTGCAGCGGTAAAAGATTTATCGGACAGAGATGGGCTCATATCCCATTAGCTAGATGGTGAGATAACAGCCCACCATGGCGACGATGGGTAGCCGAGCTGAGAGGCTGATCGGCCACATTGGGACTGAAACACGGCCCAGACTCCTACGGGAGGCAGCA
>CANQNQ010000013.1 GCA_947625225.1 uncultured Clostridia bacterium | reverse complement strand
TTGGGTTACCCCCGCGCTTCTGCTCGTGCAGACAATCGTCATCATCCTGTCCCTGCTCTGACAACTTAATAAATCTACAAGGAGGAAACACTATCGGTTAAATATAATGGGAAGAAAGCGCAAGAACACCACGGGGATCCCCGACTACGAAATCGACTCGCTGGCGCGAGCATTACTGCCTGCAATCCAAAAGTTATTTGAAACGGAAGAAGGAAAGAGAGATTTTGAAGCATGGCAAGCCGAGCGGCGGGAAAAACAACTGAATAATAAAAAATCGAAGAATATATCCCATTGAAACAACATAGGGATCCGCCGAGATTATG
This sequence comes from uncultured Clostridia bacterium, assembly GCA_947625225.1. Taxonomy (GTDB): domain Bacteria; phylum Bacillota; class Clostridia; order Christensenellales; family CAG-917; genus CAG-475. The sequence continues at coordinate 34,191 of CANQNQ010000013.1, read as the reverse complement.
GCGGCAAGGGTTATCGTTTATAAATCCCGAATGACAAAAACGATGCGGCGGACAAAGATACTTTGTCCGCCGCTATTTTTATTTCTTGAAGAAAATGATAAATCCGAACCCGTCGCCAACAGGCACTACAAGGTTCGGATTATTATCATTTGGTACCCCCATAGGGACTCGAACCCTAGATTCCGCCGTGAGAGGGCGACGTCTTAACCGCTTGACCATGAGGGCAAATTCAAGTGAATTGATAATATCATAAAAATTTGCATTGTGCAAGCAATTTTTTGATATTGTTGATAATAAATGCCAAATTTGTTTTCCACGCGCGTTTTTTCATCTTTCATATAAGCCGACGCCACATAATTTTAGCAGCATTTCTCCTATCCGATAATCTCCCATCATATACAACTTTCTCCTTTTTGTTGCCGCCGCATTGTCAATCATCACATATATAACTATAGGCTCTCCGCGTGCCGCATACCGTTTGGCAACATTCAGTCCTCAAGTTGCTCCGCGAAAAAAAATTCAAAAAGTCAAAGAAAAATCCCAAAATATATTGAATAATTAACTATTTTATAATATAATACATCTTACGATAATTGTGCGTGTAGGCGCACATATAAGGAGGAATTATGAAACTTGAGTTGAAAAAGCGTTTATCGCTTTTACTCGTGGCAGCGCTGGCGGTCATGCTGGTGGCGGTCATGAGCGTTTCCATCGTCAGCGGCGTATCCGTTGCGGCGGACAATGGCGTGCAAGACGGCGATGCGTTCAGCTTTGTGCAGATGAGCGACATCCACTACTTCCCCATTGACTACTGCTATCAGGACGTCAAAAACGAGAACTATGCGCGGAGCGAATTTTATCAATCCACCACAGGCGACACCAAGCTGGTGCTTGAAAGCGGCGTCATACTTAACAACGCCGTCCATCAGATAATCGCGGACGCCAAGGCGGGCAAAGCGCCGCACTACTTCATCGCGACGGGCGACCTGTGCAAAAACGGCGAGCGCGAGGCGTTGATAGATGTGGCAAACTCCCTGCGTTACTTGCAAAACGAGATGCGCAAGGTATCCGGCTACGAGCACTTCCAGGTGTTTGCGCAAGTCGGCAACCACGACCTGTACAACACCGACGCGGCGCTGTATTCGCAAGTCGACGGCGCAGAGCGCGTGGCGGACATCGTTACGTCCGAGCAATTTGCGATGATATTTGCGGGTCTTGGCTTCCCAAACGCCAACCTTGACGGCGAGAACGGGTACCTCAACCTGACGGAGTATCTGCCCGAAGAGTATTGGGGGTCGGAGTACACCGACGGCTATCAGACGTCCTACATAGACGAGGATGTGGATATCTCCTACTACTCCGCCGCCCTGCAGGAGTCCGTTGCCGCAGAAGGCACCGAGGCGAAGCTGAAAAAATACTTTGAGATCGGCGACGAAATCAACCAGCTGTCCTATGCCGTCAGCTTCAAGAGCAATCCCGGCTACGGCATCATCATGTTCGATTCCACCGACCGCGAGGAGACAGACGCGGGCAACCCTGTGCGCATGAGCAGAGCGGAATACGAATACATCCTTTCCAAGAGCAGCGCGCCCACAGTCTACTTCGGCAACGAGGACGGCAGCATAGACATGACCCCCGTATCCGCAAGTTCCGTCATCGCGGAGTTTGAAGCGGGCAAGCCCGTATATCGCGCGGCAAGCCGTTCGCACATAACCGGCGGCAGACTGAGCGAGGGCGTCATCAATTGGGCGGAGCACGAGATAGGCGAACAGAACGCCGCAGGCGGATACAGCCTCAACGAAAAGACTTATATCGCCGCCTTCCATCACAACATTCTGCCCCACTTCGAGCAAGAGGACGACATCCTCAAAGACTTCACGTTGTACAACTGGGAATACACCGCTCGCCGCTTCCTTGAGATGGGCATCCGCTATGTATTTACAGGGCATCAACATTCCTCCGATATAATGTCCTACACCGACATAGAGGGAAGAATGCTGTACGACTCCGAGACGGGCTCCATGGTCAGTTACGAATCCCCCAGGCGCTACACCACCATCACGCGTTACGACTGCGGCGGCAAGCTGGGCGAGCAGATGACCTCATCCATTTACGCCACACTCGACATGAAGGAGATCGCGTCCAACCACATCACCACCGCCAAGGCGTGGGATCAGGCGGCTTACGACGCGGCTATCGCGGCATACAACGCCTCCCCCACCGCCGAAAATTGGCAGGCTGTTGTGGCAAGCAATCCCGACTATCTTGCGTACATAATTCAATACGAGTACATGTCCAAGCTCAACTACAACGAGTACATCGGCAGAGAGATATACACCAAGCTGGTGGACAGGATGGTGGATCACTTCCTCACTCCCGACCTGCTGGACGGTCTTGTGGACTCTCTCACGAACATGATAAACGGCGTTGACACCAGCGGCTTTGTCGCCGGCATGGTGTTCAACGTACTGGGCGGCAAGGACACCCTCGCGGGCGTTGCGGAATACCTGCTTGACACCCTTATCTACAACCTGTATCCCGACACCGACGAGGACGGCATAGGCAACTACCCCTACGACGGCGAAAGCTACAACGGCCTTATGGATTGGCTGCTGGCGATCGTTGACGACCTTGTAAACATGAGCTTCGGCGACGACAGCATAGTCAGCGAAGTCAACCCCACCAACGCGGGCAAACTGCCCCTCAAGGAGATGGCGAACTTCATCATGATGGCGCACGCCGCGGGCGTAGACTTCAGACTTGACGAAACTCCCGAATCCATAACCGACACCTTCACCGAGGTCGAGTGCGGCGACGAGCATTTCCGCTATATGCAGCCCACCGACATGACCTACCGTCTGCGTATGCTGGCGGCGCTGAAGGACGCGCATGCGCAGCTGCTCAGCGGCGAATTTGCAAACAACCTGTTCAACGGCATACTCGATCCCCTGTTCAACAACAGCGACAGCTTGCTCCGGACGGCGTTCACCCACAAGTTCGACTTCAGAGACGCTGTGGAAAAGGACTATCTGACTCAGGATCAATACGAGGCGTGGGCAAAAGTCCCCGACAAACTCAACGAACTGCTTTCGACTGCGGGTTCCCTGCTTGAGGGCTTCGGTATAGTTATCCCCGAGGACTTCTCCCTCGAACTGGACATGACAGACCTCACCCTTGAGAACCTTGTCAACCAAGTCGTTCCCATCATCAAGCCGCTGGTGGCAAACCTCATCGGCTTCAACCTCGACGGCGACGGCATCTTCGAGATACTTGAAAACGCCATAGACGGCTACATCACCCAAAGCTTCAAAGTGGGTCTTGGCGGCATTGCGGACAACATCGTGATGGCATACGCCTACGACATCTATCCCGAATTGACGGATATGACGGACGCTTCCAAGGCATTCACCGCTCAACCCAAAGAGGGCTATGCCTACGGCAACACCAAGCTCAGCTATCTGAGCACGCTCAACGAGGACTCCGCAGTCGGCGCAGACTTCAACGCGGCGACCCAACTCAACGGCAGAGTCCCCTCCCGCCTGACCGCAAACTTCGACACGGTGCAAAACACCACCGCATACACCTTCAAATTCTACACCGCGGAGGATGTGTACGGCACATTCAAGTTCAAGGCGTCCGAAGAGGATGATTGGAACAGCCTGTCCACCTCCAAAGCCAACGCGGATGGCGACTACCTCACCTCCACCGCGACAAAGACATTTGGCGACGTGACCGTCAATATGGTCACCGAAACGAGGCCCGCATACGTGCCCCTCATCGACCTCGGCCTGCTGTGCATCACTCACGGCGAAATAGCTTGGGAAGACGCTGACGGCAACGAGATCCCCTTCACGTTCGGTCAGCGCGACGACAGCCCCGGCAACAGCGTCATCTACTGGAACGTCACCACCGTCACCGTGACGGGTCTTGAGCCTGCCACGACCTATCTGTACGACATAGAGGGCGCCTACGAAAAGGCAAACGGCGACGTCATCTCCAACTCCTTTGTCGCCTACAATAAGACGCTGGGCTACGGGAAGGACTACTTCACCTTCACCACCGCCGCGGACGAAAACGCTGAGGAATTCAGCTTCCTGACCATAGCGGACATCCAGGGCATGATAAACGGCATGTACGAGGACAGCTTCGCCGCCGTCAGAGCGCTGATGAAGGACGAGCGCACCAACAACTTCAACTTTATCCTCAACGCGGGCGATATGGTGGACAACGGCAAAAACTTCAACCAGTGGTCCATGGCGCTAGACACCTATCAGGAGCTGTTTGCCAACAGTTCGCAATTCTTTGCGGCGGGCAACCATGAGGACGGCAAAAACGCGTTTGCGACCTACTTCAACTACACCCTGCCCACCGACGAGGACGGCAATGCACTGCAAAGCGACATCACGGACGGCGCGTTCTACAGCTTCAACTACGGCATCGCGCACTTCATCGTGCTGAACACCAACGACGCTACGGCGGACGCGGGGCTTGGCGAAGTACAGTACAATTGGCTGGTGAACGACCTTGAAAACAACGAGGCGAAGTGGACGTTTGTGCTTATGCACAAGAGCCTGTTCAGCCTCGGCTCGCACAGCTATGACGCGGAAGTCGTGGCTATGCGCGAGCAGCTGGTCCCCCTGTTTGCTCAGTACGGCGTCAACATGGTGTTTGGCGGACACGATCACACCTACACCGTCAGCAACCTCGTCGCTGAGGACGGTTCAGTAAGCGAAGTGAAGGACATCAGCGGCAAACGCTACACCGGCGACGGCGTAATGTACATCACGCTGGGCACGATGGGCACCAAGTTCTACAACTACAGCGCCAACGACGAAGTGCTGCACAAGACGGACAGAGCGGACAGCATGCTGCGCACTCTGGATTCGCAGACCTTCGGCAAGGTGGACGTCACCGCAAACAGCATCACATTCACGGGCTACTACTATGACCGCGAGAGCGATTCCCTCAAAGTCATAGGCGCCAAACAGGTGCTGACCGACTCCCCCGTGTTTGACAGCCGCATAGTGTACGGCATCATCGGCGGAGGCATTGCCCTGCTGGTGATCGTCATCGTCATCATAGCGGTGGTCGTGACCAAGCGCAGACGCACAGGCGGCAGCGGCGGCTCGATAAGCTTCGACAGCAGCGACTTTGAGCTGTAAACCGCACATCTAAACGTTCAAAATCCACCCGCACGTCGGGTGGATTTTTTATACGACATATTAACCGCTCATCAAATTTTTACAAAATAAACCGCATACAGAAAAAGTCCTTCCGAAATCTCGGAAGGACTTTTTGACCGTTTAGAATATCAATATCTGTTGCGAGCGACGTACTTGGTGTGCAACACATGGTGCGCAACGGAGCCGCCGGGCTCGCCGAGGAACTCGTCATACAATTGCTTGATGGCGGGATTCTCATGCGACTTGCGCAATTTCATGCTCTTGTCCTGATCGTATATTGCCTTTGCGCGCAGACCCTTGATGTCGGTGTTGTTGCGTACAAACGCGCTTCTGATGGGTTGTCCGCCGCCGTTTACGCATCCGCCCGGGCAGGACATGATCTCGATGAAGTCGTAGGGAGCGGTGCCCGCGCGGACCTCGTCCATTATCTTTCTGGCGTTTGCAAGTCCGGAAGCCACGCACACGCGCACCTTCTTGCCCGCGAGGTCGTACTCGGCGACCTTTATGCCCTGCGTGCCGCGGACTTCCTTGAAGTCGATGGACGGGGCTTCCTTGCCCACGACAAGCTCATACACCGTGCGCAGCGCGGCTTCCATAACGCCGCCTGTTGCGCCGAATATGAGGCCTGCGCCCGAGAAAATGCCCAGAGGAGCGTCAAATTGCTCTTCGGGAAGCTCGTCGAAGATTATGCCCGCCTCCCTTATCATCTTGGCAAGCTCTCTTACGGTTATGGCATAGTCGATGTCGGGGATACCCGCCGCGTTCTGCGCCGCTCTGGTCTTTTCAAACTTCTTTGCGGTGCAAGGCATGACCGTGACGACGACGAGGTCTTTGGGGTCCATATTGAGCTTTTGCGCATAGTAGGTCTTGCACACTGCGCCAAACATCTGCTGAGGCGATTTGCAAGTGGAAAGGTGATCGAGCTGATCGGGGAAATTGTGCTCGCAGAACTTCACCCATGCGGGCGAGCAGCTGGTGATCATGGGCAGCGTGCCGCCGTTTTGCAATCTGTGGATAAACTCGGTGCCCTCCTCCATGATGGTGAGGTCGGCGCCGAAGTTGACGTCAAACACGTCGTCGAAGCCCAATCTGCGCAGCGCAGCCGCCATTTTGCCCTCGACATTGCTGCCTACGGGCATGCCGAACTCCTCGCCGAGGCCGACGCGCACGGAAGGTGCGGCGGCGATGACGACGCGCTTGGTGGGATCGTTGATAGCGGCGGTGACGCCCTCTATCTCCTCGACCTCATGCAACGCGCCCGTGGGGCACGCCACTATGCACTGTCCGCAGCCTACGCAAGCGGTGTTGCCAAGCGGAGCCTCGAAAGCGCAGCCGATGTGGGTGTCGAAACCTCTGCCGTTTGCGCCTATGACCGCGACGGATTGATACTGCTTGCACACTGCCACGCAGCGGCGGCAGAGCACGCATTTGCTGTTGTCGCGGATGAGGTAAGGCGTGCTGGCGTCTATCTTTGCCTCGGACTTGACGCCGTCGTATTTGTGAGATGAGCAGCCCAACTCAAGGGAGAGCCTTTGCAGTTCGCAATTGTTGTTGCGCACGCAGCTGAGGCAGTCCTGATTGTGGTTGGACAGCAGCAGCTCTACCGTAGCTTTGCGGGACTGTTTCACCTTTTCGGTGTTGGTGAACACTTCCATGCCCTCGTTGACGGGATATACGCAGGCGGCGACAAGGCTTCTTGCGCCCTTGACCTCGCACACGCACACGCGGCAGGCGCCTATCTCATTGACGCCCTTAAGGTAGCACAGCGTGGGGATCTTGATGCCGGCAACTCTTGCCGCTTCGATTATGGTCGAGCCTTCCTCGACTTGCACGGGAATATTGTTTATCTTTACGTTTACCAATGCCATAGTACACCTCGATTATTCTTTGATAATTGCGCCGAAACGGCAGGTGGCGATACATTGACCGCACTTGATACACTTTGTCTGGTCGATGTCGAACTTCTTCTTGATCTCACCCGAAATTGCGCTGACGGGGCACTTTCTGGAGCAAGCCGAGCAGCCCTTGCAGGCGTCGGTTATCTTGTACTGAATGAGGTTCTTGCACACGTGTGCCGGGCAGCGGCGCTCCTTGATGTGAGCTTCGTACTCATCGCGGAAGTAGCGCAGCGTGGACAGCACGGGATTGGGTGCGGTCTGTCCGAGTCCGCAAAGCGAATTGGACTTTATGTAGTAACACAACTGCTCCATATCGTCGAGGTCCTGCAGCGTCGCCTGACCCTTGGTGATCTTGTCGAGGTACTCCAGCAAACGACGGTTGCCTATACGGCAGGGAGTGCACTTGCCGCAGCTTTCGTCAACGGTGAACTCCAGGAAGAACTTTGCGATGTCAACCATGCAGTTGTCCTCGTCCATAACTATCATACCGCCTGAGCCCATCATGGAGCCTATGGAGATGAGGTTGTCGTAGTCGATGGGGATGTCGAGGTGTTCCGCGGGGATGCAGCCGCCCGAAGGACCGCCCGTCTGGGCTGCCTTGAACTTCTTGCCGTTGGGGATGCCGCCGCCGATGTCCTCGATTATCTCGCGCAGCGTGGTGCCCATGGGGATCTCAACAAGGCCGGTATTGGTGATCTTGCCGCCAAGCGCGAACACTTTGGTGCCTTTAGATTTCTCGGTTCCCATAGAAGCGAACCAATCCGCGCCCTTCAGGATGATCTGCGCCACGTTGGCGTAGGTCTCGACGTTGTTGAGGATGGTGGGCTTTGCAAACAGGCCCTTCACCGCCGGGAACGGAGGACGGGGACGAGGCTCGCCGCGATGGCCCTCTATGGAGGTCATTAGAGCTGTCTCCTCGCCGCACACGAACGCGCCGGAACCGAGCTTGAGCTCGATGTCAAACGCAAATCCCGTGCCCAGGATGTCGTCGCCAAGCAGGCCGTACTCTCTGGACTGCGCGATGGCTATCTTCAGTCTTTCGACCGCAATGGGGTACTCAGCGCGCACGTAGATATAGCCCTGATGCGAACCTATCGCATAGCCCGCGATGGTCATTGCCTCAAGCACCGCGTGGGGATCGCCCTCAAGCACCGACCTGTCCATAAACGCGCCGGGGTCGCCCTCGTCGGCGTTGCAGCACACATATTTTGTGTCGTTATCCTGATTTTTTGCAAACTGCCATTTGACGCCCGTCGGGAAGCCCGCGCCGCCTCTGCCGCGCAGACCGGACGCTTTCAGAATGTCGATTATCTGTTGCGGTTCCAGCTCGGTGAGGCACTTGATAAGCGCCTGATATCCGTCGCGCGCGATATATTCGTCTATCCTTTCGGGATTGATGACGCCGCAGTTGCGCAACGCAACGCGAGTCTGCTTTTTATAGAAATTGGTTTCGGCAAGGGACTTGACCGCCACATTGCCCAGCGCCTTCTCGTGATACAGCAGTCTCTCCACCAATCTGCCCTTGACGATGTGCTCCTCGATGATCTCGGGGACGTCCTCCACTTTGACGCAACTGTAAAACGCGCCTTCGGGGTAAATGATGATGATGGGGCCCACCGCGCACAGGCCGAAGCAGCCGGTGCCTACCACGCAGACGTCCTTGTCAAGACCTCTTTCGATGATCTGCTGTTCAAACGCCTCGCGTATCTTGCCGCTGTTGTTGGAATGGCAGCCTGTACCGCCACAAACCAAAATGTGAGTTCTGTACATATAAACCTCCCTCTTTTATGCCTTGATAAGTCCTGCGACTATTTCCACCGCTTTCGCCGCGTTTACTTTCTCGTATACAGCCGCTTCCTTGCCGGGGACGTGCACTTCTATTACGGGTGCGTTTTCGGCGGTGCCGAGCGCGCCGTCTCTGGTGACTCTGACGCCTCTGAGCTCCTTTGCCTCGACCTCGTCCACAAGCGCGTTGAATACCTCGCGCGCGCCGGCGTTGATGCCGACGGTGCCCATGCCGACGATGATATGTATCTCTTTGTCGGCAACGGTGTTGTCGCGCAGTATAATTTCGGATTGCATAGCTGCTCTGATCTTGTTGATGTCCTCTATGGTCTTCTTCATATCATGCTCCTTACAAATTGTTGATTTGATGCCTTATTTTGACGAGCATGCGCGGATCTGTGATATCCGCCCCCTGCTCCTTCAGCTTCCTTGTGTCAAAAACGTGTATCTGTTCGTCTCTTTTTATCGTCAGGACTATATCCGAGCCTTCCGACAGCAGCGGCACTACCGTGGCGCCTATGTCGCCAAGCCGCGCTCCCCTTTCAAAGTACAGTTCCGCGCGGGTGCCCTTGCCCCTTTGAGACCGTATATCCAGCGTCCCGCCGCACGCCTCGACCTCGCCCTTGACTTGCCTGAGCCCCCTGCCCTTGCCTGCGCTTTCAGGTTTGCCCTCAAGCGCCCTCCTCAGCGTCAGATCGTCCATGCCCGCGCCGTCATCCTCTATGACAATGCGCTGCGCCTCGCCGTCCTGCGTGACCGTCATATTGACTGTTGTCGCGCCCGCGTCAAGGCTGTTTTGGGCAAGTTCAAGCATCAAAAGCGACGTTTCGCGCATTTACATCGCCTTGTATTTGGCAACGATGTCAGGCACGTCCTTGACCGTCAGTTTGCCGTACACTTCCTTATTTACGACCATGACGGGCGCAAGTCCGCAGCAGCCGACGCACCTGGTTGCGGCAATGGAGTACTTGCCGTCGGGCGAAGTCTCGCCGTCGTGCAGATTGAGGCACTCCTCCAGCTTTGCCTGTATGTCGCCGGAGCCTTTGACGTAGCATGCGGTGCCCAGACAGACGCCAAACGCGTACTCGCCCTTGGGGTTCAACGTAAATTGCGCGTAGAACGTGGCGACGCCAAACACTTCCTCAAGCGACACGCCCATATAATCCGCTATGATGGATTGGACCTCGATGGGCAGATAGCCGTAGATCTCCTGCGCGCGCTGCAAAGCGGTCATCACGCTGGGATGTTCGGACTGCTTGATCTCGGTCAAAACTTGTCTTAATTGCGTTTCTTGTTCGGCCGTACCTTTGAAAGTTACGGTCGTGAGTTTGATTTTTGACATTATAGCTCCTCCGTATTTATAAACGCTTGTGCATATTTTAGCACAAATAAGATGTGGTTGCAAGATAATTTGTATATATTTTTATAAATATATAAAGCAAATTTTGTATGGAAAATTATCTCAAAAACCGTGTAAAATCACCTGATTTTTGTACAACACGTATCGTGTACAAGTATCGCCAATCGCAACACGTATCGTATATTATATAACTGCTCAAACGGCGTTTTGACATAAAAGAAAGATACCGCCCGTACAGACAGTATCTCCTACATTTTCACTGTTCAGACGCATTTTTGCGCATCGTTGCGTCTCAAACATTCAAAACACGATATGTATTTCAATCCTTGCCGAACATCAGCGGCATGCGACGCTTATGCGCGTTTGAACGCTCCGCGCTGCGTATGCGCTGAGCCACCGCTTCGTCCACCTTGCCGCCCTTGAGGTACTTGTCCACGTCGCTGTAGCTTATGCCAAGTTCTTTTTCGTCCGTCTGTCCGGCGTACAGTCCCGCGGATGGCGCCTTGTCAATGACGCTTGAAGGGCAACCCAAAAATCTGAGGTGCTCGTATATCTCCCCCACGGTCAGATCCGCGATGGGATTGAAGTCATACGCGCCGTCGCCCCACTTTGTGAAGTAGCCGAGCGTCGCTTCGTCAAGGTTTCCCGAGCCCGCAACGAGGTATCCCCTTGCCTGTCCCAGCGCGTACAGAGCGGTCATCCTCAGTCTGGGATTGACGTTGATGCCCGCCATATGCACGTTGTATTCGCTCACGGCGCCGTCCGTCAGTTTGTCGCCAAGCGCGCCCATAAACGCGTTTTTGACTTCGGTGAGGTCGACTTCCATTTGCGGTATGCCAAACGCGGCGCCTACTTTTAGCGCGTCGTCGCGGTCGCTGCCGTAGTTTTGCGAGGATTGGCAAGGCATTATGACGCCCACCACGTTGTCGGTAGCCATCTTGCAAAGTATGCTGACAAGCGAGCAATCTTTGCCGCCGCTGTTGCCGTAAATGACGCCTTTTGCGCCGCTTGAAGCAAGGATGTCCTTTATCCACTGAACTCTTTGCCGAACGGATGTGTTTATGTCCATATTTATACCTCCGACTTTATGCATAGATTATATACCAAATTTTGGCTTGCACAACAATTTTTTTTGAAAAATGCGGCTTTTTGGCTCTTGGGCGAGGCAATTTTTGCCGTTTTTGAGATAATTTTTTCAAAAAAATCCAATTTTAACCAAATTTGGTATTGAAATTGAAAACGGACGGTTATATAATATAGTTATCAAAAAATCTTTCAATAAAGGAGAAACTTTATGAGAAAAGCATTTATTTGCCCAACCAAGTACGTTCAGGGCGAGGATGAACTCCTCAACCTCGGCTATTTTGTCAGAACTTTCGGCAAGAAAGCTCTGCTGATCGCGGATCCGTTCGCGCTCAAGCTCGTCGCTGAAAAACTTGAAGCTACCCAAAGAAAGTTCGGCGTAGAATTTGTGACCAGCGACCTTTTCAAGGGCGAATGCTCCCGCAATACCGTCAAGGCTTTGCAGGAGTTTGCAAAGGCCAACAAGTGCAACTGCACCATCGGCTTGGGCGGTGGCAAGGCGATAGACACCTCCAAATGCGTCGCGGCGGGCAGCAACCTGATCATTTGCCCCACCATCGCGGCGACGGACGCGCCCACGTCTCACTCTGCAGTGCTGTACACCGACGACCATCACTTTGACGACTATGCCTACTTCAGACAGAGCCCCAGCGTGGTGCTTATCGACACCACTGTCATCGCAAACGCACCCACTCGCTTCCTTGTCAGCGGCATGGGCGACGCATTGTCCACCTATTTTGAGGCAAGGGCAAACGTGCGTTCCTGCTCCAACGTCAACGCGGGCCTTCCATGCGGCGCGAACCGCGCTAAGGGCACGATGCTGGGCTACGGCACAATGGCGGCTTTCGCGCTTGCCGAGCTGTGCTACAAGACCCTACTGTCAGACGGTGCAAAGGCAAAGGTCGCTTGCGACATGAACTGCGTCACTCCCGCATTTGAAAAGATAGTGGAAACCAACATCCTGCTTTCCGGTCTCGGCTTTGAAAGCGGCGGACTTGCCGCGGCGCACGCCATCCATGACGGCCTCACGCTGCTGCCCTCCCACACCAAGTATTATCACGGCGAGATGGTCGCGTTTGGAACGCTGTGCCAGCTGGTGCTTGAAAACAGCCCCGAAGAGGAGCTGTACGAAGTGCTTGACTTCTGCGAGACAGTCGGCCTGCCCGTCTGCCTGAAAGACCTGGGCACCGACGAGATCGACGACGAGATGCTGACCGCCATTGCGGAAAAGAGCTGCATCCCCGACGAGTCCATCCACAACATGCCCTTCCCCGTCACCGTGGATATGGTCAAGGCGGCCATCAAGACGGCTGACAAGATCGGCTACGAGTACAGATACGGCTGCGATTGCTGCGACTAAGTTTTTTCAAAACTCTCTCACAAAAGGTGGGAGAGTTTTAACGTCGGCACATTGCGCTCCCAAGGCGATCTTGTCAAAAGGAGCGCTTTATGTCGCAATATTGACATGATAAGGAGATAGTTATGAAAAAAATAATGAACACTGCCGAGTCCTTCGTGTATGATATGTGCCACGGCCTCGCCGCCGCGCATCCCGAGCTCGAGTTTGTAGAAAAATTCAAAATCGTCAAAAAGAAAGAGATAGATGCAAACAAGGTCAGCCTCATCTCCGGCGGTGGCAGCGGTCACGAGCCTGCTCATGCGGGCTTTGTGGGCAAAGGTATGCTTGACGCGGCGGTATGCGGCGACGTGTTCGCCTCCCCCTCGCAGGTGCAGGTGTACAACGCCATCAAAAAGTGCGCCACCGACAAGGGCGTGCTGCTCATCATCAAAAACTACTCCGGCGACTGCATGAACTTCAACAACGCCATGGCGGACGCTCAGGAGGACGGCATAAAGGTGGACGCGGTGTACGTCAACGACGACATCGCCGTCAAGGACTCCCTCTACACGGTAGGTCGCAGGGGCGTCGCGGGCACTGTACTGGTGCACAAGTGCGCAGGTGCGGCGGCTCAGCAAGGAAAGGACCTCGCCGAGGTTAAGCGCGTCGCAAACAAGGTCATCGAAAACGTGCGTTCATTCGGCTTTGCGTTCACTTCCTGCACGGTCCCCGCTGCAGGCCATCCCACCTTTGAGATAGGCGACGACGAGATGGAATTCGGCGTGGGCATCCACGGCGAACCCGGTCGCTTCCGCGAGAAGATAGACTACTCCAAGGGCACCTTCTCCGACGACCTCGCGCGCAGGATAATCACCGACCTCGAGGAAGACCTCAAGCTCAAGAGCGGCGAGGAGATCGTGCTGCTCATCAACGGCTTCGGCGGCTCTCCCTTGCAGGAGCTGTACATCCTCAACAATTCCGTCAACAAGGCGCTTGCCGCGGACGGCGTGAAGATCCACCGCACGATAGTGGGCAACTTCATGACCTCCATAGACATGGCGGGCGCGTCCATAACCGTGCTGCGCGTGGACAGCGAGCTGAAGTCCCTCATCGACTACGCGGTGGCAACTCCCGCGCTGACCTGGGGCGCCGCTATGAGCGAGCAGGCAGAGGCTGCGCTTGAGGCAGTCAACGCCATAGGCAGGGCGCTTGGCTATGTCCCGCAGGCGGAAGTGGCAAAAAAGGCCGCCGTCAAGATCGCTGCCGAGGAAGATGATGCCAACGCCGTCTACGAAGTGGAAGGCGTTCCCGTTGTGGGCGAGACGATCAACACCGCCGCGTTCGTGCAGATAGTGGACAAGATGGCGGACATCGTCATCGAAAACGAAGTCCCCTTCTGCGAGGCGGACAAGATGGGCGACGGCGACTTCGGTATGTCCATCGCCAAGGGCTTCAGACAGCTCAAAGCCGACTGGGCTACCCGCAAGAAAGGCGACATAGGCGAGTTCCTCGTAAGCTGCTCCGAGGTCATCAAGGAGTACTGCGGCGGCGCGTCCGGTCCCATCTGGGGCTCCGCATTCAAGTATGCGGGCAAGGCAATGCTTGGCAAGAAGGAAGTCAACCTTGCCGACATCGCTCTGCTGTTCACCGAGGCAAATCGCGGCGTCTACGAGACGGGCAAAAAGTCCTTTGGCAAAGGCGCGGAGATAGGCGACAAGACCTTGGTCGACGCTCTCAAACCCTGCGCAATGGCTCTGACCAAAGCGGCGGAGGAAGGCAAAAAACTGCAAAAGGGCCTCGAGCTTGGCGCAAAGGCGGCGCATGAAGGCGCCGAAGCCACCAAGACTCACGTGGCAACTCTTGGCAGAGCGGGCACGGTCGGCGAGCGCAGCATAGGCTATCCCGACGCGGGCGCACACGGCCTGGACGTCATATTCAACGAGCTTGCCGCATACATCAAGAAGATGTAAGCGCTGTCAAATCGCATAAGAATGCCCGTCTTGCGACGGGCATTTTTCTTGCGAAAATATACTTTATTTCATTGTTTTTGTTGGTTAAAACACTTGTTTTGAGATCTACAGCCTGAATATGCGCTTGCCGTCTACCACTTTACACGAGCTAAAAATTGCCGCCTTAGCCTGCACGGGAGTTATATTTTTGTACTTCTGGCACAATAGGCAACACGCTCCCGCCACATATGGCGCGGCGGCAGACGTCCCCGTCATAAAGGAGTACGTTCCGCCTGCGGCAACTCCGCGCACGTTCACTCCGTCCGCGTACACGTCCGGGCGCGCGACTCCGTTGTACGCTCCGCGCGAAGTGAAAGGCGCCACCCTGTCCTGCGCGTCCGCTGCTCCGACTGCGATGACCTCGTCGCTTATGGCGGGAGACTTAAGCGCGTTTTCTCCGCTGTTGCCCGACGCAGCCACAACTATAAGCCCGCTGCGCACCAGCATATCCGCGCCAAGTTTGAGAGGGTCGGCGTAGTTGAGCGGCTGAGCGCCGAAGCTCATACACACGACGCGGATGTTGTACTGCCTGAAGTTGTCAAACAGCCACTGCATGCCGTCGAGGATCTTGAACGTGCCGCTCTCGCCGCTACTTGCGATGACTTTCAGTCCCACGATATTTGCGCGCGGCGCTATCCCCGCAATTTTGCCGCCTGAAAGCGTGCCGTTGCCCGCCGCCACCCCCGCGACGAAGGTGCCGTGGCCGTTGTCGTCATAGGGCTGCTCCTGCCCGCCTATCATATCCACAAAGTGGACTATCCTCTCGCGCGGAATGGACAGATCGCTATGCGGGGAGACGCCCGTGTCCATCACGCACAAATTCACGCCGTTGCCGTCAAGCCCGACCGGAGCGGACAGCGCCTGCGCGTAGCCCATATTCGTGTCCTCGGCCGGGACGTCCAGCGCGAGCGCCCTGCCCTGCGCGGATACATATTCCACCTCCTGCATGCGCTCAAGCCTTATCGCCTCTTTAAGCCCGCAGCGTATCCCAACCGAGCGAATAAACGGATAGCTGCACACCACGTCGAAGCCGCGCTCCAGCAGGCACATCTGCAGCGGATTGCGCACGCGCACCAGCGCGGTCACGCTGTCCTCGACCTTCAGCGTGCCAACCAGCGCGCCGTCGAATTTGCTGTGCGAGGCCAGCGCGTCTATGATGGATCTGTCCAATCTGTCCATAGCGCCCTCAGCCCTTGAGCATATCTATTATGCCGCGCATGCGCCGACGTTGCGCCTCGTTTAGAAAGGGATACGCCGTATTGTACAGATTTTCCAACGCCGCGGGGTCAAAAGTCCCCTCCGCTTTCATCTTCGCGACATTTTCGCGAAGCTCGCGGGCGAGTTCCTCCTCGCTTTTGCCGCCGTAGCTTGCATAACGTTCAAAAAAATCCTGCCCTCGCCCGTCCGATACGTCCCAAAAATTCATGCTGCCTCCGTCACATTCAATATATGACGGCATATTATGGATGTGACAGGTGAACTATGAATTTGGACGTCAACACGCTTTCCGCCGTAATGCAACTGCTGGGCAAGGGCAACGCGGACCTCTCTGCGCTTGCGGGCATGTTTGCAGGCGGCAATACAAGTGGCGCCGCTGTTGCCGGTAGACCCGCGCAAAGCGCCGACACTCCCTTTGTCAGGCAAAACCGCATTGGGGAAAGGATAGATTTTTCCTCTTCGGGACAGCCGAAGGACGCGTCGATACTCAATATGCTTAAGGGCGGGACGGATATGTCAAATATGTTGCCCATGTTGCTTGGCATGCTGAAGCCTGCAGCCAAAACAAGCACCGCAAAAGCGGAAGAAAAGCGGGATACTCAAAGCCAAGCGGCAGCCGAATATAAAGCGCAGCCAAAACAAAACTCAAAGGGTACGTTTGCGCCGATATCCTTTGCGGGCTATCCCGCTATAAGCGCACTAAACGTACTTTATAAATCAAAACGCACTTGTTGAAGTGCGTTTTGCGTTTATTCCTTAAAAATTCAGAACTTTTAGATGATCACGTCGTTTTCGTAGATCGGGTGCTTTTTGCACAGCTGCCTTACGCGCT
This sequence comes from uncultured Clostridia bacterium, assembly GCA_947625225.1. GTDB lineage: Bacteria > Bacillota > Clostridia > Christensenellales > CAG-917 > CAG-475. The sequence goes on along the minus strand of CANQNQ010000013.1, from coordinate 17,484 downwards.
CGGCAGCGGCGGGTATGGCGTCCTCTCTCCTCTTAATGATGTCCACAATGCAGTCCGCGATGATGGGCATCTCCTCCTCCGTCATGCCGCGCGTTGTGATCGCGGGAGTGCCCACGCGTATTCCGCTGGTTATGTATGACTTTTCGGGGTCGTTGGGGATGGCGTTTTTGTTGACGGTTATGTGCGCCGCGTCAAGCAGCACTTCAAGCTGCTTGCCCGTCACGCCCGTGCCCACAAGGTTGATCAGCATCAGATGATTGTCCGTGCCGCCGCTTATAAGATTCATGCCGCGCTTCAAAAACGCGTCCGCCAGCGCCTTGGCGTTTGCGAGTATTCTCTGTTGATATTGCTTGAATTCGGGCGAGAGCGCCTCCTTGAACGCCACCGCCTTTGCCGCCACTACGTGCATCAGCGGACCGCCCTGCGTGCCGGGGAAGATGGTCTTGTCAACAGCCTTTGCGATCTGCTCGTCGTTGGTGAGTATAAGCCCTCCCCTGGGTCCGCGCAAAGTCTTGTGCGTAGTGGACGTAACAATGTCCGCATAGGGCATGGGGCTGGGGTGAAGTCCCGCCGCGACAAGCCCCGCAATGTGCGCCATGTCCACCATGAGATACGCGCCAACCTCGTCCGCGATGGAGCGGAAAACGGAAAAGTCTATTGTGCGCGGATACGCGCTTGCGCCCGCAATGATAAGTTTCGGCTTGCACTCGCGCGCGATGCGCCTGACGTCGTCGTAGTCTATGTAGCCGTCGTCGCCCACGCCGTAGCTGACGGAATTGAACACCTTGCCGCTCATGCTGACCTTAGCGCCGTGCGTGAGGTGGCCGCCTGCGTCAAGCGACATGCCCAGAATTGTGTCGCCGGGCGAAAGCAAGCTGTAGTACGCGGTGAAGTTGGCGTTGGAGCCACTGTGCGCCTGCACGTTGGCAAACTTTGCGCCGAACAGCTGTTTTGCGCGTTCGATGGCAAGTTCCTCCGCCTTGTCCACAAACTGACAGCCGCCGTAGTAGCGTCTGCCGGGATATCCCTCGGCGTACTTGTTGGTGTAAAAACTGCCCGCCGCCGCCATCACTGCGGGGGACACGATGTTTTCGGAGGCGATAAGCTCAAGATTGTTCTGCTGGCGCCTGAACTCCTCCACCATGGAAGCATACAGCTGCTCATCAACGGCTTTGATAATGGTCAAGTCTAACATAGAAAACTCCTCGTCGTATTTTGGTAGTTGCGTTACTAAATTGTTTTGTTATAGATATTTTTCAATTGTGGCGACAAGCTCTCTCTTCAGCTTATAGCCTATCATCCTCTCCTGCTCAACTCCGTCCTTGAACACGATAAGCGTGGGGATGGAGAATATATTGAAGCGACGGGCAAGTCCTTCACACTCGTCCACGTCCACTTTGCCCACGGTCAGTCTGCCGTCGTACTCGCAGGAAAGCTCCTCCACATATGGCGCGATCATCTTACAGGGTCCGCACCAGGTCGCCCAAAAGTCTACAAGCACAACGCCGCTTGCGACGGTATTGTCAAAATTTTCGTCATTGAGATGCAATTCCATATCCTACTCCTACTATATGCGCTTTCGCGCTTTGTTGCGGCATATTGTCGCTATCAATGTTTTATATGCTTATTTTGTGACCATAAACGCCTTATATGCGTCACTGCACGTCGGGCTTGCCTTCTGCTGTATCGGAGCCGCCGGACGCGTTTTCTTCGGGTTTTACTGCTTCGGTATCAGGTTGTACAACAGGTTTGGGATCGTCAGGCAAACTCTCTTCTGGCTTTGCAGCTTCGCTCTCGGTTTGTACAACGGGTCTGGAGGAGTTTGGCATGCGTTCTTCGGGTTTTGGCATTACCGATTGCACAACGGACAGAATTTCGGGATGGTACCCCTTCAGCTTGCGCAAGGTGAAGCGCTCCACGGGCACAGCCACCACAAAGCCCACGGCGACTGCCGCCGCCGCAATGAGCAATGTGTACGGCCACTCCCATTTTAGTCCGACGCCCACCGCCACCGCAATGAGGGTGAGCGGAATGGCGTATATAAGCCCGATGAGCAGCGTGATGACGGGGCGCACGGTAAGCACGCTGACCGTGTCACCGACGTGCGCGCCCATACTGTTTCTCGCCTGTACCTCCACGTACTTGCAATCCGCGGCGACCTTGCACACCTGACAGCGGTCGCACTTGGCGCGCCTCGAAAAGCGCACGGTGGCAAGCCTGCCCTCATCCTTGACGACGATCCCGCGCTCTTTCATTTTACAAAGTCGGCAAGTTCGCTCAGCTTGCATTCGCACTGTGTGGAATCCGCCATGCGCTTGACGTTGACGACTCCCTTTGCCAGCTCGTCGTCGCCAAGCACCACAACGTACTTTGCGCCGCGCTTATCCGCATACTTCAGTTGCGCTTTGACGCCCCTGTCCATGATGTCCGTCTCTGCGGATATGCCGTTTGCACGTAGTTCGGACACGGCGCTTATCGCCGCGCGTTTTGCCTGCTCGCCGAGGGGCGCGATATACACGCATATGCCCTCGTCCTTTGCGCCGAGTCCCACAGTGTTTTCAAGCACCAGCAGCAGCCTCTCCAGCCCAAGCCCAAAGCCGACCGCGGGAGTAGGCTTGCCGCCCACCTCCTCCACGAGGTGGTTGTATCTGCCGCCGCCGCACACAGTTCCCTGCGCGCCGATGTCAGTGGAAACAAACTCAAAGACCGTGCGTGTGTAGTAGTCCAGCCCGCGCACTATCATGGGATTTATCTTGTACTGTATGCCGTAGCTGTCAAGCAAACTTTGCACTGCGGAAAAATGCTTGCTGCAGTCGTCGCAGAGGTAGTCCGTTATGCGCGGAGCCTGCGCGGTGATCGCCTTGCACTTCTCCTCCTTGCAGTCGAGGATGCGCAGCGGATTTTTTTCAAAGCGCGCCTGACACTGCCCGCACATGAGATGCAGGTTGGAGCCTATATACTCCTTAAGCGCAGCATTGTAGGCGGCGCGGCACTGCTTGCAGCCGATGCTGTTGATGTTAAGCTCGAGGCTTTTGAGTCCCGCCCTCTTCAAAAACGCCGAAGCCAACGCGATGACTTCCGCGTCCGCGGAGGGGCTGTCGCTGCCGTAGCATTCCACTCCGAATTGGTGATGTTCCCTTAGTCTTCCGTTCTGCGGCTTTTCATATCTGAAAATGGAGGCGATGTAGTACGCCTTCAGCGGCATAACGCCCTGCTGCAAGCCGTTTTCTACAAAGCAGCGCGCAACTCCCGCGGTGCCCTCGGGGCGCAGGGTCAGACTGCGGCCGCCCTTGTCCTCGAAGGTGTACATCTCCTTGTTGACTATGTCCGTCGTCTCGCCCACGCCGCGCAAAAACAGCTCGGTATGTTCAAACATGGGGGTACGAATCTCCCTGTATCCGAAGCAGTCCGCGACCTCGCGCGCGATGTTCTCCACATAGTGCCACTTGTAGGCGTCTTCGGGCAACATGTCCTTTGTGCCCTTGGGAATGTTTATCATATCTACCTCTCAAAAAAAAGCGGTTTACGTGTGCATTTTGGCGCGTAAAGCGCCAATTTGCGCAATATTTGCACATTTGCCTCAGATTATATAGCGGCGCAGGTTGCGCTCCTTAAGCGACACGGACAGGTGCGATTCCACATACGCGCGGTCAATTTCTATGCGCTTGGTCTCGTTGTCGTCCGCCTCATACAGCACGTCCTTAAGCAGGCTTTCAAGCACCGCATGCAGTCTGCGCGCACCGAGGTTTTCGCTGTTTTCGTTCTCCTCGAACGCGACTTTGGCGATCTCGTCGATGGCGTCGTCGGTGAACACGAGATCCACGCCGTCCACCTTGAGCAACTCCTTGTACTGCTTGAGCACGGCGTTGTCCGGCTCGGTGAGGATCTTGACAAAATCGTCCTTGGTGAGGTTGTCCAGTTCCACGCGGATGGGAAAACGTCCCTGCAATTCGGGGATGAGGTCTTCCATGCGCGAGATGTGGAACGCGCCCGCCGCGATAAACAGAATGAAGTCCGTGCGTATGGCGCCGTACTTGGTCTGCACCGTGCTGCCCTCGACGATGGGAAGGATGTCCCTTTGCACGCCCTCGCGGGATACGTCGTGTCCTTGCTGCATGCCGTTGTTGTTGGCGGCGATCTTGTCTATTTCGTCAAGGAATACCACGCCGTCTTGCTCCGCGCGAAGCAGCGCTTCCTGCACGATGGAATCCTGGTCCACCATGCGCTCGGACTCGGCGGCGATTATGCTTTCCATTGCCTGTTTGACGGTGACTTTGCGGCGCTTCATAGGCACCCTTGCGCCCATCATCTGCCCGAAAATATTGCCGATGTTGATGGATTCGTCGGGATTGTTGCCCACCTGCACCTGCATGGGACGGGGCTGCTGGCGCATCTCCATCTCCACCACGATGGTGTCTAGGTGCCCCGCCCTAAGCTCGCTGAGCAATTCTTCCTTAAGCTCCGCGTCGCTCTTTTCGCCGGCGACGGATGAGTTTTTGCGGATGGGAAGCAGCAGCTCCACCAGTTTGTTTTCCGCAACTTCCGTCGCGCGCGGGCGCACTTCCTTATATTTTTCGTCCTTGACGAGGCGGATGGATACCTCAACGAGGTCGCGGATTATGCTCTCCACGTCCCTGCCGACATAACCGACCTCAGTGAATTTGGTGGCTTCCACCTTGACGAATGGCGCCCTGACCACTTTTGCCAATCTGCGGGCGATCTCCGTTTTGCCTACGCCTGTGGGGCCCTTCATGAGGATGTTTTTGGGAGTGATCTCCTCGCGCATCTCCTCTGAGAGTTTGCTGCGGCGATAGCGGTTTCTAAGAGCGATCGCCACCGCCACTTTGGCGTCATGCTGGCCGATGATAAATCTGTCCAGCTCGGCTACGATCTGTTTGGGGGTGAGTATATTGTTTTCCATGATGCCCTCCGTAAATTAAACCGTTTCCACGGTGATGTGGTCGTTGGTATACACGCATATCTCGCTGGCAATTTTCAGCGCGCGCTCGGCGATCTCTTTTGCGGACATATCCGTAGCAGCCGCCAATGCGCGAGCCGCCGCCAATGCGTAGTTGCCGCCGCTGCCTATTGCGCATATTCCGTTTTCGGGCTCGATGACCTCGCCAGTGCCCGATATCACAAACATGGACGTGGCGTCCGCCGCGATGAGCAACGCTTCCAGCTTTCTGCCGCCCTTGTCGGAGCGCCAAAGTTCAGCCAACTCCACTGCGGCGCGCATGAGATTGCCGCTGTACTTTTGCAGCATAGCTTCAAATTTTTCAGACAGCGCGAAGGCGTCCGAAACTGAGCCTGCAAAGCCCACCACGACCTTGTCGCCGTATATGCGCTTCACCTTGACCGCGTTGCCCTTCATAATGACGCTTTCGCCCATTGTGACCTGTCCGTCGCCTGCGATGGCGGTGGTCCCGTTGCGCTTCACGGCGCAGATAGTAGTACCGCGAAATTCCATATTACACCTCTGAATTTAATGTTTATTTGTATGTTTTTTGCAGATAAACTGCCTGTTTTGCAATTTAAGTTATATTCCTGATTGCTTCAATCGCCCTGTCGTGATACGCCTGCTTGCGCGCCTTTTTGTCGCGTATGCCTTCAATGGTAGGCAGTATGCCGAGGTTGGCGTTCATGGGCTTGAAGTCCGCAACGTTTTGGGATATGTAGCGCATAAGCGCGCCCGTCACGGTCACGTCGGAGGGTATCAAGAAAGGCTTCCCTTCAAGCTCACAGCGCATCGCCTGCCCCGCTATCATGCCGCTCATGACGCTTTCCATATATCCTTCTACGCCCGACAACTGACCCGCGATGTACAGCGGAGCCGCGCTTGCCTTCACCCTGAACGTGGGACTCAGCACGCCCGGAGACTGTATGTAAGTGTTGCGGTGCATGACGCCGTAGCGCACAAATTCCGCCTCTTTAAGCGCGGGGATCATGCTGAACACGCGCTTCTGTTCGGGATAGGTGAGGTTGGTCTGAAAACCAACCAGATTGTAGCAGTCGCCCGCGATATTTTCCCTGCGCAGTTGCACCACCGCATACGCGCGTTCGCCCGTCGCGGGATCGCGCAGACCTATGGGCTTGAGCGGACCGAAGCGTATCGTGTCGCTGCCGCGCTTCGCCATCTCCTCGATGGGCATGCAGCCGTCGAACAGCTCGCTGTTTTCAAAGCTGTGCAGCACCACGGTCTTTGCGTTTACCAGCTCGCGGTAAAACGCCTCGTACTCCTCCCGCCGCATGGGCAGGTTGAGGTAGTCGTCGCCGCCCTTGCCGTATCTGCCGCCGAAGTATGCGCGCGACATGTCCACGCTGTCAAATGTGACGATGGGCGCGATGGCGTCGTAAAAGTACAGTCTGTCCTTGCCCGTCAGCCGCCCCAGCACGTCCGCAAGCGCGTCAGACGTAAGCGGACCCGTTGCGACAACTGTCGGCTCGCCAGTAAGCTCGGTGACTTCCTTGCGCACAAGCGTAAAACCTTTATAGGAGCCGAGCGCCTCTCCAACCGCGTCCGAAAAACGCTGCCTGTCCACGGAAAGCGCGCTGCCCGAAGGTACTCGGCACTGCCCCGCAATATCCAGCAGCTTGCAGCCCATCAGCCGCAGCTCCTCCTTGAGCATGCCCGAAGCAGTGGTAGGCTCCTCCGATTTGAGGGAGTTGGAGCAAACAAGCTCCGCCAGCCCGTCCGTGCGGTGAGCGCCCGTACTTTTAAGCGGTCTCATCTCGAACATGCGCACGTCAAAGCCGCCCTCAAGCAGTTGCAGGGCGCATTCGCTGCCCGCAAGTCCGCCGCCTATTACGTTGACAAGTCCCTTTGCCATGTCAATTTGAGTCGGGACGCGCGGTCTGCTCGGTCTTGACCAGTTCCCTGTGCTTGCAGCCCTTGTTGGTGCAAACGTAATACGTCTTTTCCTCGCGCTTGACCACCCTCATGGTGCTGCCGCAGTCGGGGCAGAAATAGGGCGCGGGGACGTCCCAGCTGATGAAGTCGCATTTGGGCCAATTTGTGCAACCGTAGAACACCTTGCCCGCCTTGGACACGCGCTTTGCGACGTCGCCGCCGCACTTGGGGCACTTGCCCACCACGTCGACGATGTGCTTGATGTTTTTGCACTTGGGATAGTTGGGGCAAGCCAAAAAAGGCCCGTACTTGCCGTGCTTTATCACCATGCGCGCGCCGCACTTGTCGCAGATGACGTCGCTTTCCTCATCGGGCAGATATCCGCCTCCGCCCGTGCTGTGCGAAGCTCTCTCCAAAAACTTCTGCAGTCTTGGATAGAATGAGGCGATAAGCGCCTGCCACTGCTGTCCGCCCTCCGCTATCTTGTCCAGAGCGCCCTCCATGCGCGCGGTGAAGTCAAGGCTCATTATGTCGGGGAAGTTGTGCTCCATATATTCCGACACTGCCTCGCCCAGCTGCGTGGGTGCGATGGCTTTTTGCTTTTTCTCGGTGTACTCGCGCTTGGCGAGCACGGATATTATGGACGCGTATGTCGAGGGTCTGCCAATACCGTTTTCCTCAAGCGCCTTGACAAGCGACGCGTCGTTGTAGCGCGGAGGCGGAGTGGTAAACTTCTGTTCCGACTGCACGTCCTCGAGGCTTAGCCTGTCGCCCTCGTTTAAGTCCGGCATAAGCTCCAGCGCCTTTTCCTCCTCCTTGCCCTCGTTGTCGGAGGTGGCGGAATATACCGCCGTGTAGCCCTTGAATTTTACGCTGCGTCCCTTGACGACAAAGCCCAAAGTATCCGAATCGTGTTTTGCAGCTATGTGTACACGTATCGTGTTGTATTGCGCGGCTGTCATCTGCGAGGCAAGGAATCGCTCGTAGATAAGTTTGTACAGCCTGTACGAATCCCTGTCCAGCTTGCCCTCAAGCGATTGGGGGGTGCGGCGCAGGTCTATGGGGCGTATTGCCTCGTGCGCGTCCTGCGCGTTGTCGCTGGTCTTGTACACATTTGGCGTGCGTGGCGCAAACTCGCGTCCGAAGTGCTCCGCAATAAACGCAAGCGCGATGCGCTGGAAGTCCGGCGACACCCTTACGCTGTCCGTTCTGATGTAGGTTATCAGCGCATGCTGCCCCTCGCCCTCTATATTGACGCCCTCGTACAACCCTTGCGCGACGCGACTGGTGCGCTCGGCGGTCATATTCAGCTTGTGGTTTGCCTCCTGCTGCATTGTGGACGTTGTAAAAGGCGGCGCTGGCTTTGAGGTGGACACGCTCTTTTTGACCTCGTCCACGCTATAGTTTGCAATGCGCATAAACTCGGTGACCATACCCGCCTCGTCGGCGTTGGACACCTTTATCTTTTTGCCGTTGCTGTCCTGAAGCGCGGCGCATATCAGGTTGGATTTGACGCGCTTGAGCCCATCTTTAAGCAGTATCGCGTTTATGTTCCAATACTCCTCGGGGACAAACGCCCTTATCTCCTTTTCCCTGTCCACGATCATCTTCAGCGCGGCGGATTGCACGCGTCCCGCGGACAGACCGGGGCGCAACTTGCGCGAGAGGATGGGCGATATCTTGTAGCCCACCAGCCTGTCCAGCACGCGGCGCGCCTGTTGGCTGTCCACCAGCGCCATATCAATTGCGCGGGGCTTTGCCATTGCGGCGCGGACCGCCTTGGGAGATATTTCGTTGAACTCGATGCGCACCTCGTCGCCCTTTATGCCAAGGGTGTTTTTGAGGTGCCAACTTATAGCTTCTCCTTCGCGGTCGGGGTCGGTGGCAAGGTACACTTTGTCGTACTTGCCCACCGCCTGCGACAGCTGTTTGATCGTAGCCTCTTTATCGGGAGTGACCACATATTGGGGCTTGAATCCGTTTTCGATATCTATGCCCAGCGCGCGTTGAGGCAGGTCGCATACGTGACCCTTTGACGCCATAACGGTAGCTTCATTGCCAAGATATTTCTGGATGGTCTTTGCCTTGTGCGGTGACTCAACAATGATAAGTTGCTTCATTTTTCTCCTCGTCTATATTGCTTTGCGCGGGTCATGCCAGCGCGTAAAAATTGCCGCCTATGTCGTCCACGACGCCCTTGAGTTGCAGGTTGATGAGCACGTTGTTAAGCGCGCTTACAGTCATGCCCGTTGCCGCGATCAGATCCTCAAAATGCTTTTCGCCGTCGTGCAAGGCGTCCACTATCTGAGTTTCGAATATATCCAACTCCACGCTCTTGTCCTCGGCGGGAGAGCTGTCGTGGCTGATATGCAGGCAGTCCAGCACGTCCTCGGGCATAATTGCCAGCGCGTGAGGCATCTCCCTCAACAGCGCGTTGGAGCCCTCGCTTTCGGGGCTGAATATGTTGCCGGGAACGACAAACACGTCCTTTCCTTGCTCTATTGCCAGCCTTGCGGTTATCAAAGACCCGCTCTTGCGCGCCGCCTCGGGTATAAGCACGGCGCGGCTGAGTCCGCTTATTATGCGGTTGCGCTCCGGAAAATGATACTGCAGAGGCTTTGCGCCCAACATATATTCGCTTATCACCAGCCCGCCGGAGGACAATATGCCTTCAAGCAAGCTCGCGTGTTCGGGCGGATAGCATATATCCAGCCCGCACGCCAGCACCGCCACCGTGGGCGCGCCCTGTTGCACGCAGGCGCGATGAGCCACTCCGTCAAGACCTCGCGCAAGTCCCGAAGCCACCGTAAGCCCCGCATGAGCGAACTCGCGTGTGAACTCCTCCGCCACCTTTATGCCGTAGCGGGTGGGACGACGGGTGCCCACGACGGCGATCATATCCGTCTTGAGCAACGCTATATTGCCCTTTGCAAACAGCATGATGGGGCTGTCGTCTATGTCCAGTAACCTCTGCGGATAGGCGTCGCTATATATGCTGACGCAATCTATGCCCAGCGCGTCCAGCTTTGCGACATAGTCGTCCAGCGACTCGTACGCCTTGAAAAATTTCGCCGCATTTTCCTCGCCAAGCGTCTTTGTGACGACCGCCTTTTCTAGCAGCGGCTTGCCCACGTCTTTCAGCGCGTCAAGCAGGCTCTGCTTTTTTCTGTTTGCCAACTCCTCCACGCATTGCAACGCAAGCGCGGTCCTGTCGGCGGAGGTCAACGTTTTCATAGATGATACTTCCTGTCAATGCCTCTGTACTGTATTGCCTCGGCTATATGGGTGGACTTGATGTTTTCGCTGCCCTCAAGATCCGCGATGGTGCGCGCCACTTTGAGTATCCTTGTGGTGCCGCGCGCGCTGAGTCCCAGCTTTTCAAACGCCTTTTCAAGCAATCTTTCGCTGTCGGCGTCGATTTGGCAATACTTGTCCATCTCCTTGGCGTTCATCTCGGCGTTGGTGAGTATGTCCAAGCCCTTGTAACGCTCGCGCTGGATGGCTCTTGCGGCGTCTACGCGCTTTTTTATCTGCTCGGAGCTTTCGGTCTCGCCGCCGCCGCGCAGCTCCTCATAGGTGATATTATCAACTTCGATCTGCAAATCTATTCGGTCCATCAAAGGTCCGGACAGCTTGTTGACGTAATGATGTATCTGTTGCGGCGTGCAGGTGCACACGTTCTCCTTGGAGCCGTAGTTGCCGCAGGGACAGGGGTTCATGCTGGCGATAAGCATGAAGTTGGCGGGATATTCCACCGTCCTCAGCACGCGCGCGACGGTGACCTTTCTGTCCTCAAGGGGCTGGCGTAGAGTCTCGAGCGCGTGACGGGTGTATTCGGGCATCTCGTCCAAAAACAGCACGCCGCCGTGCGCAAGGCTGACCTCGCCGGGAGTCGCCTTGTTGCCGCCGCCCACAAGCGCGGGCACGGTGGTGGTATGGTGAGGGGTCCTGAACGGACGCGTGGTGACAATGCCGATGGAGCTGTCCAGTATGCCCGCAACGCTGTGTATCTTGGTGACCTCTATTGCCTCCTCAAAGCTCATCTGAGGCATGATGGTGGGCACGCACTTTGCAAGCATGGTCTTGCCTGCGCCGGGAGGACCTATCATCAGCGCGTTATGTCCGCCCGCGACGGCGATCTCAAGCGCGCGTTTTGCGACGGTCTGTCCCTTTACATCGCTGAAATCCACGCCGTATCCGTGCTCCACGCACTTGGATTTGAAGTCGGATATCTCAACGGGTTGATACACTACGCCGCTCAAAAAGTCTATCACGTCGCGCAGCGTGTCCATGGCGTAGACCTCTATGCCCGCAATGAAACTTGCCTCCGAGGCGTTCACCGCGGGGATTATGAAGCGCTTTTCGCCGCGCTGCATCGCCGATATAAGCAAAGGCATGATGCCGTGCACGCTTCTCAGCTTTCCGTCAAGCGACAATTCGCCGATAAACACAAATTGTTTGTACAGATTGCTTTCAAGCTGTCCGGTCGCGATAAGCATGCCCACCGCGATGGCGACGTCAAAGAAGGGACCTTCCTTTTTGGTGTCTGCGGGCGCAAGGTTGATGGTTATGCGCTTTGCGGGATAGTTGTAGCCGCTGTTTTTGATGGCGGAACGCACGCGCTCCTTGCTCTCCTTGGTAGCGGTGGAAGCCAGACCCACAAGCTCATAGCCGGGCACGCCGCTGTTGACGTCAAGCTCGACGTCTACGGCATAGCCGTTCAATCCGTCCAATGCGTAACTCTTAAGTTTTGCAAGCATATACGTTACCTCCCCGACCCTTTGCCACAGCGACGCGCTGACGGCGGCGCGGTCGGCTTATAATCAAAGTATAAGTAAATATATATTTTGGTAAATTTTAGCACATCCGTCGCAAAAACGCAACATCATAAACGCGCGTTCAAACGCAAAATGCGCATTCAAACGCCGTTTACACGTTTAGATGTCCGCAAAATTTTGCCGGACGCATGCTTCGCACAGTGTGCACGCTTATCGCCCGTACGGCGGCGTTTACGCGTTCAGAACGCCTGTTTAACGCCTAAGCCCACACGGACGAGTCCTTGCCGGACGCCACCTCGAAGTTGTACTTGACAATGCCTAGGTCCGTCGTGGCGTAAAAGCCCATGCCCGCCTTTGCGCGCACCTTGTCTCCGTCGAGGGTGAGCGTAAACTTCTGCTGATTCATCGCGGTGGGCGCCATAAGCGCGCCTTCCACCCCGCGCCTGAACCATTCGGGAGACTGCGCGTCCACATTGCTGACGTCCTCGGCGGACTTGCCGTTATGCGGTTTGCCCGCTGTAGCGCCGTAGCCAAGCGCAATGACCATTGCCACCTTCTCGCCCTTTGAGAGTTTGTACGCGTCGGGCACCTTTTTGTAGGACGCCGCCACCCAGCAGGTGTTCAGCCCCAGCTGCTGCGCCTTGAGCGCCAGCCGCTGACCGTAGTAACCCACTTTTTCATCAAAGTCGTCCTGCTTTGCGCCTATAAGCGCAAAATAGTTGCGCACGCCGCTGAACTTGCCATAGTGCGCCAACATGCAGTCAAACGCCTGCGGCTCGTCGATGACAAGCTGTATGTTCAGTCCGCTTTGCGCGTTGCACTGCTCCACCTCCTCTTTTAGGGGCGCAAGCACGTCCTCTCCCAAGGGAGTATCAAGGTACTGCCTTACGCTGTGGCGCTGTCTGAGCGCTTCTAAAATATCGAGCATATCCGCTTCTCCTTTTGCAAATTGTTGTATGCGGATATATTATAGCGCGCACGTCGTTAAATTTACATTAAAAGTTTGTTAAAAGCGCAAAAGTTATGGCTTGTAAATGCGTTCGAGGGCTGTTATAATGTGTCCGAAGGCGCAATTTGCGTCAAAAAAACGATAAGGCGGAAAATATGGCTTATACGGACGACATAAAGACAGGCATATTGTACGACAGTTCCGTCGACCTCACCGTCGGCGAACAGAGCAAGCTGATGTTCGATTGCAAGGAAAAGCTGTTTGACTTCAACAACTCGCGCCCATCGGAAGTGGAGTACCGCGAAAGGCTCATACGCGAGGTGTTTGCCGAGGTAGGCGCAAATTGCTACATCGAGCCGCCCTTCCACGCCAATTGGGGGTGCAACATGCACGTTGGCGACAACTTCTACGCCAACTTCAACCTGACGGTGGTGGACGACAGCGACATATATATCGGCGACTGCGTGATGATAGCGCCAAATGTGGTCATCGCGACGGGCACGCATCCCGTCTGCCCGCAACTGAGGGCGCGCGCGTACCAATACAACCTGCCCGTGCGCATCCACGATCGCGTGTGGATAGGCGCGGGCGCGATAATACTGCCCGGAGTAACCATAGGCGAAGGCAGCGTCATAGGAGCAGGCAGCGTGGTGACAAAGGACATCCCCGCCAACGTTGTAGCGGTGGGAAATCCCTGTCGGGTGCTGAGGCAAATAGACGACAACGACCGCAAGTTTTACCGCAAAGGTCACGCCATCCCCGAGGACGTCAAGCGACTGTGCGGTCTGGCGTAAAATACAAAATCCAGCCTTTAACAGGCAATTTAGAGTGTATAAATGGCAGAATCAGAACATAACAACAAAACTACGCACGCAAACCGCAACATGGTTAAGCTTGGCATGGTGAAAAATTCCATGCGCAATTTTTTGAGGAACATCGCGCTGGTGTTTGTGCCGATGGGCGTATTCTACCTCTTTTTGGTGGTGGCAATGCTGCTGTTCGCCTCGTCCACGCTTCAGAATGTCAGCGGCACAATAAGCGGCTTTGTCAAGCTGGTGGGCGAGTCGGCGGACAATTCCTCCGCTTCCGTCAAACAATTTTTCGAATACGCTTTTGCGCGGATAGATTGGAACGGCAACTTCCTCTCGATCGTACGGCAGATAATTGACACGAGCTGGATAACGGAGACATTCAAAGGATTTTTTGCGACGCTCAGCGCCTCGTCGGAGGGGTTCGACGCGCAGGTAGCGGCGCTGGTAAACAACTTCACCTCTACGCTGAAGGCGGACATTGGCGTGCTTGCGTCGCTTACAGCGTTGGGAGTGGTCTGCGCCAATCTGCTGATAAGATTTCTGCTGCGCAGGCGCACCGCGAGGCGCAACCTCAAGTCCTTTATAATATCCCACACGCTGGTGCCGCTGTTTGAATCCGCGATGCTGGTGGTGGCGATATTGCTGATGTGGCTGCTCAAGTGGTATGCTCTGCTGCTGTACGTCGCGCTGACGGCGCTGTGGGCGGTGGCGTCGCTGTTCAACTCCTGGCTGATATTCCGCGACGGCAAGGTCAAGCCAAAGCAGATACTCACCGTGGAAAACATCCTGTCGCACATCATCGTATGCGTCATCATGCTGGTCATTGTCGCGGCGGTGTTTGTAGCGCTGTGGTTTGTAAATCCCATCGTCAGCATACTTGTCACCATCCCAGTGTTTATCTATGCGGTCAACATAATAGACGTCAACACGGACTCCTACGTATCCCGCTATATCGCGCAGGCGTCGGGACACGAAGAACAAGCGGTGATCGCGGCGGAGGTCGCCGTACTTACGGACGAGGAAGCGCCGACGGACGCCGCCAAAACGGAAGAGAATAAGGAAAATTAAACTTCGCATTTCAAAGGAAAATTTGCAAAAGGCGCGTTTGAAACGCGCCTTTTTGATACTTAAACATTCGTTTTACAATTTTATATCCAAAGTTTTGGGCTTCGCCGGAGGCATGGGTATGGCGGGAGGATGGGATGGAATGCGCCGCTTCAGGATGTAGATGTGGAAAGGTATGGACACCGCAAATGTCATGATATCCGCCACCGCCTGCGTAAGTTCTATGCCCGTCAACCCGAAGAATATGGGCAATATGAGTATAAGCGGAATAAAGAATATCCCCTGCCTGCAGGACGCCAGCACCGTCGCGGGAAGCACAAAGCCCAGGCATTGATACAGCTGATTGACAAACGTCGAGTAGCCCAGCACGGGCAGTGCCATGCACAAAAAGCGCAGCATACGTCCGCCCTCCTCTATCACCTCGACGTCGCCGGGGCGGAACAGCCCTATTATGTCTTTCGCGAATATAAAGAGGATGATCGCCGCCAACGCGCTGTAAATCGTACCCAGCGCTATTGCGGAGTTGAACGCCTTGCGCACGCGGTCGTAGCGCTTTGCGCCGTAGTTGTAGCCCGCCACGGGTTGGAAGCCCTGCCCTACGCCTATCAGCATGCTGCGCAACAGCATATAGATCTTGTTTGAGATGCTCACCGCCGCCATCGCCGCGTCGCCGTAGGGGCGCACCGCCACGTTGAGCAAAGTGGTCGCTACGCTGCCCAAGCTCTGGCGGAACACCGTGGGCAGCCCCACGCGGAAAATGTTGAGATAATCCAGCGGCCGCTTGCTCAGCTTGAAAATGTTGAGCCTCACTATGGATTTTTTGAAGATGAAGAAGGACAGCAATATGACAAACGACGCCGCCTGACTGACCACCGTGGCGATCGCCGCGCCCTCTACGCCCATGTGCAGCGCAAATATAAACAGCGCGTCCAACCCTATGTTGAGGATGCCTCCGCTGCAAAGTCCCACCATGGACAGGGACGCCTTGCCCTCCGCGCGCAGAATGTTGTTGAGCACAAACGACGAGCAAAACAGCGGCGCGCCCAGAATTATCCAGAATCCGTAGTCGCACGCATACGGCAGCGCGGTCTCGGTGGAGCCGAACAGCCGCATCATCACGGGCATATTGATAAGCCCCAGCAGCATCAGCAATCCCGCAAAAAACGCCGCGACAAAGCCCGAAATGCCGTACATATCCGCCTCGTCGTTTTTCTTCTCCCCCAGCTTTCGGGAGATGAGGCTCTGCGTGCCCATGCCGAAGCCGTATCCGATCGCCTGAATGATGGATTGTATGGAAAACACCACGCCCACCGCGCCCGTCGCCGCGTTGCCCAGCGACGACACAAACAGCGTGTCCACAAGGTTGTATATGGAGGTGATCAGCATGCTGAACGTCGTGGGAACGGACAGCTTCAGCACCAGCCCAAAGACGGGCGCCTGCGTCATCAACCTGTATTCGGCTTCATCCTTGCCCTGAGTGTTGACCATAATTTATTTATATCACAAATTGCCAAAATAGGCAAACGTCGGACGATCATAACAAAAAAAAATATCCGGGCATCCGCCCTATAAAAGACGTACCGCCCGGAGTTTTGGATCTTATATAATGATAAATTTATCTATGGATTAAACTGTTGTGTCGCGCAAAATCACATAAATGGTGCTGGAATGCCCTTCTCCTCCCGTGCCACCGGTTCTTCCGGCGACAGGCATTTTTAACTCATTGCCGACGATCGTAATGGGATCCGGCGACGCCTCCGCAGGCGACAACGTTATGGTTATGGTGTTGCCGCTTATGGTGTATGTACCGCTCATGGTCTGTTCTTTTATAGTTATGCTGACCGTTTTATCCTTTCCAAAAAATATGTGCATCTCTCCATATAGTTGACCATATTCTTCGAGATCCTCGTCCGTCACTTCCACATCGCCTTCCCAAGTGAGTCTGTCAAAATGGAAGGACTTGCCTGCTACAACGTCCAGCTCGGTATATTCGGCGGGGACTTCCACCTGCGTTGCGCCAAAGGAATCGATGACCACATTTCCCACATATTCGGCGGTAAACGTAAGTTTTACTATAGCGCCGCCGGATACTGTCGCCTCGATATTTGTCACGTCGATACCGTCAAAGTCATAAGTCGCCAAGGAATATTTGCCGTCTGCAAAGCTGAGGTCGGCGTACTTCTCTATGAGGATATTTGCGGCGTCGGTCAAGTAAGATATGGACGTATAACCCTCGGTATATTCCTCTTCGCCAATGGGCTGTCTGTACCATATGTAGTCGTCGTCATCTTTAGTGAAATGATAGAAGTCGTCGCCCACTTTTTGATAAATGTCGGATGTCCACCACTCACCGTCTGCCGATGCAAAATGGTCTGCTCTGCAAGTTGCGCCCGTCACGGTATACGCGGTCGTGACGTATCCCGTTTTCACGCTTGACCATTTTTCGGTGTAGTTGGTGGACTTTGCAAACGCGTTTACGCACGCCGTCCACTCATCCGCGCTCATCTTTGTGTTCGGCGCGCTTACAGTGACTACGCAATCGGCGCTCTTGTCCCCCGCCTTGGCGGTTATGGTCGCCGTGCCCGCCTTCAGCGCGGTGACGACTCCGTTTTCCACATTTGCGACTTCGGCGTTGTCGGAAGTCCAGGTCACGCTGCTGTCTGTAGCGTCATCGGGCGCAACAGTAGCCGTAAGCGTTTCGCTGTCGCCGACAGTAAGCGACAATTCGGTTTTGTCGAGAGTCACGGACGTCACCGCGACCTTGTCGGTCTTGTCATTGCACGCCGCAAGCGCAAACACGCAGCAGAGCGCGCATACCAGCGCAACGACCGTCAACACAGTTTTTTTCATTTCCCTCTCCTTTGCGTTGAAGTTTAAGTACACTTTTACTACTTGCCGATTTTGCGGGCATATGATAGAATTAAATCAAGTAAAAACTATATTTTTATGCGTTGTAGTAAAAGTGTACTTTTTTTTATTTTTTTGCACGTCAAAATTGTGATATTAAAATTCATTGTGCCTCGCTTGCTT
>CANQNQ010000012.1 GCA_947625225.1 uncultured Clostridia bacterium | reverse complement strand
AAGTCCTCGACTTACCTTATCCTCGAAGATCGGGCTATGTGTTTTTGGGATGGTATACAAGCCCCGATTGCGAGAAGGAAACTCTTTTCAACGAACATAAGTATCAAGATACAAGAGCGGATAAAGACCTTGTTCTTTACGCGAGATGGGAAAGTAGATCCGGGTATTATTATTGAAGTTATGTGGAGGGATAGCATAACATTTTTAACATAGAAATTAGTTTACTTTGGGTTTGTGGACTTGAAACGTCGCCAAAAATGTAGTATAATAAATTTATGGAAAATTGGAAAGAGATCAAAACGCAACAAGATATTGACGATTTGCTGGATTTATACGACGGTTTTCATGACGGCTGTTTGGCAAAAGCGGCTTTTCAAAGCGGCGCGCACGTAGATGACCAATTAAGAATGGGGTTTGGAGACGCGGAAGATTACACCTTGCTTGTCACATTTGAGCGTCAATGGCGGCCCAAAACGCTCGAATTGAAGTTCATAGGGTTGCGCAGATGTCATCTTGTCGGCTATGAATTCAATTATTTTGCGTTGTTGTTTGAGGCATATTTGACTTTTGTCGAAGGCCTCTTGCCCGGAGAGCCGAAGCGCCTGATCGTATGGTCGGACGCGCCGTTTGAACCTTCCTTACCGCTTGAAAGATTTGAAGAGCCGGGCGAATCATACATAATCGCCAACGGCTTGCAATGGAAAATCACAGAATGATGCTCCCTCAACGCCTCGCAAACGATAGCGGGGCGTTTTTGATAAGTTTCAATCCTAATAAACCAAATACCAAAAAATTTAGAGCCTGATTATGATAGGTTTAATTCGAGAGAGTTAAAAAATTATGATTGAAAAATATAATTCTATGCAATTTAATAATCCCATAAAGTGTGAGGTGTGCGGGAGACTCAACTATGCGGACGACTATGGCAACACGGATAAGTGTCCGAATTGCGGATGGAAAGACAACGGGGACAGCGAGTTCTTTGAGGATTGCTATGGCATAAGCTATCCAATGCTCGTGCCGCTTTCCCGCGCACGAGAGCAATATAAGGCGGGACAAAAATTCAAGGCGACTTTTGAGGACTTTATAGGCGGGCTAAAATTTTACTCTGAAATGCTGTTTTGGCACCATGGTTTGGTTCATGAGGTGTTTACCAAGCACAAAGGGGGCGGCTCAATAGAACAAGAGAGCGACGATCACATTGTGGTTTTCTGCAATAAGGACTTCCAACAGGAGTTCGACAGCATAGATGAGTTCCGCAATAAGGCAAACATAGGTGGGAGACTTTTGAAAGACATTTGGGATGAGGTAGTCCACCCTTGCTTCATGTATTGCGGCGGCGAGCATGACTATGACGCTCCGCCCGAGGATTAAAAGGAGATATTATGAAAGAATTGACAGAATATGAAATTGAAAAGGCAAAACATAAACGCTTGCTTGTGCGAAACGAATTTCGCGGGGTAGGGCGAACCATTTGAGCAAATGAGGGGGAATATAAAGTCATTTTTACCTACGCAGTACGAATGGACTAAAAATCTTGATTGGAAACAAAAAGCCCAATTTGAATACGACAGGCACAATCGATATATTTTGAGTGCAGACGATTGCTATTGACTATGGAGAGAGGATTTGATATAATCCAAAATGGATATGGGCGGAGGTCTGTATCAACGTATCACTTGATCGCGAGGGGAGAAGATGGCAAACGTATTCGGCAAGGATTTTATGTGGGGCGCGGCGGCTTCTGCGCCGCAGACTGAGGGCGCGTACCTGGAGGACGGGCGCACGCCTTCCATGTGGGACGAGGTGTCGCCAAAGCGCATAAAGGACGGCAGCAACTGCCATGTGGCGTGCGACCACTATCATCATATGAAAGAGGACGTCGCCATAATGAAGCAGCTGGGTTTCAACGCGTACAGGTTTTCCATCAGCTGGCCGCGCGTGATGCCCGAGGACGGCAAGATAAACGAGAAGGGCATCGCCTTTTACAGCGCGTTGGTGGACGAGCTGATCGCAAATGGCATTGAGCCAATCGCAACGCTGTTCCATTGGGACGTGCCCATGTGGATGTTTGAGCGCGGCGGGTGGCAGAATGAGCAGATAATAGAGAAGTTCGCCGAGTATACCAAGGCGGTCGTGGACGCAATTTCCGACCGTGTGCAGTATTGGATACCCATGAACGAGCCGCAGTGTTTTGTCACAATCAGCTATTTATATGGCGTACATGCGCCGTTTAAGCATCGGATCTTCGATTTTGCAAAGATAACGCGCATAGCGCTCACCGCGCATGCCGAGTCCGTCAGGACAATACGTAAGTACGCAAAGCGCACGCCTAAGATCGGGCTTGCGCTGTCAACGGGAGCGCATATTCCGTCCAAAGAAACGCCGTCCGCGATCGAACGCGCGCGTCGCAGGACCTTTGGCAGCATACTGGGCCACGTGGGCAACAGGTACTACTGCGATCCCATATTGCTTGGCAAACCCGCCTCGGCGTACGGCGTGTACAGGCTACGCAAGAAGGATATGGAAAAAATCCACGTCGACATGGACTTCATCGGCGTAAACGTCTACCAGCCCTATACGCTGTCCTCCATAAGCGGCAACCCCGACGATCCGCGCCGCACGACTATGAATTGGGTGATAGACGGCAGGACTATGTATTGGACGCTGCGCTTTTTGCACGAGCGTTACGGCAAGACGATGTTCGTCACCGAAAACGGCATGGCAAACAGGGACGTCGTCGTTGACGGCAAGGTGCACGACGAGAAGCGCATAAAGTTTATGCAGGAATATCTGCAAAACCTCAAGCGCGCGGTGGGCGAGGGTATACCTACGCTGGGCTATTTGCATTGGTCGTTGTTGGACAACTTCGAGTGGTGCGAGGGCTACACTCAGCGTTTCGGGCTTGTGCACGTCAACTTCGACACGCTTGAGCGTACGGTGAAGGATTCCGCATACTACTATAGGGATGTGATCGCATCAAACGGCGAAAACATCTGAAACATCAAATTGCCCGCATAGAACGACATGAAATGACAGGCGGCGGACAAAAATAGAATGATGCTATTTTTAACGCATCATATGTCCTTAAAATGAGTGTGACGATATAAAAGAGACCTTGCACAGGCCTCTTTTTTTATCTTTTGTTGAATTTTCGCAAGTCAAGCATTTATGTGTTTAAGTACTTTTGCGGGAACGCCCGCCGCGACAGCGTATGCCGGGATGTCTTTTGTAACGACGGCTCCCGCTCCGATTATGGCGCCGTCGCCTATTGTCACTCCCGGCAGTATGGTGACGTGCGCGCCTATCCATACTTTGTTGCCTATCCTGACGGTAGCAGGGGACATATTGCCGCGTTTAAGAGGGTCGGGATCGTGGTTGAGCGTGGCTATAACAACCTGTTGTCCTATAAGTACGTCGTCGCCTATCTCTATTCCGCCTTGGTCCTGAAAGCAACATCCCGAATTGATAAACACTCGCTTACCTATTGAAATGTTGAGTCCGTAGTCGGTGGAGAAGGGCGGAAACAGCCCGAATGTGTCGTCGTATTCACTGTCGATAAGCTCGAAAAATATTCGTCGTAACTCATCGGGAGTGTGGTATGAGCCGTTGATCAGGGCTGTGTAACGCAGCGCTCTTTGTGACATCTCGTGCATATGCATGTGCGCTTGTGAACCTGCGACGATGTAGGTTTTTGATTTCATAGCGTTGCAAAATTCTTGTCTGTCCATATTGACCTCAAGCACATTATAATGCATGCAAGCGACTTGTGTCCAATGCTTATGAAAAATTTGTAATATTTTGCAGCCGTATATTTGACATTGAAATATGATTGGTCTATTATGTGCGTGCAAAAATAAATGTGGGCAATGAGATGTCGTTATGTGGGCAACTGTGGCTATATCAATAATCACTTGCGCGGCGATGATAGCAAGCGTGCTGTTCTTTCCGCAGATAAGGCTGGGGAAGGTTAGTATCGGCACGTATTGGCTGATCACGCTGGCGGGCGCATTGCTGCTGTTTGCCGTGGGCGAAGCGGACTTCGGCACGGTGGGCAAAGCGCTTATAGCCGACACCGCCATCAACCCGCTCAAGATACTTGCGCTGTTTATTTCCATGACGGTGCTTAGCATATTTTTGGATGAGCTTGGCTTTTTCAGCGCTCTGGCGTCGGCGGTGCTCAAGCATGCGCACACGGGGCAGCGCCGCTTGTTTTTCTGCCTGTATGCCGTGGTGTCGATTTTGACCGTTTTCACCTCAAACGATATAATTATCCTGTCATTTACGCCGTTTATCTGCTATTTCGCGAAAAGTGCGGGCATAAAACCTACGCCCTATCTCGCCGCGGAATTTGTTGCTGCAAACACCTGCAGTATGGCGCTTATAATAGGCAATCCCACAAATATTTACCTCGCAACGGCGTTTGACATCGACTTTTTGCAATACCTCAAAGTCAGCATTTTGCCCACCGTTTTCGCGGGCGTAGTCGCGCTGGGCATGCTGTATTTGCTGTTTTTCAAGCAGCTTAGAGAGCCTATAACGGGCACTGCGCACACCGTCAAGGTCGAGGACAAGCCAATGCTTATAGTGGGCATAGCGCATCTTGCGGTATGTACGGTGCTGTTGGCGATAAGCTCCTACATAGGCGTGGAGATGTGGCTGGTGTCCGTCTGCGCGATGGGAAGTCTTATATTGTGCGTTCTGATAGCCTCCCTCATCCGCCGCAAGCCGCCCACGGTGTTGAAGGGCTGCCTGAAGAGGACGCCGTTTGCGCTTATACCATTTGTGCTGTCCATGTTTGTCATCGTCGTTACGCTGTCCGACAAGGGCGTCACAAGCGCCATATGCGAGGCGCTGGGCAGCGAACAGAGTATATTGACCTACGGACTTAGCTCGTTTGCGGCGGCGAATCTTATAAACAATATCCCGATGAGCGTGCTCTATTCGCAGATAATCGCGCATATGGGCGGGGGACAGGCGGCGCTGGGCGCGCTGTACGCCACGGTGGTAGGCTCCAATCTGGGCGCATACTTCACGCCCATAGGAGCGCTGGCGGGCATAATGTTCTCCTCCATACTCAACGCGCACGGCGTAAAGTTCGGCTACAAGGATTTTTTGAAGATAGGCGTAAGCGTCGCCATTCCCGCGTTGTTCGCCGCGCTTGGCGCGCTGTACATAGTGCTGTAATAGCACGGCGCAAAAGCGGTATATGGCGCGTTTTGAAGCAAGCAAATTTGCAAACCTTCGCAAATTTCTTGACATCAAATGCTTAATATGCTAATATTGTCAAGCATCGGTATTGTCGACGCATTATGCGGGTGTAGTTCAATGGTAGAATGTCAGCCTTCCAAGCTGATTGCGTGGGTCCGATTCCCATCACCCGCTCCAGACACTCGTTGAGTGACAGCAACAAGTGAGCCTGTAGCTCAGCAGGATAGAGCAACGGCCTTCTAAGCCGTGTGTCGGGGGTTCGAATCCCTTCAGGCTCGCCACATGGTGGATATAGCGCAGTTGGTTAGCGTGCCAGGTTGTGGCCCTGGAGGTCGTGGGTTCGAATCCCACTATTCACCCCACAAATGCACGGTACGTCGATGGCGTGCCGTGTGCCCATAGGGGTATCGCCAAGCGGTAAGGCAACGGATTTTGATTCCGTCATTCGTAGGTTCAAATCCTGCTACCCCTGCCAATGTCTCGTTAGCTCAGTAGGTAGAGCACCGCACTTTTAATGCGATGGTCCGGAGTTCGAGTCTCCGACGGGACACCAATCCCAACCTATCTAGAACTGATAGGTTGGGATGTTTTTATACAATAGATAATGATTTTTTGAATTTATTTTTAATGATTGAATATTGAATTTAAGTGTGGTATAATTAACAAAATCAATCAAAGGAGATTCAAAATGGCTATAAGTTCAAAACTTGTTAATTTTAAGAATGAAATATACAACGGTATCGAAGAAATATCAAATTCATATATTGCAAATGACCCAAAACTTGAAAAAACCGAGTACGGATTCTTATATTGGATATTATTGAAATTATATAATGTAGACGAAGAAGTTGTGCCGGATTGTATAACAGAATATCAAGATAAATCTATTGATTGTTTTGTGCATTTTGAGGATAACAAAGAACTATATATTATTCAATGCAAATATTATGACATCGACGGAGTTGTTAAAAGAAACGACGTTTCTGATTTTTTGCAAATGCCATTAACAGCTTTATTGAGAGGTGATTATAAAAAATCTAAAAAATTGCAGAAGATTTTTTCATCTGCAATAAATGATCCGGAATATAAGATTTATTTGCAATTTTATTCAACAAGCACACATGTATCGGACGATATAATAGACAGCATAAAGCGATTCAACGGTGAAAATCATCAATATAAAGCTTTGCTGAGAGCTGAATTTATAGACCTTGAAGAAATTTATGACAAATACTACGGACAAAGCTATAAAGAAAAGAAGACTTTAACGTTCAACATTGGTACAGTAAGCAGGGGCACGTTTGCATCTTTAAGAGAAGAATATAAAATAGAAGGGCTGAAATGTGAGGCTTACTATATTATTACACCTGTAAGCGAAATATATAGATTAAAGGAAAAATCAAAGAAAGATGGATATCAATTATTTGAGGAAAACATAAGGGAATTTTTGGGCGATAGTTCAGTAAATAAAGGGATTATTGATACTTTGCGCGGCGAGGAAAAAAATAATTTCCTATTTTACAACAACGGCATTACTTTAATATGTTCTCATGTTGGTAGAGATGAGATGAAAAACGGAATGAGATATATTCCTTTGGAAAATCCGCAAGTCGTTAACGGTTGTCAAACTGTGAGTTCAATACATCTAGTGCTTGATTCTTATAACGAAAGAGATATGCAGCAAATATATCAGAATGTGTTTGTTATGGTTAAAGTGCTAGTGATTCCCGATAAGACAGGAGAGAGCAAAACTTTCTATCGTAATGTTGTTAAATATACAAACAGGCAAAATTCTGTCCCTGATAAAGCGTTTTTGTCTAACGAACAATCGGTCTTTGCTAGAATCCAATCTGAATTTGAGAGACGCGGATTCTATTTGCGTGTAAAGCAAAGTGACAAAGCAAAATTTGATGATAAAGAAATATACAGCGACAACAAGAAGGCAAAAATGCTGGCAGATGCAAGACATTATGTTGAGAAAATAGGTGTTACATTAAAATCATCTAAAGATATTTGTATTGATATTGAAAAATTGCTGCAAGTAATTCTGGCATATGTTAAAGATGGATATTATGGTTATACCAAAAAAAGTAATGTGTTAAATAAGAGCAGCGATATTTTTAAGACAATAACCGTGAACATACAAGATTATCTTTCAATAGATAATATGATTAAACTCTATTATGTGTATAAAAGAGCAGAACAAGATCAAAAAAAGAGCGATGATAAGAGAACACCCATACCATATTATGTGATTGGATTTATGAGCTATCAGATCAAAGGAGAAAAAAACTCTGAAACTATGAACAAGCAGTTAAATAAAATATTTGCTCTAGATTCAGATGGTTTTAATAAAATATATGAATGTCTGTGCTTCTTGTCTAATCGTTACAGAGAAAATCTGCAAAATGAGGGTGTTGAATACAATGTAATGATTAAACAGAAAATTGACGATAAATCAATTGAAGAAGCCGTTTCCTTGGGCAAAAAGTATATATGTAAGGATGCTCTCCAAATATTGAGCGATGAGGTTTAATAATTGAAAATGCGATGTAAAATGAGGGATTATGAAAGAGGATAAGACCAAAGATTTCAACTTGATGAGAGAGGGCAAGCTGTACAACCCGACGGATAAGTACATATTTTGGAAGCACACGCGCGCGTTGTTGCTTTGCGACCGCTACAATCGCGTGCACTTGTGGAACATGCCGTGCCGCACGCGCATAATAAAGCGGCTGATCCCCGACCACGGCGACAACTTCTTTATACTGAGCAATTTTCATTGCGAGTACGGTTGCAACATCACTTTCGGCGACGACTTCTTTGCCAACTTCGACTGCACGTTGCTTGACGTAGCCACCATAACGCTTGGCAAGGGCTGCATGTTGGGTACCCGCGTCACGCTTGCGACGCCCGTACATCCCATGCATTGGGAGGAGCGCAAGCAGCAGCAATATCCCACGGGCTACCATGACATCGAGTATGCAAAGCCCATCGTATTGGGCAACGACGTGTGGCTGGCGTCCGGCGTGATCGTGTGCGGAGGCGTGACCATCGGCGACGGCGCGGTGGTTGGAGCGGGCAGCGTAGTCACGCGCGATATCCCGCCTCACACCTTTGCGGCGGGCGTGCCTGCGCGGGTGATACGCGAGATAACCGACGACGATAAGATGGACGTCTGGCAGACATATGTGGGGGAGCAGATACCCACTCCGATGAGGAAGAAAAAGTAAATAAAATTATCCTATAAATAACAAAATGCGCACTTAAACACTTAAATGCGCATTTTTTATGTGTCGATTTGGCCAAAACATCTTGCGTCACCGACGCAAGTGTATCGTCTTACTGCCGTCGCTGAGATACAGCGCGTCCGCCACTTCAATATCCGTGCGGGGGATGCGGTTGGTGGTGCAGATGACGGAGTTGCCCGACAGCCTGAACGCAAGCTCGTCGCCCGTGGGCATGGGCTTGAGGAAGTCGTCTATCGTGACGCGTACCAACATATTTTGGTAGAACTCCACATTGTCGTCCCTGTCGTACCAATAGCGCGTCTTTGTGTCCGCATACACAAAGCGCTGGTCGCCCGCGGACTCGTCATGGATGTCATTTATCGCGGGGAACATTGCCTGCTGCGTGAACGTCGGGTCGTATTGAACGTAGTCGGACACAAGGTCGCCGGGATGCAGTATAAACATGATCTTGCCCAGCGTATCCGCAATTGTCGGCTTGCCCGCTTCGCGCATCGCGCTGAGGCTGCCGTAGCCCTCGTACGCTTCCTGCGGCGTGTACAGCGTGCTGACTGTCTGTTTCAGCAATTTGTCAAATTCCTTTAGCTGTTCCACGCCAACATACTTGTACGGCGCAAGCACCGCGCCCGTGCTCTTGACCTCAAGCAGGACGGTGATGGGCATATGCCCGGGATTGTTTTTGGACCACAGATCCAGTTCCTCCAGCGCAAGCTCCATGTCGAATGCGCTGCTTGTCATGTCCAGGCCGCCTATGTGGAAGCAGTTAAACTTGGTCTTGCCATGCGATTTGTGGTAGAACAGGTCCAACTCCAGGCTGCGGATACCCGCGTTGAGCTGCCCCGTGAGCGTTTCGTAGCTGTAGTTGCCCTCTTTGAGGGGAGTGGCTATCTCGGCAAACATGCGCTCGAACGCGTTTTTTTCAAGTTTGTAGCTGTTGTGGGTGCCCACAAACTGCAGATCCGTCAGCTTGTAGCCGCCTTCCACGGCTTCGGCGATGTCGAAATCGCAAAATTGCTGCTCGTCGACGGGCGCAATTTTACCTGCGAGATAGTCTTTTCTAAGATTGTTGAGGCGGTCTGCTTGATCCGATTTGACAAAGAGGATGTGTATGTAAGCTTCGGCAAAACAAATGGCTATAAACAACAAAATTGCCAGGACCACGCAAGCCAGCGTGATGAGAGTCGCTTTGATCGCTTTATTCATAATTTACCTCTATACAATTGAATTGTATCATCATAATTGTATTTATGCAACACCGAGACGGAAATTTTTACATCAATATATAAAAGTTTTACAAAATATATGATAAAGTTTTGACAAAGCCCGTCAAAATCTGTATGATATATAAAATTATAAATTTTCGGAGGGCTATATGGCAAAGTATTTTGAGGAGCCGTCAAGGACGTTCAGCGAGTATTTGCTCATTCCCGGTTACACGGACGAGAATTGTGTTCCCGCCAACGTGTCTCTCAAGACGCCGCTTGTGAAGTACAAGGCGGGCGAGGAGGCGGCAATATCGCTCAACATACCAATGGTATCCGCGATAATGCAGTCCGTATCCGACGACGTTATGGCTATCGCGCTGGCAAAAGAGGGCGGCATAAGCTTTATATACGGCTCGCAGAGCATAGAGGACGAGGCGGCGATGGTGCGCAGGGTCAAGACCTACAAGGCGGGCTTTGTGGTGTCCGACAGCAATCTGACTCCCGACAATACGCTTGCGGACGTGCTGGAGCTTGTTCAGCGCAAGGGGCACAACACCATAGCCATCACCGACGACGGCACTTCGTCGGGCAAGTTGCTTGGCATTGTGACAAGCCGCGACTACCGCGTCAGCCGTATGAGCCTCGACCTCAAAGTAAAGGAGTTTATGACTCCGCTGTCCAAGCTGATAACCGCGCCCAAGGACACCACGCTTGCCGAGGCAAACGACGTCATCTGGGAGCACAAACTCAACTCCCTTCCCATCGTGGACGACGACGGCAGACTGCTTTATCTCATCTTCCGCAAGGACTATGACGCGCACAAAAATCATCCCTACGAGATGCTTGACGAACACAAGAGATATATGGTGGGCGCAGGCATCAACACACTGGACTTCGAGAAGCGAGTCCCCGCGCTTGTGGAGGCGGGAGCGGACGTGCTGTGCATCGACAGCAGCGAGGGCTATACCGTGTGGCAACAGCGCACTCTGGACTTTATCCGCTCAAAATACGGTGATAAAGTCAAGGTCGGTGCAGGAAACGTTGTAGACAAGGAGGGCTTCGAGTTCCTTGCAAACGCCGGCGCGGACTTCATCAAAGTGGGCATAGGCGGTGGCTCGATATGCATCACCCGCGAGACCAAGGGCATTGGCAGAGGACAGGCTACCGCGGTGATAGAGGTTGCAAAGGCAAGGGACGAGTACTTCAAAAAGACCGGCGTATACATCCCCATCTGCAGCGACGGCGGCATCGTGCACGACTACCATATGACGCTTGCGCTTGCCATGGGCGCGGACTTCGTCATGTTGGGCAGATACTTCGCTCGCTTCGACGAGGCGCCCGGCAACAAGCTGAACATCAACGGCAACTACGTCAAGGAGTATTGGGGCGAGGGCAGCAACCGCGCGCGCAATTGGCAGCGTTACGACCTCGGCGGCAAAAAAGGCCTCAGCTTCGAGGAGGGCGTGGACAGTTATGTGCCTTACGCGGGCAGCCTCAAGGACAATGTTAGCAAGAGTCTGCACAAGGTCAAGTCCACGATGTGCAACTGCGGCGCAACGTCCATTGCTCAGCTGCATAAGTGCGCCAAGATGACCGTCGTATCCGCCACCAGCATTGTGGAGGGCGGCGCTCACGACGTCATTCAGAAGAACACTTCTCACAACGTCTGACAAAATTTTGCATAAAAAAAGCGGGCGCGTTGCGTCCGCTTTTAGTATACGATTTTCAGCATATATCCACTATCTTTGCCACCACGCCATCCTTTGTCAGCACCGCGTAAACGTATGTTGAGCGTCCGTATCTTGACGGATCCACGGAGCCGGGGCATATGTATGTCACGCCGTCCGCGACGTCTATGCTTGCAAAGTGCGTATGTCCGTAGAAAACTATGTCGCAGCCCAGCTCTTTCGCCCTGAATGACAGCGTAGTAAGCCCGCGACTCACGCCGTAGCGGTCGCCGTGAGTGAGCAGAATTTTGTGTCCGCCTATCTCCACAGTCTCCTCGCGCCCGAAACCGAAGCCCTGCGCGTCGCAGTTGCCCGCGACTGCCGTCAGCCCCTTGTGCATGGCTATGTCTCCAAGCCCCCTCAGCCCGTCGCCGAGGAAAAATACGTATTTCGCCTCGTTTGCGATGTCCGCAATGCGGGCGGGCAAGCGCGTGCCGTGCGTATCCGAAAAGGCGAATATGGTATCCATCATTTTAGCTTATCCAGCAGGTTGTGCAAAGCGCGGGAGCGGTGACTCACGCTGTTTTTTTCCTCCGCGGTGGCTTCCGCAAATGATTTTTGCAGGTCGTCGCAGAAGAACAGCGAATCGTATCCGAATCCGCGCTCGCCGCGTTCGGCGTACAGTATGCTGCCGTCCACTCTGCCTTCGGCGACTATTTCGCGCCCGTCGGGATAGCACAGCGCCACCGCCGTGCAAAAGTGCGCGAGCCTGTCCTTCACGCCGTCCAGATTTTTGAGTAGCAACGCTCTGTTTGCCGCGTCGTCGTGCTCTTCGCCCGCGTAGCGCGCGGAGTATACGCCGGGTGCGCCGTCAAGCGCGTCCACCATAAGCCCCGTGTCGTCCGCAAGACTGGGAAGCCCGCTCAGCTTGACGATGGCGCGCGCCTTGATGAGAGCGTTCTCCCTGAGCGTTTTGCCCGTTTCCTCTATCTCCACGTCTATGCCCAGCTCTTCAAGCGAGTACAGACGGTCGAAACATCCGCCCAATATAGCGCGGATCTCAGTCAATTTGTGTGCATTGTTTGTAGCTATCGCAAGTTCCATATTCTGCGTCCTTCAGATGTTTATGTTGTCAAAATGAACTGTTAATGCGCTTATTGCGCTCATTCCCCAGCTGTTTTTGCTGCGGACTGATTCTGCCGCTGAGCGTCCGCGATGTGCCTGACTCCGATTATGCCGTAATCGCGTATCACCTTTGCCACGTTCATAAAGTGGTCGGCCACTCTCTCGCCGTTGGACGCCAGCGAGATGTACTGCGCGCCCACGTCCGAGGTGCACACGCCGTTGTCAAGGCGCATTATGTGGTTGTCCGCCATCTGTTGAGTGAAGTCGTCTATGCTGTCCTCGATGGTCTCGGCCTCTCTCAGCGCGACGTAGTCGACGTTGATGTACGCCTGCATTGCCTTTTCGTACAGCGCGTCGATAAGTTTTTGCATATTGCGTATCTCGTCTATGGCTTCGTCAGAGAACAGTTCCTTTTTCTCGTTGAGGCGGTCGGCGTATTCGGTTATGTTTTCCGCATAGTCGCCTATACGCTCAAGATCCGTCACCGTGTGGAACGTCGAGGACAGATAGCGGTGGTCGTTGTCGCTCATTTCCAGCTTTGACAGCTGCACGACGAAGTGAGTTATTTCCTTGTTGAGGTAATTAAGCTCCGTCTCGTTTTTGCGGAAGTCGTCAATTTTGCTGTAGTCCATTGTGCAGACTATGTCGCACGCCAGACTGAAATTGTCGCGCGCGATCTTCGCCATGTTGACAATCTCGTTCTTTGTCTGCTGCACAGCCACGGGAGGCGTTTTAAGCAAGTGCTCGTCGATGAAGTAGAAATGCACGCCCTGCTGAGGCAGCGCCTTTTCGGACTCCTTTTCGGGCAGCAATTTTTCGGACAGCTTGACGTAAAACTTCATTGTGGGCAGCAACAGCAGCACCGTCACCACGTTGAAAAGCGTGTGGAACATTGACAGCTGCAGCGGCACCACTCCCGGGAACATCCTGTCAAACAACCGGCCCATGGTGAACTTGCCGCCCGTAGCCGCCGTGACTATCTCCGCCACCGCCACAAAGGCGAACACCCTTATTATGTTGGTGATGATGTGAAACACCGCCACGCGACGGGAATTTGTGGACGTGCCTATGCACGCAAGCAGCGCCACCACGCACGCGCCAATGTTGGAGCCGAGTATGAGGAATATGCCTTGGTCAAGGGATATGAGCCTTGACACGAGCATAGTTATCGCAATTGACGAGGTCACCGACGAGGACTGAATTATCGCCGTAAGCGCGATGCCCACCAGCACCAGCACCACCGAGTAACCGGGGAAATCTATCGCGGCGATAAACCGCTTTATGCTGTCCAGCTCCGCAAACGCCGCCATGGAGCCGCTCATCGTCGTAAGACCCACAAACAGCAATCCGAAGCCCGCAAGCAAGCTGCCTATGCGCTTCACGATGTCCTTTTTGGCAAAATACATCATAAACGCGCCGATGCCCGCAAGCGCCGCAAGTATCACCGAAGCGGATATCGTGGTGTCGCCGCCCAAAAAACCTATAGCGACTATCTGACCCGTAATGGTGGTACCTATGTTTGCGCCAAGCACGATCGCGCAGGCTTGCGTCAGCGTCATTATACCGGCGTTGACAAAACCTATCGCCATCACCGACGTCGCGCCCGAACTCTGGACAAGGGCTGTGGCGGCAGTGCCTATGCCCACGCCCAACAGGTTGTTTTTTGAAGTCATGGCAAACAGGGATTTGAGTCTGTTGCCTCCCACCGATTCCAGATTGTTGCTTATTATCTTTATGGCTATCAGGAACACGCCTATGCCCGCAAGCAATCCCAGCAGGTTGACTATTATCTCCGCAGCTGTCATACGGTAAAACCTCTCAAAGTCTTTTGCGGCATGCGCCGCGAGAAGGTCGCATACAAAGTATGCGCACATAATCTCAGCATAAGCATATCAAAAATAAGCGCCGTTGTAAAACGATATTATTCAACAAATTTTTCTTGACATCTGTAAGACAATACGATACGTGTATCATACAAAGCACATTTTGGACGATATGGGGATCATACGCCTTTGAAATGGGTGACTTAACAGTGAATTTAAGTTTTTGAAAAACACGATTAGTGTTACAATCTTTGATTTTGTCGATTTATAAAACACATATCGTGTGATTTTTGACAATTTTGCCCGCAAAAATATCAAAAATTTTTTCAGGTGGTCTTGGACTGATGGAAGGGACGGAAGTCGTCGTCCTCGTGAAGATTGCCGGTAAGATCGTTGTCCAGCACAATGCCGCGCTGTACTGACTTAAAGCCGTATTTGCCGCGAATGAGGTCGATGCTGTGCTCCAACTTTTCCTCCTTGTCGTTGGGCGCGTCAAACAGATTGAGCTGTATGCCGTCCTTGTCGCTCAGTCTTATCGCTCCCACGGTTATCGCTCTAAGCGGATCCGAAAAACTGTGCATGCTCTTAAGCAGTTTTATCGACGCTTCGGCAATATCGCCTGCGTTTGAGGCGGGCATGGCAAGCGGGATCTGTTTGGAGATCCATTGCAATTGAGGATCTTTTATGGCAAGCGAGACGCCGTTTGCCACCAGATTGTACTGTCTCAATCTCATCGCAACAAGTTCGGACAAGGAATATATCACAATTTTTGCCTCGTTCAGGTCTTTGATGTCTCGCGGGGTGGTGGTGCCGTTTGACACGCTTTTTGGCACGCGCATATCCGTATACTTTTTGACGGGCTCAGTCTCAATGCCCGCCGCGGCGTTGACCATGTTGTCGGCGATCACTCCGAAGTGGTAGCGAAGTAGCTCTCTGTCGGCGTTGGCAAGCTGGCGGATGGTGTTGATATTTAGCATTTTAAGCTTATCCAACGTGCGCTTGCCTATCATTATCATCTCGTCGGGGGACAGATCTCCTATGCGTTGCATGTAAGTGTCCTTGTCAAGTACGGTGACGGCGTCGGGTTTTTTAAGGTCGGAGCCAAGTTTTGCAAGCGTCTTTGTGAAGGACACGCCAACGGATATAGTCAGTCCCGTTTCGCGCTTGACGCGCTGACGTATCTCGTTTGCGATGGTCACTCCGTCGCCGAACAATTTTTTGGAACCGGTCACGTCAAGCCAACATTCGTCTATGCCGAAACTCTCCACAAAATCGGTGTAGTTGAGGTATATTTTGAATACCTGCTTTGAGTATTTCACGTATTCGTCGTAATGAGGCTCGACAAAAACGATGTCCGGACACTTCTGTTTTGACAGCCAGATTGCCTCGCCCGTCTGCACGCCCGCCTGCTTGGCAAGTTGGTTTTTTGCCAACACTATACCGTGCCGCATTTTTGGGTTTCCGCACACGGCAATGGGACGTCCGTCCAGCTCGGGATGCAGTTTTTGCTCCACCGAAGCGTAAAAATTGTTGAGATCGCAATGTAAAATTGTCCTGTCCACGCAATTATTATACACATTTTTGACTTGCATTACAAGCGGTATAAGTTTATAATATGTCATAGATATCATTTCGCGCATATGCGCAAGGGAGTAAGGCACTATGATCTTGGTCACAGGCGGTGCGGGCTACATCGGCTCGCATTGTGTATGGGAGCTTAAGGAGCGCGGCATGGGCGTCGTCGTGTACGACAACCTGTCCACGGGGCATGTCCAATCCGTCCCCGAAGGCGTCCCGTTTGTTAAGGGCGACATCTTTGATGTCGAGTTGCTCAGAAGCACTTTCAGAAAGTACAATGTAGACAGCGTCATCCACTTCGCGGCGTTCTCGCTGGTGGGGGAGAGCATGGGCAATCCCGCAAAGTACTATCACAACAATGTGGCGGGCACGCTGGCGCTGTTGGACGCCATGATCGCCGAAAACGTCAAATATTTGGTGTTTTCGTCATCTGCCGCCACCTACGGCGATTGCGGCGACGGTCTCATCACCGAGGACAGCCCGCAAAAGCCCACCAGCGTGTACGGCCAGACCAAACTGATGATGGAGCAGTTTATGCAGGACTACGACAAGGCGTATGGGCTCAAGTACGTCGCGCTGAGGTATTTCAACGCCGCGGGCGCCCATCGCACGGGCCTCATTGGCGAGGCGCACAATCCGGAATCCCACCTCATCCCCATAATTTTGCAGGTAGCAAACGGCACAAGGGATCATATAGGCATCTTCGGCGAGGACTATCCCACCCCGGACGGGACCTGTGTGCGCGACTATATCCACATCACCGACCTTGCCGACGCGCACATACGCGCGCTTGACTATCTCAAGAAGGGCGGCAAGTCCACCCACTACAACCTCGGCAACGGCAACGGCTTCAGCGTGAAGCAGGTCATCGACATGACCGAGAAGGTGACGGGCATACCCATCAAGCGCGCCGTGGAGGGCCGCCGTCCGGGAGACCCCGCAACGCTTGTCGCCTCCAGCGAGAAGATCAAGCGCGAGCTTGGCTGGAAACCACAATACGACAGTCTGGAGAGCATAATTTCCTCCGCCTGGAAGTGGCACTCCACCCATCCGCACGGCTACGAGGAGTGAGCGCCTTTATAAAAACAGTATAATCAAGGCGAAGTCCCATTTGCGTCGCATATGACGTGCTCCGCAAAAATTTCCGCACATCAAGCGTTTGGCGCATGCCGCCTGCCAATTGCATACAATTTATACCGTTGCGGAAGTTCCGCAGAAGGAGGGTATAATGTCTGTAAAAAAAGCTGTCATTCCGTGCGCGGGTCTCGGCACAAGATTTCTGCCGCTGACCAAGGTGTATGCCAAGGAACTGTTGCCCATAGTGGACGTTCCCGCGCTTTACTATATTCTGGAGGAACTTGAGGCGTCCGGTATCGAGGAAACGCTTATAGTCATTTCTCCGCAAAAACGGCAGTTAAAGCGCTTGTTTTGCGCAAATAAAGCGCTCAACCGGTCGCTTATCGCCCGCGGCAAGGCGGAAGAATATGCGCTTGCCAACAGGCGTTGGAACATGCGTATCCGCTTTATTGAGCAGCGTGAAATGGACGGCAACGGCAACGCTTTGCTGCTTGCAAGGGAGTTTGTGGGCGACGAGGCGTTTGCGGTGGCATTTGGCGACGATATAATGTACGGCGAAAAGCCCGTCACCGCGCAGCTTATCGAGGCGTATGAAACGACGGGCGCAAGCGTAGTTGGCTGTCAGCGTATGCCCGAAGACGTTGCTCGCAAGTGCGCAGTCATGATAGAAGGGGAGCGCTTGTGCGAAGGAGTCGCCGCCGTACGCGGACTTATAGAGAAACCGGAAGGAGAGTTGCCAAGCGACCTCACTTCGTTGGGCAGATTTGTGTTGACCCCCGAAGTGTTTGAGGCGATAGAGCATACCTCTCCTCGCGACGGCGAGGTTTATCTCACCGACGCCATCGACCTGCTCGCAAGGCGAGGGGCGAACGTGTGTTCCTGTGAATTTTCCGCATGCAGGTACGACATCGGCGACAAATTGGGCTATCTCAAGGCGGTCACGGAGTTTGCGCTGAGGGATAAAAATCTGAGCGAGCAATACGCAGAATATCTAAAATCGCTTACAGAAAAAATATAGGACAAGGTGCGCGTATTGCGCACGAGGTGTTTTGGTGCAAAGAAGTTGCGACATCTGCGGCAAGCGTGAGGCTACCCGCGCGGAGCGCGCAGTGGAAAATAATATGCAAACGGAGTATGCCTACTGCGAGGCATGCTATGCCTTTGCGCTCAAATCGGGCAGATTGCCCCGCGAGATGGCGCGCGAACGCCTCGCAAAGCGCGGCAAGGAGTGCCCGCAATGCGGTTGTACGCTTGAAAAATTCAAGCAGTCGTACATGTTGGGCTGTCCCGATTGTTACAGAAATATGCGGGATGCGATCGCCGTGTGCGTCCGTCCCACCGTATACATGCCGCGACCCGTTGACGATCCTGCGCCCGAATGGATGGGCAACTATGTCGTATCCTCCCGCGTGCGCTTTGCGCGCAATGTGGAGGGCGTTCCTTTCCCGGGCAGCTCCCGCGACGCCGACAGGCGCATTGCGGACATTGTCAAGGGCGCGTGCGCAGCGACTCAGGGCGTTTTTGAAGCGCAACTGCACACGATGACCTCGCTGTCCGACCTCAAAAAGAAGATGCTTATTGAGCGGCACGTCATATCGCTGGGGCTTGCAAACAGCGACATGGGTGCAGTTATTTTGGAAAAAACCGAACCGTCCGAGCTGTCCGTGATGCTCAACGAGGAGGACCATATCCGCGAGCAATGCACGGTCGCGGGCTTTGGACTGAGGCGCGCGTACGACAGGTTGAAGTCCTACGACACCGCGTTGGCGAGACAGCTGAATATAGCGCGCGACGCGCAGTTCGGCTATCTCACCGCCTGCCCAAGCAACGTGGGCACGGGTATGCGTGCGTCCGTAATGCTGTTTTTGCCCGCGCTTAAGCGCACGGGGATGATAGACAAGGCGATTTCCGCCATGCGCGAGCGCTACGGACTGACGGTTCGCGGCTACTATGGCGAGGGCAGCGACGCGGCGTACGACATGTATCAGCTGTCCAACTCCACCACGTTCGGCATCGACGATGGAAACATATTGCGCCTTGTGGAGCAGTCCGCCGTGGAGATGGTCGGGCTTGAAAGAGAGGCGCTGGTTATGCTGCTTGGCAGCAAAAAGACTGAAATCATTGACAAAATTTTCAGAAGTTACGGGGTTTTGGGCAGTGCGTACAGCATAAGCTCCGCCGAACTTATGGAAAAATTGGTCGACGTCAAGTTGGGAGTTATACTCGGAGTGTTGCCCATCAAGGACGTCGCGTCGCTCAACGAGCTTATCTGGGCGTGCGCTTCAAGCCTGGAGATCCTCAACGGCGACGTCGGCGAGGAGGAACACAACATCGCCCGCGCACGTCTCGTGCGCAAACATATCGCGGAGGAAAAATGATAAGGTTTTCAAACAATGCTCAAAATGTCGTGCAATATGCTTCGCAGTGCGCCGCAGATACGGGCGGGATGGTGTGCAGCGAGCATTTGCTCTACGCTCTTTTAAGCGTGGAGGGGACTGTCGCGTATCGCATACTCACCGCGCACGGCTTAAACAGAGGAAGCGTTGCGCCCGCTCTTCGCCCGGCGCCGCATGTCGCGCAGGTGAAGATGTCGGGACGTTCAGCCACCGCGATGCAGTACGCTCGCGAGGTAGCGGAGAAGCTGCGCAGCAACATAGTGGGCACGGAGCATATACTTTACGCCTTGCTTGACGACAGTACTTCCATGGCGTTCGGGATAGTTTCCGACCTTGGCGCAGATCCTGTGCACATACAGCGCGTAGCGTACAGCGCGATAATAGGAGGCGAGGGCAAAAATCCCGAGATGTGCGGCGCAAATTGCAATACAGGTATGCAAAATGCGGGAATTTACGGCGCGCGGACGTACTCTGACGACGATATAAAAAATATGGTGGGAGGCATACGCTACGGCGCGGAAAATGAGGTGAAGCACGGCACAGTGTCCGACGCACTGGGACGCAACATATCCTGCGACGAAACGGATCTGTCCAAGTACGGCGTGGATCTGACGGCTAAGGCGCGCGACGGCAAAATAGACCCCGTCATAGGCAGGGACAAGGAGACCGAACGCGTTATACAGATACTCTCCCGCCGCACCAAAAACAACCCCGTGCTCATTGGCGAGCCGGGAGTGGGCAAGTCCGCCGTGGTGGACGGGCTGGCGCAGGCGATCGTTGACGGCAAAGTGCCCGACGCATTGATCGGCAAGACCGTGTTCTCCCTCGATCTAAGCTCGCTTGTTGCGGGTACTCGCTACAGGGGCGACTTCGAGGAGAGACTTAAAACCGTGCTGAACACCATCAAGCAGCGCGGCGATATAATATTGTTTATTGACGAGATACACACCATACTCAAGGCGGGCGCAAGCGAGGGCGGTCTTGACATAGCAAACATAATCAAGCCCATGCTCGCGCGCGGCGAATTGACCACTATCGGCGCCACTACGCTTGAGGAATACCGCAAGCAATTTGAGCAGGACAGCGCGCTTGAACGCCGCTTTCAACCAGTGCTTGTGGCGGAGCCGGGGATCAGCGACACGATCGAGATCTTGCACGGCATCAAGAGCAAGTACGAGCAACATCACGGAGTTGCCATCACCGACGAGGCGTTGTCTGCCGCGGCAATACTGTCCGACAGGTATGTGACGGACAGATTTTTGCCGGATAAGGCGGTCGACCTCATCGACGAAGCGGCGGCGCGCAAACGCTTGGGCGGATATGTCAAGCCGAGAAGCGTAAGACAAATCGAGGACGAGCTGAAAAAGAAGGACGCCGAACTTGCCACGGCATTGCGCCGCGAGGACTTTGAGCGTTGCAATCGCATAAAGCTGGAGATGGACGCGCTTATAGAGGCAAAATCGCGACCTGAGGTTACAAAAAGTGAAGATGTGTTGAAAAATTACGTCGTCACATACGATGATATCGCAGAGATAGTGGGCGAGTGGACGGGTATCCCCGTAAGCAAACTGACTGACAGCGAAAGCGAAAGATTGTCCAACCTTGAAAGCGAGCTTAAGTCACGCGTGATAGGTCAGGACGAGGCGTGCAGCGCGGTGGCAAGGGCGGTCAAGCGTGCGCGTGCGGGGCTGAAGGACCCCAAACGTCCCATCGGCTCCTTCATATTCCTCGGTCCAACGGGCGTGGGCAAGACGGAGCTTGCAAAGGCGCTTGCGGCCGCGCTGTTCGGCGACGAGGATATGCTCATCCGCGTGGATATGTCCGAATATATGGAGAAGGACAGCGTGTCGCGACTTATTGGCTCCGCGCCCGGGCTGGTCGGGTTTGAGGAGGGCGGCCAGCTGACGGAAAAGGTGCGGCGTAAGCCCTACTCCGTGGTGCTGTTTGACGAGATCGAAAAGGGGCACAGCGACATCTATAACCTGCTGCTGCAGATATTGGAGGACGGCGTGCTTACGGACAGCCACGGCAGAAGCGTCAACTTCAAAAACTGCGTCATAATACTCACCTCCAACATCGGCGCCAAGGAAGCGGCGATAAAGAAGGAATCCTTCGGATTCGGCGCGCAGTCGGGTAAGGCGGCTGACTTTGATGAAACAAAGGCAATGCATATGGACGCGCTCAAGCAGTACATCAAGCCCGAGATAATCAACCGTATAGACGAGGTCGTCGTTTTCAGAAGTCTGGGCAAGGCGGAGGTCAGGCGCATCGCTGACATAATGCTGTCGGGACTGGAAAACAGGCTGGATGAAAAGGATATCCGCATCCGCGTGACGGACGACGCAAAGGACTTCATCACCTCTCAGGGCTACGACGCGGAGTACGGCGCGCGCCCGCTTCGACGTACATTGCAAAGACTTGTCGAGGACAGGCTGAGCGAGATGTTGATCTCGGGCGAGCTCAGACAGGGTCAGCGCGTGAGGATAGACAGCGACGGAGAAAGGCTTATTTTTGATGTAGAATAATAAAAAGGCTGCAACCATGTTGACAAAATTGCCGCGCGCGGCAATTTTTTTGTGCCATTTAGACTGAGAGCGCAGGGATAAATTTAACACTGTCTGTTTGAAAAGTCATAGTATGTTGTGGATAAAATTTTGCGAACAGGCAATAATCCGAGGTATGGAAATGGTCAAGCGTGGCGATTTGTATTATGCCGATCTCAGCCCCGTCATCGGAAGCGAGCAGGGCGGAGTGCGCCCTGTGCTGATCGTGCAAAACGACGTGGGCAATCGCTACAGTCCCACCATCATCGCCGCCGCTATAACCTCCCAGTTGGACAAGGCAAAACTGCCCACGCATATCGCGCTGCCCGCGGGACAGAGCGGACTGCAAAAGGATTCGGTGGTGCTGCTTGAGCAGATACGCACGCTGGACAAACGCCGCCTCAAGGACAAGATAGGCGAGCTGCCGTTCAGCGTTATGGCGCGCGTAAACGAGGCGTTGCTCATCTCTCTTGGATTTTTCGAAACGTAATTTGTGGCCGCAAAACGCGTTTTTGCATAAAATGGCGGCATGATAAGACTTGGTATAATCGGATACGGCAACATTGGCAGGGCGTGCGAACGCATAGCCGCGCGCGACGGCAGATTCAGGCTTGTTGGCATATTCACGCGGCGGGATCCTTCCGCGCTCGACTCCCCCTTCGGCACAAAATTTTTCAGGCAATCGGAAATCTTCTCATTTTCGGACGACGTAGACGTCGCGCTTGTATGCACGGGCAGCGCAAACGACGTGGAAAATCTCACCCCGCGACTTGCGGAGCGCTTCAACACCGTGGACAGCTTTGACACCCACGCCAAGATGAAGGACTACGTCGCGGCGGTGAACGAAGCGGCGCTAAGTGGAGGAAAGCTCTGCTTTGTAGGCATAGGTTGGGATCCCGGGTTGTTCTCCATGGCGCGCGCGCTTTTTTACGCAGTCCTCGAGTGCGCGAGCGTACAGACATTCTGGGGCAGGGGCGTGTCGCAGGGGCACAGCGAGGCGATACGCCGCATAGACGGAGTGCTGGACGCAAGGCAGTACACCGTGCCCATTCCCGAAGCGGTAGCCGCCGCAAAGCGAGGAGAGGCGGACGCGCTTAGCGACAGGCAGAAGCACAGACGGGAGTGTTATGTGGTCGCCGCCGAGGGCGCGGACCTAAACAGGATAAGGCAGGAGATCGTGCAAATGCCAAACTACTTTGCGCCATACGACACTTCTGTGCGCTTTGTGAGCCGCGAGCAGCTTGAGCGTGAACACGGCGGCATGCCGCACGCGGGGCAGGTGATCGCCTGTGGCAGAGAGGGCGGCGACAGCCTCAACTTTGCGCTTTCAACAACTTCAAATCCCGACATGACGGCGGGCATAATGATGGCATACGCAAGGGCAAATGCGCACCTGTATGCGGAAAATTGCCGCGGAGCATACACCATATGCGACATTCCGGTCAGCGCGCTGTACGACGACGGCGACAAAAAATCAGCGCGCGATTTTGTGTGAATATTGCTTGCCATATGGGCGTAAGTTTGAGTATAATATAGCCATGAAAACTTACGACTACGTTTTGTTTGACCTTGACGGCACCGTCACCGACAGCAAGCCGGGCATCGTCACC
Source organism: uncultured Clostridia bacterium (assembly GCA_947625225.1). Taxonomy (GTDB): domain Bacteria; phylum Bacillota; class Clostridia; order Christensenellales; family CAG-917; genus CAG-475. The sequence goes on along the minus strand of CANQNQ010000012.1, from coordinate 14,184 downwards.
TGCATCAAGTATGCGCTTGACAGCAAGGGTATAGGCTACACGTCTGACATACTCGACAAGATGGTGGGGCCTCCGTTCAGGGTGTCCATGCACGAGTTCCTCGGGTTGGAGATGGATGTGATAGAGCAGCTCATCACGCTGTACCGCGGAAAGTATGAGGCGGGCGGTTGGCGCGACTGTAAGATATACGACGGCGTGACGGACCTGCTTGCCAAACTTAAGGCGGGCGGCAAGCATCTTGCCATCGCCACGTCCAAACCCATAAAGTTTACAAGCATAATGACGGACGGACTGGATCTGGACAGATTTTTCGACTACGTGGGCGGCGCCAGCTGCGACGCCAGCAAGGAGTCCAAGGCGGACGTGATAGAGCTTGTGCTTGAAAATCTGCATGTAATCGACAGATCCAAAGTGCTTATGGTGGGGGACAGGAAGTACGACATCATCGGAGCGCGCACGGCGGGAGTGGACGTAGCGGCGGTGCTGTGGGGCTACGGCGATATGGCGGAGTTTGAAGAGTACAAGCCGGACTATATACTCGCACATCCCGCTGACGTTGCCAAGCTGGTGTTGAATGTAAAGTAAATATAGTGAAAGAGGACGCTCAGGCGTCCTCAAATTTTTTTTATACTTAATCAATAGTTAGTGCGCCTATCCGTCAGAATTTTTCTATAACGCAAAAGCGGCACTTGGATTTTACAAAGGATACGCCGTATTCGCCCGCGCCCACGCGCTGCAATTCGCCGTCGCGACAGTAGTCTGCGTCATCAAATTGTTCAACGTGCACGTTGACGGCTCGCTTAAAGATTATGTTTTTGTCCATAGGTTTTTTCAGCCCCACAAAAAACACTCTGAAAAATCTGCAGAACAACGTTACCGCGCCCGCTATGCCGCCGCGCCCCGGGGAGCGGATGGCGATGAGATGTCCGCTTTCGCTCTCGGCGTCAAACGCTTTGTTAAATCTGAAGCCGAAACAGCGAGGCGATTTGAGGAACATAAGCAGTGTGAACTGCCCCTCCCACTCTTTGCCGTCCGCATTTATGCGCGCGTTTATGCGATGTATCTTGTATTCTTTAAGCACCTCACCGATATACGCCAGCACGCCTATGCGCTGTTTCAGCGCGACTTTTGCGGTGTAGCCTATGGGCGTGAAAGTGCCCGCGGCAAGCACGTAACCGAACACCTGCTTATCCTTATTTTTGATACCTGTATTGAGTTTTTCGCACATATCGTCGTCAAAAGAGTGCGATACAGTATGTGATTTTGTTTGTTTTTGATACAGTCCCACTACTATTGGTTTGCCTTTGGTCGCCGACGCTTGAAAGGACGGGCAGGACGTCTTTAAGTGGGAGTATCTCATGGCTTTTGCTTTGTCGTTGAGGGTGCCCACCGGGAAGTAGTAGACTTCAACCGGGCGGTCGTATGCCTTGTCCAGCACCCAACCCAGCGTGCCGTCGCCGCCGCAGACAGCCACCGCCGAATACTCATCGATATTGAAATCGCCGTCGTCGGGGAGCGTAAAGCGTTGATAGGCGTATCTGCCCACACCTAGGCATGCCTCCACCTTGTCAAAGGATACCTTTTTGCTGCCGCCGGAGCGTCTGTTGATAATAATGACGCACTTTTCCATATTTCTCCGCTATTTCACACTATGTTGCGCGCCTTCGCTTGGTGCCTGAGGGCGGGCGGAAGGTCGGCGTATTTATTTTGAGCAAACTGCAGGTATTTTATAGTTTACAATGCGGTGAATATTTGTTATAATATGCATAATATTACTTTTGCATATGTCCGCGAATATGCGACGCGCGTGCAAAATTAGAGGAGCAATTTTTATGGCAGTCAATTTCGGGCAAATGAACAGCAAAGAGCTGTGGACCATCCCAAACATCATCACGTACTTCCGCGTGTTGTGCGTACCCGCATTCGTAATCCTCATGGCGTTTGGCGGAGTAAAGGCAAACATGACGCTGTTTTACATCGCGCTTGGCGTGTTCGCGCTTGCCGCAATAAGCGACCTCTTCGACGGCTGGATAGCCAGAAAGTTCAATATGCAGAGCGGCGTAGGCATGGCGCTGGATCCCGTTGCGGACAAGTTGATGCACATTGCGGTGCTGTTTTGCCTGTCGCTGTGCACGGGACTTACGCCATTGGGACAGAGCTTTGTGGATAAGGGCGTGTTGGACAATCCGTGGTTTGTCCACTATGCGTTTGTCATACTTATCTGCGCCAAGGAGCTTGTGCAGATAATCATTGCCGCCTACGTTGTCAAAAAGGGCTGCAGCATAAAGGCAAATTGGATGGGCAAAGTCGCGTCCTTCACGGTGTCCGTGGGCGTTATAATGGCGTTTTTCCACAACTATGTGCAGTATGCCGATTGGGGCGTGCTGGCATGGGGCATCGCGCTCAGCTACGGCGCGGCGGTAGCCTATCTTAAGGACGTCATCAAGCAAGTGAAGCGCATCAACCGCGGCGAACAGCAGGCGGCTACCGCCGAATCCGTAAAGGAAGCGGACATTGAGGCAGTGCGCAAAAAGAGAGAAGGTATAGATTGATTCAGAGGCAGACTATGGACAATATGGAAAAGACATACGACCCGCAATTTGAAAAGCGGATATACGACCTGTGGTTGAAAAACAAGTGTTTCGAGGCGCACGTCGACCCCGACAAGGAGCCGTTTACCGTCATGATGCCGCCCCCAAACATAACGGGGCAGTTGCACATGGGACACGCGCTTGACCTCACCGTTCAGGACGTGCTCGTGCGTTTCAAGCGCATGTGCGGCTACGAGGCGCTGTGGGTGCCCGGCACCGATCACGCCTCCATCGCCACTGAGGTCAAGATAGTGGAAAAGATGAGGGAAGAGGGCCTCACCAAGGAGCAGGTCGGCAGGGACGGCTTTATGCAGCGCGCTTGGCAATGGAAGGCGGAGTACGGCGGCAGGATAGTCGAGCAGATGAAGGGGCTCGGTATATCCTGCGACTGGTCTCGCGAGGCGTTCACCATGGACGAAAACTGTTCCAATGCGGTGCTTGACGCGTTTGTGCGCTATTATAAGAAGGGCTTGATATATCGCGGAGACCGCATAATCAACTGGTGCCCGCATTGCCACACCGCGCTGAGCGACGCAGAGGTGGAATATGAGGAGCAGCAGTCCAACCTGTGGTACTACAAGTACCCCGTCGTTGGCGAGGACGACGCAATAGTCATCGCCACTACGCGTCCCGAAACCATGCTTGGCGACACTGCCGTCGCGGTCAATCCCAAGGACGCTAAGATGTCAAAATACATAGGCAAACAGGTGCGCCTGCCGCTGACCGATCGCGTCATACCAGTGGTCGGCGACGAATATTGCGAGATAGGCTTCGGCACGGGCGCGGTCAAGATAACTCCCGCGCACGATCCAAACGACTTCGAGCTGGGGCTGAGGCACAACTTGCCCGTCATACAGTGCATCGGCGAGGACGGATTGATGAACGACAACGCCGGCAAGTACAAGGGCATGGACAGGCTCGCCGCCCGCAAGGCGATAGTGGAGGATCTCAAGGCGCTGGGCTTGCTTGTGAAGATAGAACCGTACGCGCACAACGTGGGCACATGCTATCGCTGCGGCGAAACGGTGGAAGCGTTGGTGTCCAAGCAGTGGTTTGTCAAGATGAAACCGCTTGCTCAACCCGCAATTGAAGCGGTGCGCAGCAAACGCACGGAATTTATACCCAAACGCTTTGAAAAGGTGTACTTCAATTGGATGGAAAACATCCGCGATTGGTGCATTTCAAGGCAACTGTGGTGGGGACATCGCATACCCGCGTACTACTGCGACAAGTGTGGCGAGATGGTCGTCTCCAAGACAAAGGCGGACGTCTGTCCCAAGTGCGGCGGCGCCATGAGGCAGGACGAGGACGTGCTGGATACGTGGTTCAGTTCCGCGCTGTGGCCCTTCAGCACGTTGGGATACCCCAAGCGCACAAAGAGCCTTGCGTACTTCTATCCCACCAGCGTGCTTGTGACCGCCTATGACATAATATTCTTCTGGGTGGCGCGCATGATGTTCAGCGGCATCGAGTTTATGGGCGACGTGCCATTCAGCGAGGTGCTTATACACGGCATAGTTCGCGACGCGCAGGGCAGGAAGATGTCCAAGAGCCTCGGCAACGGCATAGATCCGCTTGCCATCATAGACAAGTACGGCGCGGACGCGCTGCGCTTCTCTCTTGCAAGCGGCATTGCGCCCGGCTCCGACACACGCTTTTCGGAGGCGAAGATAGAGAGCAGCCGCAACTTCGTCAACAAACTGTGGAACGCTTCGCGCTTTGTCATCATGAACATCGGCAAGGATGACGACCTGACCCTCCCCACGCGTTTCAACGGCGCGGACAAGTGGATACTCACCCGCCTCAACGACACGATAAGGCAGGTCACCGTAAACCTCAATAAGTACGAGTTGGGGCTGGCGGCGGCAAAACTGTACGACTTTGTTTGGAGTGAGTTCTGCGATTGGTACATAGAGATGAGCAAGACTTTGCTGTACAGCGGCGACAAAAAGCAGCACGACCACGCCATCGCGATGCTTGTGTACGTGCTTGGCGAGATACTCAAGCTGCTGCATCCCTTTATGCCGTTTATTACAGAGGAGATATATTCCAAATTTGCGCCCAAAGGACAGCTCATCATGCTTGCCGCATGGCCGTCTTACAACAAACATCGCGTTTACCGCAAGGAAGAGGCGCAATTTGAAGGACTCAGGGAGATCATATCGAGCATACGTAACCTGCGCAATGAGATGAACGTCGCGCCATCAAAGCGCGTCAACCTGCACGTCATCGCGCCCGACGCGCGCTTTATACAGGCCGTCACGCCTTACATTCAGAAGCTGGCGGGCGTAGGAGAGGTGGAACTTATCTCGGACAAGAGCGAGGTGCAGGGCAGAGTAAGCGCGCTTGTCGCCGCCGGAGCGGAGATATTTATTCCGCTTGGCGAGCTTGTAGACCTAGACAAGGAGAGGGAACGCATTTCGCAGGAGATAGCGCAGACTCAGGGCGTCATCGCCAAGACTACGGCGCTGCTTGCAAACACGGCGTTCACGCAAAAAGCGCCCGAAAAACTTGTTGAAAACGAGCGTACAAAACTTGCGCAGGCGCAGGACAAACTTGAAAAACTTAAAGACAAACTTGCGTCGCTCGATTGAGACGTAAAGCGGGGGAATACAGCCAAAACAGATGTTTATAAGTGCAAAATATGCGCATAAACATCAAGTTTTGCGCAACAGCTATGCGTGCGTCGCGCGCAAAAATTAAGGAGATGTAATGGAATTCAAGTATTCGCTGTCTATCTTGTTTTCAAACATGGGCTATGTGCTTAAGCTCATGCTGTGGATATTGGTATGCATGCTGATCGTCGGCGCGCTGGGGGCGGGATTGCTTATCCCAATAGGCAATTGGATCTCCGAAACCGTGGATTTCGGAGGCAATGTCGCGGTTGTCACCGAAAGCTTATCCGCCGTCTGGAAGGGGAGCCTCAACCTGCGCGGCGCGTCCTTGCAGTTGGTGCCCGCAATAAGCGATCTGCTGAGGACCCTATGCTCCAACAGCGCTCAGGCGGGCGTGTTCTTCATCGTATTGATATTCCTTTATGCGCTGATCAACTTTTCGGTGGCGCTCACTTTTTACAGCCTTGCGGACATCGTCAACAATCTGATGAGTTCAAATATGCGCTTCGGCTTTGCAAGCAACATGGCGCTCAACTTCAAAAAGAACGTGAAATTCGCGTTGTGCAAGCTGGCTATATCACTGCCGCTCGACGTGGGTTTCTGCGCGCTGTTCACAACAGTTGTGCTTGCGCTGTACAGCTTGATAGAGGTGTTTACGGTGCCCATATTGTTTGTGATCACCGTCATGTTCGCCTCGCTGAGGACGCTGCTGTTCAGCGGTTGGTTGCCAAGACTGCTGTATCATCCCGGCGAGCGCGTATTTACGGCGCTTGCGCGCAGCCTGTATTATGTAAAGACCAACATCGGCGGATTGATGAAGTCGTTTGTGTTGCTGTTCATTTGCATGTATCTGTCAATTTACGTGTTTCTCATACCCACGGGCGGGCTTATCGCGCTGATACTCGCCTCAGTGTATTGCGTGTTTTTGAGGGTAATAGAACTTGTTGGATACTTCAAGTCAAATCAGTACAATTTTTACGTGGACGCAACGACGGTCATCGAAACGCAGGAGTACGGCTTGCGCCGCTCCAATCAGGACATAAAGAAGAAGTGACGCGTATCGGAGGTAGTTATGAAATTTAGGATGAATTTCGGCACCGTAAAAAACATAATCCTTTGGGCGGTGGCGGTCGCCGCAGCGGCGATATTCGTGCTGGACATAGTCATGCTGTGCATCACGTCCTCGGCAAGCAAGTTTGCGGTGGCGGTGTTTGCGGTATCGTTGGTGGGCAGCGCGTTTTTGTGGACGCAGTGTCTCGTCATTTTGTTCAACAGCAGATACGTTTTCACCGACGAGAGGCTCACCGTGGTGCTTGGTGTGTTCAGGGACAAGGTCGCGTATAAGGACATAATCGTCCTCAGACAGAACAGCAAGACGGGCGACCTCTTTATGTTTGTCAACGGCGCAACGCCCAAGGACGGGCAGATCAGCGTGCACATCAATCTTAAGGGGCAAAGCGTCGATCTGTTTGTGGAGGAGCTTCGTCGCCATGTGAGCGAGCTTGCCATAGAGATGTTCACCGTACAAAAGAGTTAGTCACGCCGCGTCGCGCTTCGGCATATTCTGATGCCGAGGTGATATCATAGAACTCAAAAAGTATATAAGTCTAAACGTCATCCGCGACAATCTTCGTCGCATCTCTACTCGCACGGGCGCGCAAATGATGCTGATGGTCAAGGCGGACGCCTATGGACACGGACTTACGCAAGTGGCTTGCGCAGTGCAAGATCTGGTCTGCGGATTCGGCGTAGCTACCGTTGAGGAGGGCGAGGCGCTGAGAAGCGCGGGCATATATAAGCCCATATTGGCGTGCGCATGCGCTCCCCGCGAGCTTAAAAGGGCGGCTGAGCATGACATCACAGTGGGACTCAACAACTTTGCTCAGCTCAGCGCGCTGCTTGCGCTGAAGGCGGATGGCGAGCCAAGCAACTTTGTTCGGCTGCACCTCAAGGTAGATACTGGTATGCATCGGCTTGGCTTTGCGCCCGAAGATGTGCCGTACGTTGTGGGCGTGCTTGCCGACAACGGGTTTGAACTGAGCGGAGTATATTCGCATCTGCGCAATCGCAACAATGGACAGATATACGCGTTCGAGCACGCTTGCGCAGCCGTCCGCAGTGTCTATCCCACGGCTGTAAGGCACCTTGCGGCAAGCGCCAATCTTGACGTCAAGCGACTGCGTTACGACCTTGTGAGAGTGGGAATAAGCGCATACAGGTGCGCAATGCGGGTAAAATCCGAGGTGATCTGCGCGCGAAGCCTGAGGGCGGGGGAGCGCGTAAGTTACGGCAATTTCAGACTTAAAAATGATACCAACGTTGCCATTGTTTTGGGCGGATACGCGGACGGAATATCGCGCGAAAGGCCGTCCTCGGTGTGGATACGCGGAGTTAAATGCCGCCCGTTGGGCAAGGTGTGCATGGATATGTTTGCCGTGGATACTGGCGACTTTGTGCCCGATGTCGGCGAGGAAGCGGTCCTGTTTGACTGGGAGCACGCCGATGAGATCGCGGCGGAGCGCAAAACTACGCAATATTGCCTGCTGACATCATTTGGCGGCAGAACAGAGAGGATATATGACAAAGGCGGAGGCGCGCAGGATAGCGCGTGCAAACGTGGCGCGGATGAGCGATGAACAAAAGGAATGGGCGAGCGGCTGTATTGTGGACGCGCTCAGCGGCATTACTCAGTTCAACTGCGCGCACAGGCCGTTTATATATCTCGGCACAAGCTCGGAGCCTGCGACGGACGAGCTGGTCGGGCTGGCGCTTATGCTTGAGCGCGAGGTGTGCGTGCCAAGGGTCAGCGGCAAGGACATGCAAGCGGTTATGATAACTCCGTACACGCTGTTTAAGACCAACAAGTGGGGCATACTCGAGCCGGTAGGCGGTCACGAGGTCGAGGACGCGGACGTGGCGGTCATCCCACTTGTCGCTTTTGATGGACTCAACAGAGTGGGGCACGGAGGCGGATATTACGACAGATACCTCGAAGGCAAGGATATATTCAAAATAGGCGTGGCGTTTGATTGCCAGCAGGTGACGGGCATTGAAACGGAACAGTTTGACGTGGGACTGGATATGCTGGTGACCGAGCGCAGGATAATCGACGCCTATGGCGAGAAAGAAAACGAATTTTTCTGCGCCGACAAGTGAAAATCGGTGTAAAAACGCAATACAGGTATAAATTTTGCCATATTTATGGTTCAAATTTGCGAAATGCGGAGGATGTTGATGAGAGTCGTTGCAGGACTGTACAAAGGCAGAAATCTGTGCGCGCCCGAAGGTCTGGCGGTGCGTCCCACCACCACGCGCATAAAAGAGACGCTGTTCAATATGCTGCAGGCAGAGGTGCCCGACGCGGTGGTGTTGGATCTGTTTGCGGGCAGCGGCGCGTTGGGGATAGAGGCGCTTTCCAGAGGTGCGGCAGAGGTCGCTTTTGTGGACAAAAACCGCGACAGTATAGCTTGCGTGCGCAAAAATCTCAGCGGCATGGCGGGCAACGTAAGCGTGGTCATGCAGGATTGGATGACCTTTCTGAGGGGCGCGTCGCTCAGGCGTAAGCAGTTTGACATCATATTTCTCGACCCGCCGTATGCGACGGATTTCGGTGAGAAGGCGGTGGAGCTGATAGCGTCATCCTCACTGCTCAGCGCGGACGGAGTGATCGTGTTTGAGCACGGTGGCGAAAAAACCTACGACAGCCTGCCAAAGGGCTACAAGACCCGCACAAAAAAGATGGGAGGCATTGTCGCGGAGTTTATAACAAAAAAGCACGTCGCGCTTATGCCGGGTAGCTTCGACCCATTCACCATCGGGCATGAGGCGCTGCTGGACAAGGCGCTTAAAAACTATGACGAAGTGGTGGTGGGCTGCCTTGTCAATCCCGACAAAAAGTATATGTTTACGGCGGAGCAGAGGCTTGAGATAGCAAGCGCGGTCTGCGCCTCCAAACTGGGCGCGCGGGCAGTGTACTCGGAGGGAATGACCCACGACCTCGCCGACGAGGTGGGCGCCGAGACGCTCATACGCGGCATACGCAATGATGAGGACGCGGCGTATGAGGCGGAACTTGCAGACTTCAACCGCAGCTACGGTCTTGAAACGGTGTTTGTTGACGCGGGCGGATATGGCAAGGTGACTTCCACCGCCGTCAGGGAGCAGCTCAGGCGTGGAGATATGTCCGGGATACCCGCAGTTGCGCGCGAAAAAGTACGCGCCATGCTGAAGTGACCAAAATTTTTGCGCAAATGCGCCGTAAATCGACATAAAATCAAATTATCGCTTGAATTGCCGAAAGATTTACTATATACTGTAGATAAGGAGAAAAGTATGGAAACCATTGAAATGCTCATAAGCGATCTTGAAAGCGAGCTGTTGAAGGCAAAAAAGGCCGCGTTCAGCAACACGGACGTCGTTGTCAACAAGTCGCGCATGCTTGACATCGTCACACGCATACGCGCCAACTATCCCGTCGTGCTGAAAGAGGCGGCGCGCATCACCGCCGACAGGGAAAATATAATCAAGCAGGCCGAGACCTACGCCAACAGCATTATGAACGACGCTGAAAACAACGCGCGCCGTCTTGTGTCCGAAAGCGAGGTGGTCAAACAGGCGCAGCAGGCTGCTGACAACCTCACCAACGAGGCAAACGAAAGTTACCAGCGTATGGACTACGACTCCCGCTCGCATGCATATTCGCTGCTGGAAAACGTGGAGCAAAGCCTTTCCGACGCGCTAAAAATTATAGGCGAGAGCAAAAACAATCTGTTTGGCAACAACTGATTTGAAAAAAAACCAATACATGTCGCGTTTTTGCATATCCGACAGCAAATTTTGCCAAAAATATAACAGCCGTAAAAGTACGGCTGTTTTAATTTTTGTCCCGCATTGCCGTGTGGTGCCATTTTATAAACCCGCTGTATAAGCAGGGTGGGTCAATGCTGCCGTGCGGTATCTGTCTTCCACTGATATTTTGAGGCCTGACATCTCCGCAAAAATTCGGACGCGCAATCCCGTATGAGTTTTGTGGTTCAAAATAGTGCACCATCACGCACATAGCAGGAAACTTTAAGTTCACGTATAGTATACATCCTCAAGCGCAAAATAGCAATAGGCAAATTATGTAAACGTATGCTTGTAACGCTTTTGTAACACAAATCGTTTAACTATATAATTGTTATATGATATTTCCGCAAAGCGTCTGCGCGCTTGCAAAATTTGCGCCGAGAATTGCCTTTTACATGAATTTTTGGTATTGAAATAAGTGGAATATTATGATATTATACATATATCAAAAATATTGGAGCAACTATGAAACTCTCACAAAAAAACAAAACCATCATAGCCATAGTTCTCTTTGTCGCTATATTAGCGGCATTGGTGCTCATTGCAAGCTTCCTCGATCTTCAGGTAAGCAAGCTGCTCACTAAGGGTTCCCTCAAAGAGGGCGATTATTACGCCACAGGCTTCTTTGGCGTGCTGCTGGAATGCGTCGGTTGCGTGCCCATCTATCTGATGATAGCGTTCGCTTGCTGCGTGCTGTTCTGGACATGCCTTAAGATAGTGCGCAACCGCAATAATGTGCTGGGCATCGTGTTGGCGGTGGTGTGCGCAATAGGCGTTGTTGCCGCGTGCTGGTACACCGTCAAGGACGTCATGGGCTATGTGTTTGAACACGCCGCCTACTGGGCGCAGGTGGAAGGATTGTCCGCAAACGCGGGGCTGCACAAGTTTGAGCACAGCGGCGCAATGTATGCGATCGACGCCGTACTCGGCATCATTATGGCTGCGCCTGCAATCATGGCGACGAAGCTCTTCAATGAGGAGACTCTCAAAAAGTTGGTGAAGTTTATACTTGCCACTGCTGTCGCGCTTGTCGTTGCAAACGTGCTGATAATGATAATCAAGGACCCCATCGGCAGGATGAGATTCAGGGCAATCAATTCCACCCTCGGACAGGGTATGATAGACAACCGTATGGTGCAGGGCTACACGCCGTGGTACAAGATAAACGGTCAGCCCAACGATGGCATACTTGCCGCGTTTGAAAGCACCTACGGCGTGACGGACGCGTTCAAGTCATTCCCATCCGGACACACCTGCTCGGCAGGTACGGTGTACGCGCTGATGATGTTGCCGGATCTGTTTGAATTCAAGCGCAAGAAGAGCGCAAAGCTTGCGTGTTGGATAGTGCCCATCGTCTACGTGGCGCTTGTGGCGATAAGCAGGATCATGGTGGGCGCGCACTACATGAGCGACGTTACATTCGGCGGCACGATAGCGTTTGTGTGCATAATGATCGCAAGAGAGATAATCATACTCAAGGGCAAAAACGTCCGCGCGCTCTTCTCAAAGAAGTCCGACGAGAAAGAGAGCGAGGCGGCCGCAGAAAAGGAAGAGGCTATCCCTCAGGCAGTGCAGGAGAGTAAATAACCAAGTAGCAGTCGGGTGCGGAATTTTCCGCACCCTTTGCATAAAAAGCGCACCTGTATTGCGTTTTTCATCATATTTAGTGAGGTAAAATTATGAAACTGACCAAGGACAGAGGCGAGAGCGAACGCACAAGCAAAAAGCGCGTTGCGCTGATTGTTATCTGCGTGTTGCTGGCGCTGTTGGTGGTCCTCGTTGCGGGACTCACTTTGCTGTTCCAGCTGACCAACATCACCGACGATCGCGGCGCGGTGGACGGCAACTATATGAATGTGCTTAGCGATATCGAAGGGATCGTCGAGGCAAATCCGCGCATAGTGGAGCTTGCAATGCTTGCGGCGCATGGCTCGGCGTCATACAACGTCACTCCGGACGCTCCGCTCAGCAAGAAGGACCAAAAAGGCATGCTGGGCACATTCGGACCTCTCATCAAGGGCATGACATATCGCTACGCCAAGGCGGAGGCGGTGGACGTCGCCACGCTGCTGGGGCAGGGCGCAAGGATGTTCCAGATCAAGTGCACGTACTATAACGGCGAGTGGTGGGGCGAGCACGCTCTGCTTTCCGTGCCGCTTGAGACCATAATAAAGGATATAATCCGCTTCCTCGCAACCACAACGGGCGAAATAGTGTTGCCTCAATTTGAGCCTACATATGTCGATGAGGACGACAATCTCTCAAGCCTCAGCGAGTACATCGCAACTGTGCAGGTGGACGGTAAAAACTTGTATGACTTTGTGTACTATGACGATGTGAATATATTCAATATCACTATGCGCGAGCCGTCTGCGGCGACTTATGACGGCGAGACTGTGGAGCACGGCGTGAGGATAGGCGACCTAAGATACAACGACGTCACCAAAAACGGCAGCGTCAGCGGCGCCGTGCTGCTGCTTAAGCGCGTGGAAGAGTTGGAGTTGAAAAACGTTGTCCCCGGCGCAAGCAAGTACGACTATAAGTTCTTCGACATGGATTCCAACGCCTATCACGAGTGGCACAGCCGCATGGGCAGCAAGGTGCTGTTTGAGGAGATCGCCAAATCCGCCGAGGAAGTATCGGCAAACTTCGCCCTCTACAAGGACAAGTTGCGCGTCAATCAGACTCAAGGTTCCATCACGTCCAATATTGCGGACTTCGGCGCATTGATAGGTGAGTGGTCCCTGCTGGACTTCGCCTACGACCACAACGCGCGCCTCATCAACAACGAGCATTTTGACGAGTGGCTCAGCATCATGCCCATCGTGCTTGTGGACTTTGCAAACAGCGACAAGGACAACTTCAATTCCCGCATAAACGAGAGGCTGCACCAATTCAACGAGCAGCTTGTCGCGGATCTGCTGTGAGAATTGAATAGGATGAAAAAACAGCCTCAGTAGAGGCTGTTTTTTAGTACTCTGAGGTATGTTAAAAAGTTTTAATACGGTAGGATATCGGTAGATTAGTTTGACAGTGCGATAAACGACAAATATAATTTGTTTAGATCTTGTATGTAAATAAGGAGAAACACTATGCGTGTAACAGAAGCATTTGATTTGACAGGACGAGTTGCTTTGATAACAGGCGGGGCTTCGGGTATCGGGCGCGGTTGCGCTGAGATTCTATCGGATGCCGGAGCAAAAGTAATGATCGTTGATATTCATCAAGAAAAAGCAGCGGAAGTAAAGGCAGAAATAGAAAGGCGTGGCGGAATTTGCGATTATTACTGTTGCGATTTATCTAAGGAAGAAAATTGTCGCGCAATGGTCGAAAAGTGCGTAACAAAGTTCGGTAGATTGGATATTTTGGTAAACAGTGCGGGCAGTCGTGGTGCGCACGGAGACCTTTCGATTGAATTTTCTACGGAAAACCTGCAGGAGACAATGAGTATTGATTTTGCTGCGACCTTTAACGCTATAAAATATGCATATCCGGAGTGCGCAAAACATGGTGTTGGTTCCATTATCAATATTGCTTCGCTTGCGGCGTTGTTTGCAAGAGGACCAATAGTGTATTCTGCTGCAAAAGGCGCAATAAGAAGTATGTCAAAAACCATGGCGAAAAGGCTTGGAGCGCTTCATGTGCGCGTCAATACAATATATCCCGGATTGATAATCACCGGAATGAACGATAAATTGCGCGATATGCCCGAAATGCTTGAAAAATTCAAATCCGAAAGCCCACTGAATATGGTCGGCGAAAAGGAAGATATCGGGTGGTGCGCATTATATTTGGCGTCTGACGCATCCAGATTTGTCACCGGGCAGGATTTTGTTATTGATGGCGGAGTGACTGCTTGAAGTATAATCTGGACGTAATGAAACAGAAAGAAAATAGGCGCGGAATTTGAAAAATTGCATATGCAAATATGTTGACAAGGTTTGTATTTTGAGTTAAAATACAAATACTTGATTGCGGTCATGGCGGAATTGGCAGACGCGCTAGATTCAGGTTCTAGTGAGCTTAAGCTCATATGGGTTCAAGTCCCTTTGACCGCACCAAAAAAGAAGTATGAAAATGATACAAAAATATCGGCTTCATACTTCTTTTTTATTGCCATTTTGGGCTTT
>CANQNQ010000011.1 GCA_947625225.1 uncultured Clostridia bacterium | reverse complement strand
GGCACTCCGTGCCGGCTCCCCTTAGTAAGGGGAGCTGGATGTTGAGCGTAGCGAAACAGACTGAAGGGATTGTCCCAAGCTATACGTTAGGCAATCCCCTCAGTCTGCAAGGATCTTCTCCGTTCAAGGCGCCCCTTAGCAAGGGGAGCTGGCACGGAGTGCTTGAGGGGATTGTTGAACGAACAAGCTTGGGACAATCCCTTCAGTCTGCAAGAAAAAAATTCTTGCAGACAGCTCCCCTTGCTAAGGGGAGCCTTAAAACGGATAAAAATCAGTCGAGGTGGCGGATAAAAATCAGTCGAGGTGGCGGATAGAGATCAGTTGATGTGACGGACAAAGTTGTCAATATATTCGCAGACATCGTTGAAGCGCTCGTTGACCATGCGGTTTGAAATCCTGATGACAGTCAAGCCGTACTGCGCCAGAAATTCCGTGCGGGCAGCGTCGTAAGCTATGCCCTTGTCCTCAAAATGCTGAGAACCATCAAGCTCGATCACCAGCTTGGCCTCAGGACTGTAAAAATCCGCAATGTATTTGTTCAGCACCGCCTGCCTGCGAAATTTCACCGGGTAGGTCTGCAGAAAATCGAACCACAAATGCCGCTCCTCCTTGGTCATGTTGCGGCGGAGCGATTGCGCGTTGTCAATAAGCGATTTGTTGTATTTGCGTTCCATTATGGTTCCTCAGTTGCGTGTGATGACGGGGTGACAATCCCTTCAGCCTGCAAGAAAAAAAATCTTGCAGACAGCTCCCCTTGCTAAGGGGCGCCATGATTTGCAGAGAAATTTGTGTTACAATCCCCCCGGTGCTAATCGGTTTGCCATCCTCTTATGGCTCCCCTAATCGGGGTCTTATGCTCTCTTCCTTTTATGGCTCCCCTAATGGGGCCTTATGCTCTCTTCCTTTTATGGCTCCCCTAATGGGGCCTTATGCTCTCTTCCTTTTATGGCTCCCCTTAGTAAGGGGAGCTGGATATGAAGCGGATAGCAAAGCGATACGCGAAATAGACTGTAGGGATTGTCCAGTTGTACCGTTATACAATCCCCTCAGGCACTCCGTGCCAGCTCCCCTTGCTAAGGGGCGCCAAGACTACACGCGCGCGGGTACAAAATATTATGATTCATCCGCTTAAGGGTGGGGGTCGGGCTGTGGAAAGGTGAGAGTTGACTACAATCCCCTCAGGCACTCCGTGCCAGCTCCCCTTACTAAAGGGAGCCATGAACGGATCGCGCCAGATTTACCTTCACTCTAATCCCAACATGCGCTTGAAGGTGGGTTCGTCAATGACTTTGACGCCCAACTTGTGCGCTTTGTTAAGTTTGCTGCCCGGGTCGGCGCCCGCAAGTACAAAGTCCACATTTTTCGACACGGAGGACGTCACTTCGCCGCCGTTGCTCTCAATCAGCTGCGTCGCCTCGCCGCGCTTATAGGTCGGCAAAGAGCCGGTCAGCACCACGCGCATGCCCTTGAACACGCCCTCGGACGGCGCGGTCTGCTGAAATTCAATGCCGCTTGCAAGCATGGCGTCTATCATCTTCATATTGGCGGGATCGTCAAAATATGCGCGCACATTGGCGGCAAGCACGGCGCCTATGCCGTCCACGTCGGTCAACTGCTCAATCGTCGCAATCGACAGTTTATCAAGCGTTTTGAAACGTTTAACTAGGTCTTTTGCGGTTTTCTTGCCTATGCCGTCTATGCCCAACGCAAAGATGAAGCGGTCAAGCGTGGTGCGCTTCGCAGCGGCGATGGCGGAGATAAGATTGCCTATCTTTTTGTCGCCGAAACCGTCAAGACCAAGCATGTCCTCCGCCGTCAGATTGAGCAACTTCACCGCGTCCGTGATGTGACGCTCGTTGTACAAAAGCTCCGCCGTCTTCTCGGAAAAGCCGTCGATGTCAAGCGCGTCCTTGCAGGCAAAATGGTCAAGCTGCGCCACGCGACGAGGCGCGCAGTCCTCGCCCGTGCAGTACAAAAATGCGCCTACCTCCTTCACAGGCGAGCCGCAGACGGGACATACCGTCGGCTTTGCGATCGCCTCCGCGCCGTCCACCTGCTCCGCCACGCCCGTGATCTCCGGGATGACGTCGTTGCTGCGGCGCACAAAAACGCGGTCGCCCACGCGCACCTTCTTTTTGAGGATGTCGCCGTAGTTGTTGAGCGTCGCGCGGCTGACCGTCACGCCGCCTATGTCAACAGGCTCCATAATTGCGATCGGATTGAGCTTCGCGCTGCGGGACACCTGCCACTCCACCCCGATGAGACGCGTCGTCATCTCGTCCGCCTTGAATTTGTACGCCACCGCCCACTTGGGGAACTTCTCCGTGAAACCCAATACGTCGCGCACGGAGGCGGAATTCACCTTGAAAACCACGCCGTCGATGAGATAATCCAGCGTCGGGCGCGCCTGCTCCGTGCGGTCGGCAAACGCCAGCGCCGCGGATACGCTGTCCGCCACCTCGAAATCGCCCTCCACCTCGAAGCCCTCCGCCTTGAGGAACGCGCGCATCTCCGTCTGAGAGCCGAACGGCATGTCGCTGTAGCCGATGTTGTACGCCATGAAGCTAAGACCGCGCGAGGCAGTCACGCTCGGGTCAAGATTGCGGATGGCTCCCGCCGCGCCGTTGCGAGCATTTTTGAGGGGCTCGTCCGCCGTTAGATTGTACTTGGCGAGGTTGCTGAGACGCAATATACCCTCCCCTTGTATTTCTATCCGACCTTTGTACTTAATTCGGCGCGGGAGACGCTTGATAGTCTGCACTTGCGCGGTCACTACCTCGCCCACTACGCCATCGCCGCGGGTGGTCGCCTTGACAAGCGCGCCGTCCTCGTAAAGCAGGTTGAGCGTGAGGCCGTCGAACTTGTACTCGCACGTCAGAGCGGGCAGATAGCCCAGCTGCTTGACAAGCCGCCCGCACCAGTCCGAAAACTCTTCCACAGTCTGGCACTTGTCGAGGCTGTAGAGACGCAGGATGTGCGCGGACTGCTCAAACTTCTTTTGCAGCGCCCCGCCAACGCGATGAGTCGGGCTGTCGTCAAGCGAATAGCCCTCGCTGGCCTCAAGACGGCGCAGCTCGTCATAGAGCCTGTCGTACTCCGCGTCGGCGACGACGGGAGCGTCCTCTTCATAGTAAAGCCGCGCCCACTCGTTGAGCGTGTCGACCAGCTGTCTCATTCTGTCTGAAGCGTCCATAGATCCCTCGCTGAATTGCGTTTATTTGCAGAATACGCGGTTTATCGCGTTGAATTACATATTAAAGTTGCTGTTGTGCACAATTTTATATCAACAGATGTCGTCAAGATCGTTGATTATCCTCAGACTCGGCGCCGCGATCGCAAGCGCAAAACGCTTGATGCCAAGCCCGCGGAACATGATGGAAGCGATCTTATCCTCGCCTTCGCCGCTGGTCTCTACAATGACGCCGCGACCGAATTTGGTGTGCTCGACAACGGTATTTTTGACAAATTTGTCGTAGTCCACACTTGCCGTCGCGCGGTTTGATTGCGCGCCCCTCACGACGGATTTGAAGCTCTGCGAAGCGCCGTTTGCGCCAAGCTTTATGCGGTTGTCAACGGGCTGTGACGCGTAACCACTGTTGGTGTACCTCAGCGCCTGTCTGACACCCGTCATCTCGCCCACAAAACGGCTCTTGGGAAAATTTTCCGTCCTGCCGAAGCGATAACGGCTGCGCGCGTTGAACGCGAATACCCTGCGACGCGCGCGCGTGATCGCCACATACATCAGGCGGCGCTCCTCCTCAAGATCGCCGGAAGCTATCGCGCGCTGAGTGGGGAATATCCCCTCCTCGAGGCCGATTATGAACACATAGTCGAACTCAAGCCCCTTTACCGCGTGCACCGTCGCCAGCGTGACGTAGTTTTCGTCGTCCATCTCGTCCGCGTCGGAGACCAGCGCCACCGATTGCATGAAGTCGGAAATGGTGGACTCGGGGTTGTCCTGCACAAATTGCCGCACCGCCGCGACAAGCTCCTCGATATTTTCCAGGCGGTTGACGTCTTCGCGATCCTTGCTTGCCGCAAGCGCGTCCTCAAGCCCGCTGCGCCTCAGCGCGTATTGCATGAACTCGACTGGCTTCATGTTGTCCTTTGCCTCTATCAGATCCAGCAAAATATTGGCAAATCCGCTCAGCTTCTTTGACGTCGCCGAGCCAAGTCGGTCGTGATTGATAAGCGCCGCAAACAGCGTGCAATTGCCGTCCATCGCCGCCTGCCTAAGCTCCCCCACCGCGCCGTCGCCTATACCGCGCTTGGGATAGTTGATGACCCTCAGCAAGCTGTCGTTATCGCTGGGATTGAGCGCCAGACGGACGTATGCCAGCGCGTCCTTTATCTCCTTGCGCTCGAAGAATCTGAATCCGCCAAATACCTTATAGGGTATCCCGTGCAAATTGAATTCCTCTTCAAATTGTCGCGTGAGCGAGTTTGCCCTCACCAGCACCGCTATGTCGCTGTAGTTCGCGCCGTCGCGCGTGAGCACTCCTATTGCGCGCGCCACCTTTTCGGACTCGTCGCGGTCGCTGTACGCCTCGTAGTACTCCACGCAATCCTCTTCGCTGTTGTCGCTCCACAGCGTCTTGTCATTGCGGTTGCGGTTGTTTTTTATGACGTTGTTTGCCGCCTTGAGTATGGAGGAGGTGCTGCGATAGTTCTGCTCCAGCTTTATTACCTTTGTGCCCGGGAAATCCTTTGGAAAATCCAGAATATTTTTTATTTCCGCGCCTCGCCAACTGTATATGGACTGATCCTCGTCGCCCACAGCGAACAGATTGCCGCTGCGCGCCGCAAGCAGCTTGACCAGCTTGTACTGCAAGCCGTTGGTGTCCTGAAATTCGTCCACATGGATGTATTCAAAGCGCTGCTGGTACTTTTCAAGCACGTCCGGGCAGGTCTCGAACAGCATGATCGTCTTGAGCAACAGGTCGTCAAAATCGAGGCTGTTGGAGCGCTTGAGCTCCTCCTCGTAGCGGCGATAGACCATGGTTATGTCTTCCGCGTCGTTTTCGTCGTCCTTTATGGCGTCGTAGTACTCCGCGGGCGACATGCTCAGCGTCTTGGCGCGGGAGATGTGCCACAATATCTCGCTCTTCTTTTTGGGGTCGATGGCGGGATGATCGGCAAGTATGCGTTTGACCACGCGGTCGCTTTCCTGCTCGGTGTATATGCTGAAATCCTTGCTGTAGCCGATGCGCTCTGCGTCCACGCGGAGCATGCGCGCGCACATTGAATGGAAGGTGCTTGTCCAAACACCCACCGCGCCGATATACTTTTCTATGCGCTGCTTCATCTCGTCCGCAGCCTTGTTGGTAAAGGTGATCGCCAAAATGTTGTATGGCGAAACTCCCATCTCTATGAGATGGCATATGCGTGCCGTCAGCACCCTTGTCTTGCCGCTGCCAGCGCCCGCGATGACCAATACGGGACCTTGGACGGCGTTTACTGCACTTTGCTGTTGCGCGTTAAGTTGAATTTCCATAATATGAAAATAATATAACACATTCGGCGCGTATTTTCAATTTTTTTGGGAATAAACCGCAAAATTTGCAAGGATTTTTTGTTGCGTCGTCTTGATTTACCGCGACGAATATGCTAAAATATATAAAAATGAATTTGTTAAGGAGATGTTGTTATGGCTAAAGACAGAATTTATCTCGAAAGCGAAATCATCGAGGACGATCCCCATGCCCCTGTCGGCGAGCTGGTGCGCCTCGGCGATGACGCCGCATCCAACGCGGCAGTAGTTGAAGAGGAAGTCGTAGGCAATGTTACTTATCAGTTTGTTGCCACTCAATCCACGCGCACCAGGTCGGTTGCCAACAAGAAGAGCACCGCGCAGGACAAGGATCCTTGGGCTTCCAACAAGGTTGCCGCCTCTACCGCGCAAAAGGAAGACAATGCCGTGACCACCGACGTGGGCGACAAGTTGAACGAAACCAAGTTCGAGAGCAAGACCGCCACCACAACAAACAACGCCGCTGCCAAAAAGAGCGAACGCTCAAAGGCATACGCCGCGTCAAAAGATCCTTGGAGCAATGCAAATATGAAGAATGCCAAAAAGCCCGCGGCTGCCGCCAAGACAGATGCAAAAGCGGAAGCCCCCGCAAAAGCCGCTCCCGCAAAGAAGGCGGAGCCTACCAAGCCCGCAACTAATGCGCCCGCAGCAGACAAGGCGGAGCCCAAAAAGGCAGCTCCCAAGAAAAACACCGAACAAGTAAAAACCAAATCGGAGGGAAAAGATAATATGGCAAAAGACGTAAAAACCGATGAAAAGGCAACTGCAAAGAAGGCCGCTCCCGCAAAAGCAGCCGCAGACGCCTCTCAGGAAAAAGTCATCATCGCAGGCGACAGCAGTATCCCGCACGGCAAGTTTGTCATCAAAAAGACGGACAACGGCAACTTTGTTTACAAGCTGTTCTCCTCTAACCGCAGAGTGCTTGCCACTCCCGGCGGCGCCTACAAAGACCTTGCGTCCTGCAAGAGCGGCATCCAGAGCGTCATAAACAACGCCGGCAGCGCCCCCATCGAGGACCAGACTTTGAAGAATGTCGTCGAGCAAAAATGCCCCAAGTGGGTCATCTACTTCGACAACAAGAACGAAGTTCGCCTCAGACTGCTCGCATCCAACGGCAATGTGGTCGCCATCACCAACGACGGCTACCTCTCCAAGGACGCCGCTAAAAAAGGTATCGACGCCATCGCGCGCGCCGCAAAAGGCGCCGACGTCGTGCGCAACGACGATCTGTGGTGATCAATGCAAACTTCAAGTGCCGTGCCCTGTCGCACGGCATTTTTTTGCAAAAAATTTATGAAAATATTCGGTAAATAATGCTTGTCAAAACGGCGCTTATACGCTATAATCTTGTCGTTGGGTTTAAGGGGAAAACCTTAGAACAGTTGAAGGAAATGGTTTTGTATTCCATTGTCCTTCAACTGATACCCGTGTGTAATGCCAATATTTTTTTTGGAGAAGTCGCATTTATATGGTACTGCGTACCAAATGCTCCTTCCCACCTATGGAGAAGTCGCATTTATATGGTACTGCGTACCAAATGCTCCTTCCCACCTATGGAGAAGTCGCATTTACATGGTACTGCGTACCAAATGCTCCTTCCCACCTATGGAGAAGTCGCATTTACATGGTACTGCGTACCAAATGCTCCTTCCCACCTATGGAGAAGTCGCCTAGTTTGGTCGAGGGCGCGCGACTGGAAATCGCGTAACCGTCAAAAGCGGTTCAAGAGTTCGAATCTCTTCTTCTCCGCCATCAAAAGCCTGCACTTTCCGTGCAGGTTTTTTACTGTCAATCTAAATCATTACTTTAAGCTTTTGCCTGATTGATAATTATAAGCATTTACAAACTTTACTATGTGTGATATAATTTCGTTAGTTAATCTCACAAAATACTCTTTGTGCATAACATTTCTATGTGCAACCAATTATGGAGGAAAACCATGTCAAACGAAGGTGGATATATATACGTTCTGACAAATCCGTCTTTTCCTGAATACGTTAAATAGGCTATGCGGACAATGTAGATATGAGAATCGCTCAGCTCAATCGCAGCGAGTGCACGCCCTTCGCCTTCCGTAAATTCGCCACCCTGCATGTGGCGAGCAGGCTTGCAGACAAACAAATACACAAGCTCATTGATACTTTTAAGCCCGAATTGCATGCAATAGAAAAGGTGAATGGCAAATTACGTGTTCGGGAGTTTTTTGCTATGTCTGCTACTGAGGCGGTTGCGATACTTAAAATGATCGGCAGCATATATGATGAAGAACCTGAAATTTACGCAAGAAACAAAGATGAACAAAAAGAAAATAAGATAGCATCTGACACTGCCATTGCAACTGAACGACGTTCGCCATTCTCATTCTACAAATGCGGAATCAAAGACGGAGAGGAAATAGTTTTTGTATGTGACCCTTCTATCATTTGTTACGTCGCGGGAGAAAGAGAAATAATCTATCAGGATGAGAAAACATCACTATCAGCGCTTGCTCAAAAGCTACTCAACAAGAAAAAAAGCTTACAAGGAACATTGTATTTCACATATGACGGCGAAATCCTGTCTGCATTACGAAAACGTCTAGAGGACGAAGGTGTGTACGGGCAAAATAATTATGTGGAAGCATCAGCAGATGTGACACAAACCAATAATACAACACAAGCAAACGATGCGTCCGCTAAAGGAGAAATTTTGTACTTCACCATGAAAAAATATGACGCCAAATGCTTGCGCACAGATGATAAATATATCTTGCTACAAGGTAGTAATATCGCACCAACTCTTCATAATAGTTGCAAAGATGACGGTAAAAGATTAAGAGAAAAATACGCCTCAATCATTTCTGCTGATAACATTCTTCTCGAGGATATTCCCTTCAAAAGCAGTTCAACGGCTGCAAAATTTGTTTCGGGATCAAGCCTTAACGGCAAATTATATTGGAAAACTGAAAACGGTACTTTATTAAAAGATATTTTGGATAATAATACCAAATATAAACACTGATAAATTACTTTAGTAATTCTCAATTATATCTAAGCAATTTTTATAAACACACATTTTATAATACAAAAACCGACGGATAAACGTCGGTTTTTGCACATATAAGCAAAATTATTTCAACAATGCTATTGCGTTTTTGAAGGTCAGCGGATAGTGAAACCTTCCTTTTGATACGCCTTGAGTTGCAGCTTGATGACCTCGATGAAATCCTTGTTGGACGTCGTCTTGACGATGTTGTTGATGAGGTTTGCCGTCGCCTCACTGTTGTCGGAGCCGGACAACAGACGGCGGATGCCCCAGGTGCCCTCCATCTCGGCGGGAGTAAGCAGCAGTTCCTCCTTGCGGGTGCCGCTCTTGGCGAGGTCGATCGCGGGGAAGATGCGCTTTTCGGACAAGGTGCGGTCAAGGTGTATCTCCATGTTGCCGGTGCCCTTGAATTCCTCAAAAATGACGTCGTCCATGCGGCTGCCCGTGTCTATCAATGCGGTTGCGATTATGGTGAGCGAGCCGCCGTTTTCAATGTTGCGCGCGGAGCCGAAGAAGCGTTTGGGGCTGTGCAGCGCGCCGGGGTCTATGCCGCCGGACAGCGTTCTGCCCGTGGGCTGAATAGTCAAATTGTACGCGCGCGCAAGGCGGGTGAGGCTGTCAAGCAAGATCACGACGTCCTTGCCCATTTCCACAAGGCGCTTTGCCCTTTCCAGCAGCATTTCGGCGGTCTTGGTGTGGTGCTCGGGAAGCTCGTCGAAGGTGGAGCTGATGACTTCGCCCTTAATTGAGCGCTCCATATCCGTGACTTCCTCGGGGCGCTCGTCGATGAGCAGCACTTTTAGTTCGATGTCGGGATAATTTTGCGCAATGGAGCCAGCGATCATCTTCAGCAGCGTGGTCTTGCCCGCTTTTGGCGGCGACACTATGATGCCGCGCTGCCCCTTGCCAATGGGCGACACGAGGTCTATGCAGCGGATGGCGTACTCTCTGGGCTGATTGGGCAGCTCCAGCCTTATGCGTTCGTTGGGATAGATGGGCACCATCTCGTCAAAGTTGGGGCGCTTGCCTATCTCGGCGGGCGTCATGCCGTTGATATGCGTCACGTTGATGACTGCGGCGGGTTTGCCCTCCTGCATAGTCCTGCACAGGCTGCGCACATAGTCGCCGCGGCGCAGTCCAAACTGCTTTATCTTCATGGAGTTGACGTAGGCGTCCATGTCGCTGAACTCCCCGTTCTTGACGCGCAAGAAGCCGTAGCCGTCGGGGTTTATCTCCAGATAGCCCTCTCTGACTTGTTCCAAACCCTCTTCTGGCCTCGCCTCGCCAAGCATGTTTGCAGGCTGAAAGTCGAAATTGGAGCGCGACTCATTGCGGCGCTCTATCGGGCGCTGTACGCTGTGGTATTTGGGTTTGAAGTCGTCATATCGGGATTTGTTGGAATAATCGAAACGTTGTTTTTGATTGAAAGGCTTTTTATCTTCGGCGACTTTGTCGGCGCGCTTATCTTCTTGTTTTTGCTCGACGCTTGGCTCCGGTTGAGGCTGTGCGACAGGCGTTGCGGCAGGCTTGTCCGCTCCGGACTGTTTGCGAGGTCTGCCTCTGTGCGGCGCCTGCGGGGGCTGCATTGCGCCGGAGGATATTTTGCATATCAGTTCGACAAGTTCCGCCTTGTTCAGTTTGGTGGGCGCGGACACGCCGTACTCTTTTGCCAAAGCGCGAACTTCAAAAATACTCTTGTTATTGAGCTCGTCAACTGTGTAAACTTTCATAAATGATCTCCTGATAAAAAAATTTGAAACCGATACGCGCGTGGGCGCGATCTCGTAAGTAAATAAGTTTTGTCCCCCGCCCAAACGGACGGGGAAAAGTTTATCTGGACAGTTTTTCCAGCACCAATACTTTGGTGGATTCGCCGTCGAAGTCCGCCCTGTCGAACTCGACCGTGTTGCCCTGAGAAAAGATGATATCTTCGTCGTCAAACAAGTCCAAAAACTCGTTTATACGGTCGATATCCATATCCAGATCTTTGGTTTTGTAATGCATAGGGATGACGATGTCGGGCATTATCCTGTCCACGTACTCCTTTGCCTCGGCGGCGTCCACGGTGTAGTTGCCGCCTACCGGTATCATCAGCACGTTGACGGGCATCAACGACTCCACAAGTATGGCGTTGCACTGCTCGCCGATGTCGCCCATGTGGCAGATGTCCACGCCGTCCATCCTGTATTTGAACACAAGGTTGCTGCCTCTCAGCGCGCCCTTTTTATCGTCGTGATTGGTGCGATGCGCAAGTATATGCACGCCGCCTATCTCGTATGCGCCCGCGCGGTTTATCACGGTGGGATTGCCGCCTACGCGGTCAACGCGGTTGTGATCCTTGTGCGCGTGGCTTACAGTAACTATATCGGCCTCGATCTGAGGCATCTCAAAGCCGATATACCCGTCGTAAGGGTCGGTGACAATCGTTGTGCCGGTGCTTTCCTCCAGCAAAAACGATGAATGTCCCAGCCAGGTAATTTTCACTTTGTCCTCCTTCTACTTTTTGTTGTGAGTTTCCACCAGCTCTCTTATCTTCTGAGAGGGGTCAAGTAGATTGGAAACCGATTCGTTGACGTTTGCCGCGGTGATTATAAAGGATATGTATTTTGATATATCCGCCTCGACAAACCATTCGCATTCCTTAAGTTGAGGTATGCGGTACGTAAGATTGGTGGACAGGACGGCGTCGAATATGCCCTCGGCGTACGCTCTGTTGAACTTCTCCACGCCCTCGGTGAACAGCGCGAAGGTCGCCGCAAGAAACACTCTGTGCGCGCCCTTCTCCTTGATCTCCTTGGCAAGTTTGAGGATGGAGTCGCCCGTTGCTATCATATCGTCCGCGACAAACACGTCCATGCCCATGACGGGGCTGCCGATGTATTCGTGCGCGACGATGGGATTGCGCCCGTTTATTATTGTGGAGTAATCCCTGCGTTTATAAAACATGCCCAGATCAAGTCCCAGCACTGAGGCGTAGAACACGTTGCGGCTCATCGCGCCCTCGTCGGGAGATATGACCATCATGTTGTTGCGATCCAGCTTGATATCGGGATACTTTTTGACAAGCGATTTGAGTATCTGATAGTGGGCAAAATAGTTGTCAAAGCCCATAAACGGCACGGCGTTCTGCACTCTGGGGTCGTGCGCGTCAAAGGTTATGATGTCGCTTACGCCCATGGACTGCAACTCCTGCAACATCATTGCGCAATCAAGCGATTCGCGCGCGTTACGACGATGCTGTCTGCCGCCGTACAGCATGGGCATGATGACCGTTATGCGATATGGCTTGCCCGTGCAGGCGCAGATGATGCGCTTGAGGTTGGCGTAGTGCTCGTCGGGAGTCAGCGGCACCTCCATGCCCATCATCTTGAACTTGACGCCGTGGTTGCCGGGATCGCACACAATGTACAGATCCTTGCCGCGCACCGTCTCGTAAATGAGGCCTTTTGCGTCGCCGTTGGTGAAGCGGGGGCAATCGGACTTGATGATGAAGGTATCCTTTTTCAGCTTGTTGCCAAGATGAGATTCGCTAAAAAGAGCTATGAGGCGTTTGTCAATAAGTTCGACCAACTCTTCCGCGCCGGGAGTGGCGATGAGAGCGATGGGAGCGCTGGGCGTCTCCCCGTAAACTGAAAAATCGGGTGTCATCTGTTCCTCCAAAGTTCAAGTACCATTATAACAAACAATGCAAATTTTCGCAATGATTATTATGTATATTTTTGAGTAATTATCAATTTTACACGATCTCGGCTTCGCTCGCAAAATATTACCGGGGACGGAACAACACCGCTTGAAATGTTAGATCTGACAAAGGCAAATGTAACATTTTTGCTTCGTCCCTAAGCGAATTAAAGGCTCTTCAAATTTTTAATATCTTTATCAAAATACTGTTCATCACGGCCATGCCGTCGCGGTTGAGGCGCAAATTGTCGCCTTTCCTTTCAAAAAAGCGAGCCAAGTCGTCGGGGATCCTGCCCTTCAGCAATTCGCCGTTTACGCCGTCGGATGTGCGCAAACCCAGCATAATGCGCTCCTCCACGCCGTCCTGCGCGTCTATCACGTCTATTTGCGCGCGCGGAATGCCCTGAAAGTCGCTTGCGCAATTGACCCCCGCGATGTAGGCGTTAAGGTCCTTTGGAGAGGCGAATCTCAGCCCGCCCGCCAGCGGCTTTTCTCCGTCGGAAGTGGCGACATAGCTGTGCGCGCCCGCGCCGAGTCCTATGTACTCGCGTCCCGTCCAATATCCCATGTTGTGTTTGGAGCGCCTGCCCTCGCGCGCGAAGTTGGACACCTCGTAGCGCTCAAATCCCTGCCCGGCAAGCGCGTCTATAACGGCGTCCTGCATATCCGCCACTTCGTCGTCCGTCGGCAGCATTACCTTCCCCTCGCGCACGCGCCGCGCAAGCTCCGTCCCCTCCTCAAGGGTGAGCTGATAGGCGGACATATGTTGCACCAACGGCGCAAGAACGCTCGCTTCCCGCCTCACCGCCTCCGCGCTATCGTATGGCAGACCGATGATGACGTCCGCGGAGATGTTGTCAAAATACTTCGCCGCAAGCGCCAGCTTGTCCAGCGCCTGCGCCGCGTCGTGCAACCTGCCCACCGAGCGCAGATTGCGGTCGTCAAGGCTTTGCACACCTATGCTTATGCGGTCTATGCCGCACTGCCTGTACGCCGAAAGTTTCTCCTCGGTCATGCTTTCGGGATTGCACTCAATGGTGACCTCTTCAAGCTCCGAACAGTCAAACCTGTCCTTTATCTGCTTGATAATATTGCATATGCGCACGCTCTCCACCGCGCTGGGAGTCCCCCCGCCTATGTAGACGGTGGATATCTTTGCGGCGGAATATGCCTCGGCTGCGAACTTAAGCTCGCGATTGAGCGCGGCAAAATAGCTGACCTTCAGCGCGTCGTCCACGCAGGCGTAGCTGTTGAAGTCGCAATAGCGGCACTTTTGCTTGCAAAACGGAATGTGGATGTACAGTTGCATATCAGGATTATACACCTCCCGCCCGCGCTTGACAACCTATAACTGTCGGCATAGCGGAACGGAAAACACATTATGCTGAGTCGGATTTATTCTTCTATGTTGTTAAAATCGTTGATATCTATCACCACGTAGCCGTCCGCTGAGCCGTGCCCTGCGCCGAGATCCTCGAAGGTGCTGTCGGTGATGGCATAGGCGTTGAGGGACGCGCTGTAGCTGAGCTTTGCGCCGCCCAGCGTCACTTCCACGCTCAGCGCCGCGCCGCTTGTGTAGTCAAACGCGCACTTTACGCCGATGGGCTGCCCGAGAAGCAGATCGATAATGTACTCTATCGCCGTCATGGCGTCCGCCGCGGGGTCCTCCGTGCGCTCTGCGACGAATGGAGCCACGCCCTCTATGCGCAGCGCGGATACCGCGTCGAAGATGGTGTCGTAATATGCGGCGAGCTGTTTGCCGTTTTCTTGGAGCATGGCGCTCATCTCGGCGACGACCTCCTCCTTGAGTTGCTCGCGCGTAAGCTCCTCCTCGCTTGTCATGTTGACCATCGTCAACATAAAGTCCACAATGTCCGCGTTTGAAAATTGCACGACGCCGTTTTGCATCTTCAAGGAACGCACGACCGCCTTTGTCGCCGCAAAAATCTGCTTATATGTGGGCAAATACGGCATGTATTGCGAGATATCGGGCATTTGCGGCTGCTCTTCCGGCTCCTCGGGCTCGGCGGGTTCGGAAGGCTCCGCGGGAGGCGTATGCTCGCCGCCATCGTCGAGCTGGATCCGGATAAACATATCCGCCATCTTTTGCGCCATCCTTTGGAAGCTTGCGCCTATGTCAAAGCCTTGCACCAATATGCCATTCAAATTTGAGTTGAGCGTATCAAAATCTATGTCGCCCTGCTCGTCCTTGCCAAAAAACGCGTCCGCAAAGCGCGCAAGCGCGTCGCCGTCCGCAATCCCGAACATCTCGAATATTTGATATATGCCGCTGCCCGCTGCCGCAAGGACATCCTTCATCGCGCCGTCCGCATATGTCAGGTTGGGCACGATAGCCAGCGTAGTTGCGTTGAAACCGACGTCTATTATGTGTTCGCCGTCCACGGCGATATACGCGTTCATGCGGGTGCGGTTGGCGCTGCCCACGCCCATAAGGTCCAGCACGCCTATCATGCGCGCCTCGACCGTAACGGGCTGCTCTTCTTCCTCCGCGCTCGCTGCAAATTCAGGCGCCTCTTCCGCGCCGCTCTCATCCTCTTGCACGGAGATGCCCTGAATGCTCATCTTGTTTGCAAATTCAAACGCCACCTCGCTGCTGTAATCGGTAGTCTTTATGCCCAGCGAGTAGTCGCTTGCGGCGCCCAACTCGATGTCCTTTACCGTACATCTGAAGTAGGGATATACCCTGGTAACGCCGTTTGCGTCAAGCAGTTGCTCTTGTCCTGCCGCCATTCCCGCAAAATCCGCGTTGAGATACAGGCTGTCAAACGCGCCGCCCTTCTCGGTGAAACCTATCTGTGCAGTGGCTTTTGAGGCAAGCTCCAATATGCCGCCCATGCCGTTTAGCACGCTGTCCATCATATCGCCCATGGGACCGCTCATGACGCCGCCAAGCGAAACGCTCCCCGAACTGCCGCCCGTGAGAGTGGCGACATATTCAGTCACGCCGTCGCCCT
Organism: uncultured Clostridia bacterium; assembly: GCA_947625225.1. Lineage (GTDB taxonomy): Bacteria > Bacillota > Clostridia > Christensenellales > CAG-917 > CAG-475. The sequence continues at coordinate 23,315 of CANQNQ010000011.1, read as the reverse complement.
CGGACTTCTCGGCAGAGATCATGCCCGAAACCACATCGGACTTGAGCAGCGACAAAATGTTTATATCCTCGCCGTCAAACAGCATATCCACATCGTTGCCCGCAAGCAACAGAGCCAACAGCTTTTGCATATCCTCGTCGTCCTTGAGCATCTGCTTGAGCGGAATGCCCGACATTTCAAGCAATTGATTGATGGGAGTGTTCAGCGACCAGCCGCTGTCAGGACCCATCGCGCCCAAAAACATGTTGAGCATGCCGTTTACGCTGTTTCCGTCCTCGTCCTCGCCGTAAAGCCAGCCGCCCAGCACGCCGCCCAATTCGCCGTTAAGTCCCGCTATATCCGCGCTGACGACCACTTGCTTGCCGTCAAAATCGAAGAACACTCTTGTGGGATCTTTCACAAAAAAGTATATCGCGCACACTTCTATGTTGCCGGAGTATACCTTCAGCTTCACCGCGCTCTTTTTGGAGTTGTAGTTGCCCTCGATATCCTTTGATGTGCGGTCAAGTACCAACTCGTATTGCACGCCAAACTCCAGGCTCTGCACGGGCTTTTTGCTGCTAAGGCTCTTTGTGCCCAATTCCAGCGCCATATCCGCTTTCAACGCGATATCCGCATTTTCGGAAATCTCCTGAGCTCCAAAACTCTCCGTCAACGTCCACAGCCTGTCAAAGTATTCTGACGCCTTGACGACTTCCGCCTTGGCTGTCGCCTCGGGCTTTTCCTTTTGGGATGGCTTGGAAGCGTCCGGATTGTCGCCGTTGCACGCAACCAGAGTCACCGCCAAAGCGACTATCAACAATATCAAAGCTATTTTGGCTATATTCTTTCTCATATATTCTCCTGTCGCATACTCGCACTCGACATGCGCGTACGCGCCGCTGCGCGATATCGTATAGATACATATATTATACAACTATCTTTCGCGCAATGCAATACGCGCGCGCACAAAGTTTTGGCATTTTTGCGCCGCGATACGCATTCATAAACTTGATCTGCCTCTTAAAAGTCTCATATTTACTCAAAATATTTTGTAAAAACTATTCCAAATTGTCGCTGTTTTTGTAAAACTACTCTGAATATTTCCACAATTTGTAACACTTATTTCTCATTTATCTCAAATTTTTAAGCTGATATAAAAAAATACCGACGCCCGCGGATCGCTCGTCAGACGTCGGTACAAGTTGATCTCAATCGGTCATTCGACCCAGATCTCGGGCATGCCGTCGGCGTTTCCGCAATTGTTTATCTTGCCTATCTTGTAATGATGGATTTATGCCGTATAAAGGTCATAATGCCATAATTTTTCAAGCTACGATCAAAAAATATGTCTTCGATTTGACATATAACATCTATATAAGTATAATAGACATAGTAAGTTTCACGCGCATAAAATTATTGATTTCTGCGGGAACAAACGCCGCATGGAGTGGATAAAATGAAAAAAACAATAAAAAAAACTCCGCTTATTTTTTTGATCTTGTTGCTTTTGGCGACATGTTTTGTCGGTTGTTCCAAAGATAAAAATACTCAGCCTGCCGAAAAACCTATGGGCGCGGCGGGCACATGGAGCATATACATATATTTATGCGGTTCCAATCTCGAAACGAAAATGGGCGCGGCGGGCAGAAACATCGATGAACTGCTTGCCGCCAACATACCCGAAAATGTCAGCGTGATTTTGCAAACCGGAGGCGCCGCAAAGTGGCGTTCACACGACATACCGAACGACAGCATTTGCCGTTTTAATATATCGGACGGCAAATTGACTTTGCTTGAAAAGTTGCCGCAATCAAATATGGGCGAAGAGGAAACGTTTGAAGGATTTTTGTCGTATTGCGTAAAGAACTCCCCTGCCGAAAAGATGTGCGCGATAGTTTGGGATCACGGCGGAGGAAGCTTGAACGGCGTCGCAAACGATGAAAATTACGATTTTGACGCGCTGAGTCTTGCCGAGATGGACACAGCTATCAACAATGTCCATTCCAAGATGACGGACAGATTCGAGCTGATTGGATTTGACGCATGCCTCATGGCAAACTACGAAACCGCAGAAATGCTTGAACCATATACACGCTATATGCTTGCCTCGGAGGAGATCGAACCGTCCGGAGGATGGGACTACGGCGCGCTGATAGACGCCATCGCCGAGAACAAAAGCATATCCGGCGGCGAGCTCGGTAAAGCCGTCGCGGACGCATATTTTGCCAAATGCACCGCCAATGATAAGGACGCCACGGCAACGTTGTCCGCGCTTGACCTTTCAAAGTTCGGCGAACTAAGGCAAGCGTTTGAATCCGTAACGCAAAGTATGAAAGAGGACGCTGTTTCCGCAAAAGGCGTACAACAAATTGCTCAGAGCGCCAAGCTTTCGCAAAAATACGGCGGCACTACGGATATGGAAGGTTACAGCAATCTGATAGACTTGGGCCATTTTGCGGAAAACTTCAAAGCCTGTGAGGAGGCAAAAGACCTGACTGCCGCAATAAAAAACATCGTGATATACAACGTTTTCGGCAAAGAAAAGAGCCAATCCCGCGGGTTGTCGTTTTTCTATCCTCTACATTACGACGCAAAGCAGTTGCAACAATATTTCGACGGCGTTTGCCCCTCCGAGACTTATGAAGAATATCTCGACTTTGTGTATTCAAACATCCCCTCGGATCCCATCAAATTCTCCGACTACGGCAGCGAGCGAGAGGACGGCTCGTTTGGAATAAAGTTGGACGAGTCGTCCATTGACTACGTCCTGTCGTATGACTTCGACCTTGTGGAATTCGCTCTGCTCGGCAGAGGCGAAAATCTCGAATATATCGATCTTGCTTACTCTCGCTTTGGACGCGATAACGACTTATTAGGCTCGTGGGATGACCTCGACTGCCACAGCAATTTCCGCGGAATATGGATAACGCTGAACGGGTGCAAACTGTTTGTGACTCCTATAGAGACTACGGCGGAATATGTCATTTACACCGCTCCGATAATTTTGAATGGTGAAAGAACAAACCTGCGCTTCGCCTACATTTGGGATGAAACGTTTGAGATGGGCGGATATTACAAGATACTTGGCGCTTGGAACGGTATAGACCCCGTCACCGGCATGTCCGACAAGGAGCTTACTCTGCTGAGATCCACGGATTCAATTCAAGTGGAATATCCCTATCTCAAGGTACACTACTACGCCGAAGGAGAAAGCTTTGCGGTCGGCGACGTTGTTTCAAATATGCGCGTCGAGGACGTGCCAGTTGGCGCAAACGGCTATGAAGTTTATGAAGATCCGCTCGGAAGCGACGCATTTGACTCGCAATTTTATGTCTATCAATTTGTGGTGACGGACATATTCGGCGGCGAACACTACTCCGACGCCGCGATATTGATGATGAACAAGACTTACGACGAGTTGAAACAACATCCTTTGGGCGACGGAGAGTACGCTGCGGATATCGTCGGCATTATGGACATGGAAGGCGAATCCATAATGGAAGCATGACCAATTCGGCAAAATCGCCGCAAAGGCAAAACTACAAGTTCTTTGCCGCCTGAACGTGCGCAAAGGGCGCGACGCAAAAAAGGACAAAACCATTGTTGGGGAGGATACAATGACTCTGAACGAAAGTTTGTTATACGGAAAACGACATAGTTTTGTATTTTTGAGATATATTGCTATGTTCTTCTTCTTTATGACGCTGCTCGCGTCCTATTTTGTCATCGCCAACGCGCTGACCCAAGCCAACAAACTTCTGGATTCCATAGGTTCCGTAGACATGCTCGGTATACTTCAAGCGCTTACATCATTCAAGTTGGAAGGTCAATTCGGCGTCCTCATAGACACAATACGCAGTTTGGGCGCAGTGGTCATCCCCTTATATTTTGTGGCTACGGTGACGCTTGCTCTCAATCTTGACCGCGGCAGGATGGGCAAGACAATACGGCGCGTGGCTATACTGACGCTTGTGATGTTTTTCGCAGAATTTTTGATATACACTGCGATAGCGGGAGTGATAATGGTGCTGATACAGGAGCTTTTCAAGATGATATCCTCGCAGTACGGGGACATCGCGGAAGCGGTCAACCAAATATTGGTGGCTTTGGACATACATCCCGAGTCCATTCCCGTAGGCGATACCGCCCAAATGCTCGCGGCTGTACAGGAGCTTATCTCGACAAAATTGGTCGTTCTGCTTTTGAAAAACATACCGTCTTTCAATATATTTTTGGATCAGTTGCTGTGCTTGTTGATGTGTCTGTTTTTCTGCACGCGCCCAAGATGGGTGAATACCAAATGGAAACTGGTGTTGTTCCGTTCATTGGGAGCGCTGCCCATACTGTATGTCATAGCCACGTTTGTCCTCAACGGGCTTATGCGTTCGGGCGTTATGTTTCCAAAAATATTGATAATGTGTCTGTTCCCGTCAAAAGCGCTGCCGCACTATGTATTTATAACAGGAATAATACTTGCCTTCCGTCGTCATGCCAGAAGGCCGCTCCCCTACGAAGAGGAATGCAGGTTCTCACCCGACGGCAGGAAGTGGTTCAGGCCGACCACGCTTATTTACGAGAATTTGGAAGAGGTCAATGCGCGCGCTTTGGATACATCAAAGTATCTCAGCCTGTGGTTGCTGTTCCTTTCGGGAGTGGATTTTCTGTTGGGAGCGATGCCATTCGCTTCAGATTGGGGATTGGGCAAATCATATTACGCGCTGTTTGCCATACCGTTCCTATTCTTCTTTGACGCAAACAAGCCCGTACTTAAAAAGGAATACAACGGATTCTCGCTTATGTACTTGTTTGTGATGTTGCTTATTGTGCTGATATATCTGTTCGTATGATTTTAGATATCTTGTTCCATAAAAAACGCTCCCGTATCCGGAAGCGTTTTTTTTGATGATTTCATATGACGCCGCGTCGTACGACGACTTCGGCAAAAGGCGTCATTCGTTGTCTGCGTCCGACTCTTTTCCGTTGTCCTCCGACGGAGCGTTTTCCGTTTCTTCGACGTCCGTAGCATCCGATGTAGCCTCTTGCGCAGGCTCTTCGGTGGCGTTTGCGCCGGATGGCTCGCTCGCCTCAACCACAGGTTCCTCGGCCTCCGCATTTTCGGACGGTTGGGCAACATTGTCATTCTGCTCCACCTCTACGTCATTAGCAGGCTCTTCCGGGTGCTTGACCTCGACGTCATCGTTTTTGTCGGGATCTCCGCTGAGTTTTGCCGCTTTGCGCTTTTTGCGCAATATCAGCGCGACCGCCAAAGCTGCACCTATCAACGCGACTCCTGCGGGGATCGCGATCTCCATCGCGAGCATTTCATCGTAACCGATCGGGCGCGGATCCACGACTGACATAGTGATGACGATATCGTCGTTTGTGCCGTCTTCCCACATATAATTTGTCTTATCCTTTATAGCCACGGTCACGTTGTATTTGCCGTCCCTCTTGACGCAAGTTTGCCGTCCTTGACATGGGCGCCTGACAGCACGTACATCGTATCGTCGTAGCCATCGATATCAAAAGTCTGCGTCTTGCCGTTCATTTCGGCGGTGAATTGTTGTGCCACAAGCTTTTTGAGCGGCAATCTTGTCACGCCGAATGTTTGCGAAGTCGTGACAACAACGTAATTGTTGGCATATATGGTGTCTTGCAACTCGACGGTCACGGCATAGTCGCCCGCGTTTACGGGAAGCGCCGAGCTTCCGTTGTACTTCACGACATAGTCCTCGCCGGCAACAAAGAAATCGTCTCCGAGCAGCCCGCCGAATTTTATTTCGGCAGACTTTTCATTGCCGTCGAAGGCCCCTCCGCCCATCGTCTCAAACGTCAGCGCGGCAGGAGCTATGGCGAACGTCAGCGTTATGGAGTCATCGCTTCCGTCCTCCCATTGATAATTGTTTTTATCGCTTATGGAAATGACGACGGAGTGCGATCCCGCGTCCGTTGCGTTGAGCCTGTCGCCCACAAATTCCTCGACGTTTGCGGTCATGGTCTTGTAGTCAAAGCCGCTGACGCGCGCAAACTGAATCCGCCCGTTGTAGGTGAGATCCACACTTTCGATAGTGGGTTTTGCAAGCTGTTTTTTGGCGATCGTATAAGTCTTTGACGTCTCGATCAATTGATAGTTGTTTGCAAGAGGCGTGCTTAAAAGCACAACTTCGACGCTGTAAACCCCGACATTTGTCGGCTTGTCCAAACCGCTGAACTTCACGCTGTAATCCGTTCCCTTTTTCAGCACGTCGTGCGACTCGCCTTGGATAACGCCCAAGATGTCATAGCGGCTTGGGTCTGGGTCGTAGCTCTCGCCCGAAGCCAATTCGAAATCGAGGGACGCCGGCTTCAGCGTAAGCGTAAATTCGACGGCCTCCTGTCCGCCGTTCTTCCACACATAGTTGCCCGTGTCGGCTATCGAGAGGACAAGCTTATATCCGTTCTCGTTCACATCCCTCGCGGAAAACTTTCCCGTGGACGCGCCGAAAGATGAGCCTTTCGACGCGACGGCCGTCATAAGCTCTCCGTCAAACCCATCAATTTCAATATACTGCGATTCGCCATTGTACACCTTTTCTGCGACAGCGCCATCTTTCGACGTCGGCTTTGTAAGCTGCGCCCTTGAGATAGTATATTGCTGTGGAACGGGTGCTGAATAGTTGTTGGCAAGCTCACTGTCCCTGAGCACAACGGAGACGGTATATGTGCCCGCGGCAAGCGGGAGATCGTACTTGTTGTTGTATTTCACGTCGTAATCTCTTCCTCTTACGAGAGTGTCGTTACCCTCGCCGCTTATCGTGGCAAGCAACAAGCGCGTGCGCCCGTCATACGCTCCGCCATCCGGGACTTCGAAATCGAGGGACACCGGCTTCAGCGTAAGCTTAAATTGAACCTTGTCTTCGCCTTTTTCTTTCCACGTGTAGTTGGCGGGATCTTTCAGAGATATTTCAAGAGTATAGCCGCCTTTCTTTACGTTCTTCGCCGAGAAAGCGCCCGTATAGATATTGAACGTGCTGCCTTCGGCGGCTTTCGCCGTCATCAAGCTATCCGAATAGCCGTTTATGGTCATCGTCCTGTCCGAACCGTTATAATCGAAAGTCTCTTCGTTTTTTGTTGCGGAAGGTCTTGCGATCTTGGCTTGCGCTAAGGTATAATCCACTTCCGCATTGCACTCGTAATTGTTTGCGAGCGCAGTTTGGCTAAGGACTATCTTTACTTTATATGTGTCTGCGGCGAGAGGAGGGTCTCCCGCGTTGTTATATAGCACGGTGTAATCCGTGCCGCGGATGAGCAAGTCGCCTTCCTCTCCCGTTATAGTCGCAAGCAAGGCATGCGGCTGTCCGTTATAGGCGTCGCCGGTTGGGACTTCGAAAGCAAGCGGCGCTTTGTCGATCTTAAACGTCGTCGACGTTCCGTCTTGCAGTTTGTAGTTTGCCGCGGCGGGAGTGTCGAGAAGTTCCGCCGTGATGGTATAGCTTCCCGCAGTTACGGGCAAAGCGGACGTATCGTTATATTTGATGACGTAATCGATATTCTTTGTCAGAGTATCGCCAGAAACCAAGTTGTCAAAGTTGACGTCTACGTCGTCAAAGGCTGCGCCCTTGTACTTTGCGGACGAATCGCCGCTGAGGCTTACATCAGTCAATACGTATTGTGCAATGCTGAACGTCGGCGTGCAGTCCTCTTCTGCAAAGCTCCACTTAAAGGAATAGTTTTTGTCCTCAACGCCCGTATCGGAATAGCTTGCGCGTATGGTATACTCGCCCGCCGCGAATTTTTCCGGCCAGGAAACATTGCTGCCGTAGACGGCTCCGTTTCTGATGATGTAAAGCACAAAATTTTTGCTGTCGAACATCTCGCCTTTTTTGTCGCCCGTGTCGACATCGCCTTCGACTGCTTTTATCGTCAATACATTGTCTTTGATCGCATTCTTGAAGTCATCATACGACTTCAACGACGCCATTTCCCCGCCGTAGGCGAGACCGCTGAAAATATCCTTGCTGTTAAGCCTGATGACGTAATCGGCTTTATATATATTGACAACATAATAGCCGTAATATGTCTCATGGTTATCCGCAGTCAACCTGAAATATACGCGCCAACTGCCCGGTTCCTTTTGCGTGCTCGCAGAAGCTTGGTCCCAGTTGCCACTTGTTTTAAGTTCTTCGAGCTGCGCAAGTATGGCGTCCGCATCGTCCGTATCGGATGTCTCAATTATATACCTGACTGCGATTTTGTTGTCTCCCACCGCCGTAAACGGGAGACCATCGGGCAGACCCAAAGACTGGTCTTTATTGGCGTCATAGATGAAGTTGAGCCCGCTCTGATATTGCCTGAAGGCTTCCGTCGCCGTGATTTTTGCGTTGAGCACCCTATACTCGATTTGCGCTTCACAAGTATAGTTGAGGGCAGCTGCGGTTTCGCCAAGCGTGACACCGATTGTGTAAGTCCCCACGTTTATAGGTTTGCCGTTGATAAAGTTCAGGTTATAATCGACGCCATTCTGCAGGGTTTCTCCGCTCGCTAAGCCGTTGAATATCAAATCGATATCCTGCACTTCATTCCCGTTATACACACTTTCGGATATGTTGAGTCCGAATTTCAACGACTTCTTAGTCACTTTCATCATTATCTCGAGCATGGGCTTTTCTTTGTCGAGATCCGTATATATTGTCAACTTGTAATATCCGGCTTTCTTTATCTCGATCTCGTCCGGCTCTGTCCATTCGCTCGATTTTTCGTCTTTTGCGTATTTTATTTCCTCCCTATATCCGGGGATATACTTTCTGAAACCGTCATCGTCGGATATAATGAGTACATACGGTTTGCCGTCGTAGACGTATGGCGCTGTACCTTCATGACGCTCAAGATTTTCATATTTGATAGTTAGGCTATTCTTGCCGTCTCTCGTCACGTCATGCCCTTCGTTTGCGCATGTTGCCGTCGCTCTTCCATATCCTTTGTCTGGCGTGACATCGTGACCGGGGTCTCCTTCCCAAATCGCGATTTCCCATTTATGCCCTGTAGGCTCTCCGAAAGGAGCTTCATAAGAGTTTGAATATGACTCCGTAACACTGTAATATGTCGCCTCTTCGCCCAAACTTTGCTTTATCGCGTCCGTTGTCAGCTCAAAATCATAGCGCTTTGTTCCTTTAGTTGTGCAAGACGGCTGCACCACCTCTTCCTCACTCTTCGGCGAAATTGTGATACCATTTATTTTCTTGTTGCAACGTTCGCATTTAAGACTGTATGTCGCCTTAAAATCGTTGTCATCGAATTTCACGCCGTCATCGTCAAGAACGAGGTTGTGCGTTGAGTTTGTTTCAACAACATCTTTCGTCACGGCAATGCAAAATTTTGCGTCAACATCAAACGGAACGTATGCAAAATATTGTGACACGTCGACGTCGCAATCTCTCGATTGCTTGCTCACAAGCGTGCCCATGACATCCTTGCTTGCGTATCCTACATTGATTTTGCTGCTAGGCTGTGCCTCGTCCGCCTTGAGCGACGAAGCCAGCGAAATCTTGCAATTTGCGTTTTCAAGCGTTATCTTCGCGTTGCCGTTTGCAAGCGAAACGAGCGCCGCAGTGCTCGATATTTCAAGCGTGCCTTTTTGGGTGATATATACGCTATCCGATATTGTCAAGCCGTTGTCGGCAAGCGTGACCTTGCCACCGCCGATGTTCAGCTTGTCTTTATTGAGAGTCAGCCCTTTTATCGTTATTTCGCCGATAGAATACAGCCCGTCGGAGTTGCCGCTCGCCGTGTTTTCGCCGATGATCGAATTTCCGCTTATCTCAGAACCGCCTTTGTCTTGCACATTAACGCCTCCGCCTTTGCCGTTGGACGTATTTTTGCCTATATTGACATCAATGAGTTTCAAGTTTCCGTTTGCAAAAACGCCGCCGCCGTCGCCCGTGGCGGTATTGCCTGAGATGTTCAAACCTTGTATCGTTGCGCTTGTTTCGACAAAAATGCCGCCGCCTCTGCCCGAGGCTTTGTTCCCCGTAAAGTTCACTGAAGCGCGCGCCGTTATACTACCCTTTTGAACATAAATTCCGCCGCCGTCTTTCGCCGAATTCCCGCTTATCTCGCCGCCGTTCAAAGTCACATTTCCGTCCGCGACAAAAATGCCGCCGCCTCTGTTTGTGGCGGTGTTATTTGCAAGCTTAAACGATCCGCCGACGGTGACGTTGCCTTTTTTCACATAAATTCCGCCGCCTTCCTTCGCCGAATTTCCGCTTATCTCGCCGCCGTTCAAAAAGAGGTTTCCGTTTTCGACGTAAACAGCCCCTCCTGTTCCTTGTGTCGACTTTGCCGACAATGAACTTATTATACCATTGTTCATTGTGAACGAGCCGGATTCCACATACACGCCAACGCCTTTGAATGTCTTGTCATTGGTGCCGGTATAATATATATTGATATATCCGTTGTCAACTGTTTCCATGGTCACGTCGCCGCGCACCGTGATCCCGGTCTCTATTTTACCGCTGCTATTACCCCTCGCACCTTCTTCTTTGCAATTAAGTATCACGCAATTATCATTAAGGATGATAGGATAGTGACCGAGTCTTGCATTCATCATGCCAATACTAAATCCGTTAAGGCAAAGCCTGGATCCCGCGGCAAATTCTACAGCTCCCATGTTCAATATATTTTCATTGAGAAAGTAATTGCCTTGGGGCAATTTGTAAGAATATCTGTTCATGGTGTCACGCGTCAAAGGGATATATGATATATTGCCGTGATTGTGCGCACCCAGCCACTCAAAGGAGTCAGTGTCTGCATATACGCCGGCAGTACTCAGTCCCAACTCGTCGGTGAAAACCTCATGCGGAGCAAGCAATTGCGCAAGGTTGTCCCAATCTTCTATAGACAGCGTAGTCGACAACTCGATGCGCGCTCCCGTATGAAAAACGCCTCCCACTTCTATGACCCCATGTTCTTTCTCACATCTGATGTTGAATGGATAGCCATTGTCCCCGTCCGTATTGTCGTAGATCTTCGCCGTGCCCAAAAGCAGGACGTGCGCGGAAACGTTTGAGTCCGCGTCGTTTACAAAATATATGCCGCCGCCTTCCTTCGCGGAGTTGTTGCATATCGTGCCCGCGCTCATCTCAAATCTCACGCCTTTATCAAGATACACTCCGCCGCCGCGGCTGTATTGACTGTCCATAGGCACGCCGTTGTCTCTTATCGTGCCGCCCTTCATCAAAAATTTTGTGTTGTTTCCCATCGCGACGCCCGCGCCATACCAGCCCGCCTTGTTGTACATGACGGTGGCGGTGCCGTACATTCTGAACTCGCCGCTAGTCACGTTGACTCCGCCGCCTCCATAAACGCTTTGGTTGCCTGCGATCGTGCCGTTGTAGATGTACAATATGCCGCAATATATGTTTATGCCGCCGCTGCCCTTGCCGCCTGTGATAAGTCCGCCGTCCACGTTCATGGGCTTGTTGTCTATGGGATTTGTAAATTGATGCTGTTTGTGCTTCGTGTCGGTGCATTTTGAATCGTGGCAGTCGAATATCCTGCAATACTCGTGCGATTTGTGTTCCGTCGTCGCAGAAGAAACTCCGTCGTCGATGGTAATGACGGGACCTGCCGTAGTCGTCAGCATATAGCCGTTTAAACAGAGGTTGACGGATCCAACGAAGTACAGCATATGATCCAATTCAAGATTATCGCCCAAATAATAATTGCCGGACTTCAACGCATAGTTGCCGTCCTCGTTCAACTGCGTGAGCAAATAATCTTTCGTGATCTTTGTCCCCGCATGCCCGCTGCCGTGCGTATCATTGCCGAAAGTCAGGGCGTGTTGCGTTGCCGCATACGCCGTCTCGCTTGCGGAATCGAATGTAAATGTAAATGTTACGACCGCGCATGCCGCAATGATAACTATCGCGACTGCCAACAATATTTTGTCCAAACGCTTTGTCATATTAAGCCTCTTTGATCTTCAAAAATATGTTTCCCTCTTATTTCCAAACGATTTTGTTTCAAAAAATACCGTCGCCCGCCTTCATTGCGGGCAACATTTCGCTATTCGATCGCATGGAAGTAGTAGACGTTTTCAAACAGCGTGTAGGTCGTGTTCAGTTGTATGTTGTTCGGGTTGAAGTTGCTCGTCACCATTGCGCTTGAGTTTTTTATATACTTGAATTCCGTCGATGTCATGTCCAACTTTATGCCGGTCAATGCAGCAGTCGTCACAATGGCCATATACCCGTCGAACGCTTTCCAGAAATCATCGAAACTCAGCAACATGCTCAGATAGATCTTTACGTTTTTATCGCTGTATCCTATGGATTTGAACTCGTCCGCAAGCGTGCCGCCGTGCATTCTCTTGGTGAAATAACTGCAAAGCGTGCTGTCGTCTATGTTCATGGGATATTTTATCGAGCTCTTGTCAAACCAATCGCGCTCCTTAGACGGTCTCTCTTTTGTTTTGATGGTAAAGTTTTTCACCACTTCCACGTCCTTGCTCGCGGCGTACATATAGAAATGTCCGTCCGTCCTGCGCTGAACGGCATTGGTCTTTGTAAGATAAGTCTCAACGTTTTGATACTGCGTGGTGATGGAGTTGATTATATTCTGTTTCGGCGTCTCCCTGAACTGATTGTACGCGCACAAAAGATAGTAGGTGCTGTGCAACTCCACGGCTATGGAATTGCGGAACTCCTCCCTGCTGTCATAGCCCTGCGTGTCGAAGTTGTAGTAGTTTGCGACATACTCGTCAAAAGTGGTGACGATGCTCTTGCCGCCCATCGTTGACGAAACTTCTCCGCAAACGGAAGTATACAGCTCCAGAAGTTTGTCGAAGATCGCGCCGTCCGTCTCGCTTACGCGTTGGAAGACCTTTTTAACATAATCCGTCCATGCCGCGCGGTGCATAACGTCGCCATCCATGCCTACATTTGGTTCCTGCGTGACGTTCTCCTTTATGAGAGCGGCTTTTGCGTCCTTTATTGCGGCAACGGCGTAACCGCGATATTCTTTCATCATATACAACTTATTTTGGTAGAAAGAAGTGATCGTGTTTTCGTTCAGCTTGGATTGCGTCTCGCGCAAAAGCTCGTCTATCTTTGCGGACAGTGCGACCAATTCCTCATGCATGCCCTGCAAATAGTTGTAGATCTTGTCCAACTTTGCCTTCGCAGACTCAATGACTCCCAAAAATTCAAGCACGGTTATAACCGCTCCGACGCCCGAAAAAATCTTGCCGCCGACATCGAAAACCTTCCCCCAATTATCCAGGTTGGTCACTGCGTCCTTTACTGTCGAGGCAACGTCCTTTATCGTGTCCCAGGCGTCGTCCAATATCGTCCAACGCCCCATCGTGTCGTAATCGTATGCCCTTGTGCACTCAATCTTGTCCGACGTCTTGCCCCAGCGATTGGTCATGCTGCCCGCCGCAAGCGCAACCGTGCCCTTGAGATACATATCTTCCAGTTTGACTCCATTGGACGGCAACGTAATTTGCAGTTCCGCGGTCTTGTCGCCCGTCAACGTAAAGGATCTGACCTCGGCGCCAACAAAATCGTCGGAAAAGGATATATCGCTCTTTTTGATATTATCGTTGAATGTGCCGTTGCTCGCGTTCAAAATCAGCGTAAAGTTGTAGTTGCCGCCGACTTCCTCGGCATAGTCGAATACCGCATAGAAACTTGCGGGGTCGATGGTAACGCTGCAATCAAGATCCTTATCTCTGCCTATAACATGTCCGGCAACCGTAAGAATATTGCCGCTCAGCTTTGCCGCGACCTCATTTTCGCTGTCGGCGCCATCGACTTGCACTCTCAGTATGCCGTGCGAAGCGTCGCCGTCCGCTTTATCAAAGCCGATGACGTTTACGCCTTGCATGACTTTATATTGATATTTTACCTCGGCGGCCTGCCCTGCATTTTCGGCGGCCTGCCCTGCATTTTCGTCGTACGTGCCGTTGATGTCGATCTGCTTGAAAACAAAATCGCTTGCCGCCGCGTCCCCGAATGCATAACCGTAAAGATATACGGGGATCTCCGCTATGTCGCCTTGCATCTTCAGCCCGCTCGCGTCAAACACAAAGGACACGTCCTCCACGGGGATGCTCGCCTCTATGTCGTACATGCTGTCGTTGACTGCCGACGCCGCAATTTTCACGCCGCCGTTGTGATAAGAGCCGTCAGACTCGTCACGATACATGGCGCCCCCCGTTTCGTTGCGATACTTGGGGTCGCCCGTAAGATACAAAGTCAAGTTTTTGTTTGCCGAACTTACTCTTTCTATCTTCAATTTTTTGAACGCGCCCGTGAGAGTTATGTCCTCAGCCGACACGTCGTCCTTGTAAGTGCTCTCGTCAAGCTCAAGCGTCAAAGTCAGCTCCTCGTCAAGCGCCGAGACAGAACTCAAATTGGGAGTGACGGTATATTGCGGATAGTCAACCCCCACATACGCAAAAGCCGCCTTCTGCGCCTTGCCACGCTTGGATTTGGTGACGATCGTCATGTCATATCCGATCGGCTTGGCAGTGCTTGCTTCACCATCCTTGAAAGTCACTTCCAGAGTATGTTCGTCCTTGCGGGTCACGCTTTGCGTCTGCGCGCGTTTGGTCTCGCTCTCATCCGGCGCGCTCGAAGTGTACTCAACGGTGATCGCTCCCGCGCCTATGTCGGACGGAATGTTTGCGTCCGCTGCGGTGACCGTGGTGGTGTATAAACCGTCCGATGAATATTGCACTCTTGTCGCGTCCGCGTAAACATATTGCGTGTCTTTAGTAGAATCGTTGCACGCTGAAAGCGTAGGCAGCAAAAACATCGCTGTCATTATCGCACACAACACGACCGTCACATTCCTCTTAGCCTTTTGGGTCATTGCTCTATTCTCCTTTATGTATCCCCGCGCTGCGCGTACGCGCAAACGCCATTCCTTTCAATATCATAATATTAACACTCTTCGCCATCCAATGTAAACAATTTTGAAAGTAAATAAAACATTTTATTAAAGATAACATTATTTTGCACGCGCATTGCACGCGCACGCGCCTTTCGCGGCATAACGTGACGACGGTTTATACAAAAAAAACATAAAGAAAAACCCAAAACGCTTCACACATAATTTGTGGTTCGTTTTAGGTTTCTCTTGGTGGGCAGGGGTGGATTCGAACCACCGAAGTCACCGACAACAGATTTACAGTCTGCCCCCTTTGGCCGCTCGGGAACCTACCCATATTGTATATTTCGTTGCTTGGCGCGCGCCTTGCGGACGAATTCGATTTGGAGCTGGTGAACGGAATCGAACCATCAACCTGCTGATTACAAATCAGCTGCTCTGCCTGTTGAGCTACACCAGCATACAAGGTCAATGTTGGTGCCTCGGGGCGGACTCGAACCACCGACACAGGGATTTTCAGTCCCTTGCTCTACCGACTGAGCTACCGAGGCATGAGCTTCTTCTTGTGCGTATTGACTTGTGGCAGCGACAAGCGTCACTGCCACAAGTTTTTGGCGACCCGGAGGGGGCTCGAACCCCTGACCTCCAGCGTGACAGGCTGGCGTACTAACCAACTGTACTACCGGGCCAAAATATTATGGTGGGCCTTCACGGACTCGAACCGCGGACCGATCGGTTATGAGCCGACTGCTCTGACCAACTGAGCTAAAGGCCCTTATCGGCACATTCAACGGCGGCTGGTGATTTTGTTGGTCGGGGTGAAGAGATTCGAACTCCCGACCCTCTGCTCCCAAAGCAGATGCGCTACCAAACTGCGCTACACCCCGCAGTACCGCCGACTGACGACTTGTACAATATACAATAAAAACGCGACAATGTCAATGATTTTTACGCTAGATTTTCAGAAATTTTTGACAGCATTACGCCTAAAAAAACTTTTTTTTACAAAAGTGGCGATTTTACTTCACTCCCCGGCGATATATGCTTGGGGACGGAGGCAGATATGGATCTTGAATTCAAAACGCAAGGCGGCGATATATGCGTCAAGCTGTACGGCGAATTGGACGAATATGCCTCGCGCACGTTGCGCGGCGCGCTGGACAAGCTGATAGAGACCCGCAACATGCGCAGCATGACGCTTGACATGCAGGGCGTGACCTTCATAGACAGCACGGGGCTGGGGCTTGTGCTTGGCAGGTACAAAAAGTTGCGCGGCCGACGCGCGGAGCTGCTGCTTAAAAACGTGCCGCCGCAGGTGGACAAGGTGTTTGGCGCCAGCGGCGTATATACATACATCCCAATCATTGAATGAGGTAGCTATGAACAACTATTTTTATATGAAACTGCCTGCCGACGGCAGGAACGAAGCCTTTGCTCGCAGTGCGGTCGCGGCGTTTGCCCTGCCGCTGTCCCCCACCGTCGAGCAGATAAACGACCTCAAGACCGCCGTGAGCGAAGCCGTGACCAACGCTGTCGTACACGCCTATGCGGGCGGCGAGGGCGAGATAGAGCTTGCCTGCACGCTTGACGAGGGCGACAGCGCCATCACCGTGTGCGTCAGCGACAAGGGCGTGGGCATAGCGGACGTGGAAGCGGCGCGCGAGCCGTTTTACACCACCCGTCCCGACGACGAGCGCAGCGGCATGGGCTTCACCATCATCGAGACCTTCACCGACAGCATGAGCATACAGTCCGCCCCGGGCAAAGGCACGTCTGTCACGATGAAAAAGGTGCTTGGCTGATGCTTACTCACGAGGAAACTCTGCGGCTCATCAAGCTGGCGCAGGACGGCGACGAGGACGCAAAGCAGACGCTGATATCCCAAAACATTCCTCTGATAAGGTCCATCGTCAAGCGCTTCAGGGGCAGGCTTGAGTACGACGACCTTATGCAGCTTGGTTCCATGGGCTTCATCAAGGCGATGATGGGCTTTGACGCGGCGTACGGGGTGCGCTTCTCCACATACGCGGTGCCCATGATAAGCGGCGAGATCAAGCGCTTCTTGCGCGACGACGGCGCCGTAAAGGTGTCCCGCTGGGCAAAGACCCTCGCAAGCAAGATAGCCCAATATGTGGACGGCAAGCAAAAGCAGGGCGAGGAGGAGCCTTCCGTGGACGAGCTTGCGGCGCACTTCGGCGTGGACGCGCAGGACATAGTGTTTGCCATGGACACCACGCACTACCTGCTGTCCCTCAGCGAAACCGGCGGCGATGAGGACGGCACTCCGCTTGGAGACAGGCTGGTGGGCGACGTCTCCCCCGACGAAAACCTGGACAAGTTGATGCTGAAGGACTGCATCCTAGACCTGCCCGAGCGCGAAAAAAAGATAATCTTTTTACGCTATTTCCGCGACAAGACGCAAAACGAAGTCGCGCTGGAGATGGGCGTCAGCCAGGTGCAGATAAGCCGCATAGAAAACAAGATCTTGCAAAAACTGCGCGAACGCATTGAGGAATAATCGCATACAGGTGCGCAATTTGGCAATAAACGCAGCGGCTTGGCGATTTGCCAAGCCGCTGCCCTGTCCGAATTATTTCTATTTACAATTGAATTTTAATTGCCGGCACCACGCCGCGATCGGTGCATTCCACCGGGGCGGCAAAGTCGGCGTCGCCGCTGTAGATGACCTCGAGCACGCTGATGCTATTGTAGTCGGAAGGCGAACGCAGCATCCAATAGCCGTTGCCGTAGTAAATGCTGTCTGCTGTTCTTAAGACAAATGCGCCTTGTGATTGCGCATAATCTGTTGGCTTCAATCTCCTTGCCTCATCATCGCAACCGGAGTCAGGATTGAAACCGTAGCTCGGGTTCATCACATCCGCGTAGCTTAGCAGGAAAACTTTGTCGCTTGTATTTTCGCAAGCGTTTTCGTTGGAACTATATCCCGTTGTTGCAGCGCTGTTGTCCACAAGAGTTTCATTGATTATCGCTTGCGCAAGTTCGTCAAACGCTTGGTTGTAAAACGTACCGTTCAGCCAAGCTCTTATATCGCTCTCTTTATAGTTGTTGGGAGATACTATATACTTGCCGTCTATACTACGTACGCCATGTTTCCAATAATACTGCTGACTGTCCAAGATCACGTTGCTCATAAGGAATGCTTCTCCGTCTGTCTTTTCCAGCACGCGCCATTCAATAGGCTCCCACTTGAACCAATACAGTGAATTGACGTAATACGCGTTATCGTCCTGATGGGTCAACCCGTCGGCATCGGTGGCTATCGGCCTGTATGAAGTGAAGTATACGCCGCGATATCTCGCCCCGTCATACTCGAGGTCTATGTACCACATAAATTCATCTTTGACCGGGACGCCATAACCACCATAACTAGTGGTATTGAGCCCTATAAAATAGCCATAGTCCGTCCATTTACCTGCATTACCCTTGACAGGCCTGTCGCCGCTCATCTGTGCAAGCGTAGCGGTTATGCCGTCGTCCGTTTCCTTTGTCTGCGGATATTCACCCAAGTATATCTTGCCATCACGCTCTTCATATACATTTTCCTTATATCCGCATTTTGTGCATTCTTTTTGCCTATCACCCGTCAACTGTTCTTTCCAAGTGTGAGGCACGATATAGTTTTCGTCCACTATCGTATATTCGCAATTGGCACACTCTTTATGCCTGGGCACCGGAGTATTATCTTTGTTGCATACATTTTCCCCATCTATTATCCAATTGCCAAAATCATGTGGCAACAACTCGCCGTAATCTTCACTTTCTGTGTAGCCGCAATTGACACAATTCCTGTGATGATGTGCCTGTTTTGTGCAGGTTGCGGGCGTGTCATCTATCCAATCACCAAACTCATGTGGTAACAACTCGCCGAAGTCAAATTCTGCCACACTATGATGGCAAACGGTGCACTCTCGGTGAAAATGTGGCAGTGATGAGCATGTCGCTTCGCTGTCCCTTATAATGTCGCTTCCCTCAATGTGCATTTGGATATCAAACTTTGCATCGCAATTGTTGCACTTATGCCAATGCGAAACATCATCACTCTCCCAGCTTGTCGTCACCTTGTCGTGTCCCTTTGCGGGGAGAACGGTTGCAGCCTTCAATATCTCAACTTTGTTTGCGCTGAGAATTTTACCGCAGGAGCAAGCGTAATATTTCACGTTGCCGTCCACGGTGCAAGTGGGGCTTTTTGCCTCCACAACCTTATAATTGTGCTTGTGCGGTATTTCTTCGTTTGACGTGGACGTGCCGGGATTTTTCCCATAGGTACCGCCCTGCTCATTGTCCTTGTCGCAAGCCGCCAGAGTTATGGCAAGCGCGGCGATCAGAACGACCAATGCAAGCATGGTGACCAAAAGTTTGATCGTACGTTTCATTGCTTCCTCCTTCGAGCATATAGCTCTGTGTTATACAGAAATGCGCCCGTCCAGAGCGCACGTTGGAATCAATATAACAAGCGCACTCTTTCAGATTCGCCACAAACCTGCATACATAAAGTAAAGAGCATGCAAAGAAATGCACTTGTTACCAATAAAAGCGCTCTTTACTTTATATTCAAGTTTGTGGCAAGTAAATCATACCACCCGCCAACTCAATTGTCAACGATATGATTTGTTTTCACTCGCTGGGACGAGGCAAAATATGCGTAAAATATTTTTGAAAAATCCGAATTTTTATATTTTAATCCTGCTTTGCAGGATTAAGTTGAAAAATATATACAAATGCGTTGACATTTTGCGCATAGTTGTATATACTTTATCTTGTAAAGTTATACAAATCAAAAGGATATCTATATATATGGCAAACTACTTCAGCGAACGCGACAAAACAATGACCCGCCGCTTGCGCGAGCTGCGCGACGAGTTGCCCGAATTCTGCGACGACTTCTTTGTGGGCATCGAGCCGCAGACCACCACCCTGACCCGCCTCAATTACGCGTACGATCTGCGCATATTTTTTGACTATCTGCTAAAAAACGTGCGCGCTTTCAGAAAGTACGACAGCGTGCTTGACTTCACTGTCGACGACCTCTCGCGCGTGACTTTGGGCAATCTGGAGGCGTATCTGGAATATCTCAGCTACTACGAATTTGACGGCAGGGAGTACACCAACGGCGACAAGGGCAAGGCGCGCAAGATATCCACTGTGCGCACTTTTTACAAGTACTTTTTCAATCACGACCGCATCCCCGCCAATATTGCGGCAAAGCTGACCATGCCCAAGCAGCACGACAAGGACATCATTCGCCTGGAGCATCGCGAGGTGGAACGCATCCTCGACGCCGCCGAAAACGGCAACGGCATGAGCCATCATCAGCGCATGATACAGCGCAATACAAAGTCGCGGGACGTGGCGATACTCACCCTGCTGCTGGGCACGGGCATCCGCGTGAGCGAGTGCGTGGGGCTGAATCTCGGCGACATAGACTTCGAGACCAACGCATTCACCGTGACGCGCAAGGGCGGCAACCGCGCGATATTGTATTTTGGGGACGAGGTCGCCGCTGCCCTCACCGAATACATCGAGGGCGAGCGCAAGGCGCTTGTAGAACGCTGCGAAAAGCTCAACGTGCCCGACAAAGACGCATTGTTTCTCTCATTGCAAGTCAACCGCATATCCGTGCGCGCGGTGGAAAACCTCGTGAAAAAGTACGCGCTGGAGGCGGCTCCATTGAAAAAGATCTCCCCTCACAAGCTGCGCAGCACCTTTGGCACCAACCTCTATCGCGCGACGGGCGATATATATATGGTTGCGGACGTGCTGGGACATCGCGACGTAAACACCACCAAAAAGCACTATGCCGCCATAGAGGAGGATCACCGCAAGCGCGCCGCGCAGGTGATAAAGCTGCGCAAGGACGACTAAGACAATGTTCGCGCTTATTCGCCGCACATTATGGGCAAATTTTACAATGACTATTATAAAATATTGACTTTTGTATAATAGTCTGCTAAAATAGATTTACAAAAATTAGGAGAAAAAATATGGATGCTTCTTCTGTAAACAGCGATTTGATCCGCGGCAACGTGACAACCATCATATTGGGCTGTCTTGTTGACAACGACAAATACGGTTACGAGATCCTCAAGGAGATAGAGGACAGAAGTACGGGTCAGTACGCGCTTAAGCAAGCTACCCTGTACAACCAACTCAAACGCCTTGAAAAACAGGGACTTGTCGCGTCCTACGACGGCAGCCCCGACGAGACGGGAGGCGGACAGCGCCGCTACTACTCTCTCACGGAGGACGGCAAGCTGTACCTTACAAAGGAAAGGAGCGAATACGAGTATTCCCGCACCATCCTCGACAAGCTGGTGTCTTCAAACGAATACGACTTTTCCAAGCCCACTCCCTTCGACGCGTCCGAGCTGCGCCCATACACCAAACGCGAGGCGGGCGAGGCGAAACCCGAAGTGGTATACAAGGACAAGATCGTCTACCAGGACAAAATAGTCTATCAGGACAAGGTGGTCGAGGTGGAAAAACCCGTCTACTTTGACCTCTACGGCAATCAAATAACCGCCGAGGAAGCGGAAAATCTCCGCCAGCAGGCCGCCGACGAGGAGGCAAAGGCGCTCCTCAAAGAGGAGGAAGCCCGCGTCAAGGCGGAGGAAGCCCAAAAGATGCAGGAGGAGCTGGATCAGCTGCGCGAAAAATTGCGCGCGTCCGAGGAGGAATCCGCCGAATTTGCCAAGCATGCGGTTCTCGGCAGCGAGGAATCCAAAAAGAAAGAGCTGGAGCTGCAATCCGTGCGCGAACAGCTTGAGGATACCGAGGCCAAACTCGGCGAGACCAATGAGGAATTGAAACGCCTGAACGAGGAGCTTGAAACCTATAAGCAGGAAAAACAGCGCCTTGAGGACGAAGCCGCTCTGCGCGCGCAAGCCGACAAGGAGCGCTACGAGGAGGAGCAACGCCGCCAAAGCCTGCAAAGCATACTCGAAAGGCTGGAAGCTCAGCGCAACGCCGAGCAGAACGCGGCGGATAAAGCCGCCGAGGAAAAATATAACGCCGAAGCGGACAAATTGCGCGCTCAGCTTGAGGAGCAGCGCCTCAAAGCCGCCGACCTCGAACAGCAATTGAACGACGAGCGCGCCCGCGCGGATCAGCTCGAGCGCGACCAACAGGCGCTTGCCGAGCAGTCCAACCGCCCCAACGCTACCCTCGAGGAGCTGTTCAAGCAGATAGACGAGCGCACAGCCGCCGACAGACAGGCGCGCGAACAGGAAGCCGCTTCCGACGCCGCGAACGAGCCTATCGCCGAGATGCCCGAACTTATCGAGGACTCTCACGAGCCTTCCGCGGTCATCCACAGAAAGGGCGAGCCGTTTGAGTACGAAAACGACAAGAACGACTACCGCGAATTTTTCTACTCCATCGCCGAGCAGGACAGCCGTCCTCCGCAGACTGCGCAGCAGCCTCAACAACAGCAACAATACGCCGCTCAGTCCGATATCAGGACGCGCCTGTACGCCAAGGGCTACAAAGTGCGCCCCTACGACAAGGGCAACACGTCGGAGTACTACACTTTCAACTTTATACACTCCAATCGCATCAACCGAGACACCTTCCTCATTGTGCTGGCGCTGTTCGCGGTGGAGATAGCGGTCATGTGGGCGTCGCTGGCAACGCGCGTCAGCTACAAGTATTTCCTGCCCATCCTGTTGGTGGGCGCAGCGCTGTGCCTCATTCCCACAGCGATGTATCTCGCCAACCCGACAAAGCGAGTGCGCGCCAACTTCAACTTCAAGCTATCCGTGCTAAATCGCGGCATGCTGTTTATCGAGCTGACGGTGGTGTGCATATTGATCGGATTCTTCGCGCTGGGCGCAAGCGTCAAGGACATCGACCTGATCCTCTGCTCCATAGTGATCCCCGCGGTGATATTGCTCAACCTGCCCATCAGCAGCGTGATATACTACCTGCTGTACCGCACCCGCAAGTACCACACCGCATAAAACCGCACGAACACAGCGAAATACTACGTCAAAGCCCTTTCAAAAGAATACACGGCAATGTTTACAAAAAAATGCAGTCCCTCGACTGCATTTTTCATTCAACGCGAGTAAAAAACAGCATAAGACATAATCTTGCAAGCAAAGGTTTCCTTGGCTTGCAAGCCCTTACGATGGCGGTGGCGGCGTAGCCGACAGTGGGACACAGCCATCGCACGCAAAGCGCAGTTTACATAAATAAGTATTTACTTTGAGGATTGAGCGCGGGTTTACAATTTACTTACAGCAAAAGTTTTTCGCAAGCGGAGCAACGATTGCGCTAAAATCTGCCTCAAATGAGGCTGATTTTACATCCGGCGCAAAAGCAAAAATAAATCGACACAAGCCTGTGTCGATTTATTTTTGCTTCTGGCAGGGGAGACGCGAGGACGTAAGGCGCAAAGCGCCGGAATAGCCGCTTTTTGAAAGAAAGTGGCGTCACATGCA
>CANQNQ010000010.1 GCA_947625225.1 uncultured Clostridia bacterium | reverse complement strand
TATATATTGTGTATATAAAAAAGAAAAAGCACAATATATGGTGTGCTTTCGGGGAGAAAAGAAAGTTGTTCATCTAAACTTTTATTCTGTATTGAACCCATCAGGTAAATCATCGCATATTTGGTCAATTGTTATAGCTTGTTCTAGAGCCCATCCATCAAAAACTGAATGCCCGACAAAAGTAATATTAGATGGTATGTATATGGATTTTATATTCTTAGTACAATAAAAAGCCAAATCTCCTATACTATTAAATTCTGTTTCAGCTGGCAGTTTGACATTCCCATCCAAAGTTACACTCGTTAGATAAGCTTCTGTATTAATACCTTTATCAGGTTGTATATGAAGAATATTTTTTACTTCTGCCTCATAAAACATCGCATTGACAACTCCGTTTGATGTAGCAGGCAAAACAATATTTTCTGTTTTAGCTTGATAAAAAATATTGTCGGCAGTAGTAACACCATCTGTACCAATGTATGTAACGGGTCTATTTATTATGATATTTTTACAGTCTGTTCCCGCAAAAGCAAATTCTTGAATGTTAATTGGTGTTTCATCATAATCTACTATCAACATATCTAATCCACAGTCTTCATAGCTGAATGACTCAATCTCCAGTACGGGCAATCCATCTTCAGGGTTTGTGGGTGTAAGATGTTCAATAATTCCATTTTCATTATAATAATCTTCGCTAAAAGGTTGTCCCCCTGCTATGGCATAACCGACCTTCTTTTGATTATCAATTCCTCTGGTACGCGTAGATTCATATAAAGGTATATATTCCGTCGGCGCTTCATATTTACTATTGTATTCTACTTCTGAATTCGCATTGTTTGCATTCCAATTGGTTGACCAATTTTCACCATCATAAGCATTGCGTACCATAATCTGGGTATCATCAAACCTAAATACGGTCGCTCCCATCACAGTAACCGATTTTGGTATAATAATACTAGACAGCTTTGTGCAACGCATAAATGCATTGTTGCCGATTTCTTGTACATTAGACAAGGAAACAGTTTCCAATGATTGACAATTCACAAAAGCAGAGTTACCGATTTTCCTTAAACCATACGGCACACTTACTCGTTTAAGATATATGCTTGAGGCAAAGCCGTTCAAAGCAATTTCTGTAACCATATAGTCCTTGCCGTCAATATTTACCTTTCCCGGAATTACCGCCTGCGTTGCAACCTCTTTATTAGCAATTTTTACACTGCAGGTTGAATCATCAAGTATCACATAATCATAGATCGCATAGACTTCTGCACTCTCGTATTGTACAGGACTATAGTCAATTGCAGAAGCTATCTTATAATCTGGTTGCGTGATAGCTATGCCACACAATATTACTAGGGAAATACTTAACATCGCCACTAGTAAAAGCCAATCTTTCTTTTTTGCCATAATAGCACCCTCCAAAAAATATATTCTCACGGCAGCTGTTGAGTAACTTGACCGATGAGTTCCACTGTGGACGCCTCGTCCTGCTTGTACACCACCGTATCAGCACGCGACATGGGATCTTCATAAAAATGGAACGCCGTTATAGTAGAGGTGCGAATGATTCCAAACGCCACCGCAACAGTAGACTTAGACGCAGGCGGAATCGTCTCCGTTATATATCCCTCCCCCGTTATACGCCCTAAAAAAGAACAATTTACAACAGTTGAACCCTCGCACGACGCAAAACCGTAAATCATCATTCGTCGCGACGCATTAGGATCGTCATTTGAAATATATACGTCGCTGGTTGAATAGCATCCGATTATATCTGCGTAACGAATGAATAGGCTGAAACCCGACCCGTTGAATTGTGCAAACAAATTCTGTGAGGAGTGGCAGTTTTCGATTATACAACGTTCCCCGGCGCTACTGTAAATATCCTGTGCGAAGCCGGCAGCCATCCCGCCCGATACGTTGCCCGTGGCATAACTGTTGGACACATGCGAATTTGCCAGCTGAAATACAAACCCCGCCGCCATACCCGCTACAGTGGTTTCAATCTCTGCTGTAGAATAACAATTGTCAATTTGTAAATTGTCCGCCCGATATATCAATCCGCCCACATATCCTGAGGATGTAAAATATCTCCCGCTTGAAAAACAATCCTTTATAGAGGAAACATTCATAGACGAAAAATTAGTTATAAATCCACCTATATATGTTCTGTTAGACGGCACGGAAATATTGCCGCTGCTGCTACAATCCTCAATATTCAGTACGCTATCGTTTGAACAATATACGTAGCAGACCGCCCCGCCTATCTCTCCGTCGAACTCGGCATTTATTGCCACATCCGATCTGCACTTTTCTATATTAGCCAGCGCAATATCGAATATTCCGATCTTTGCCGCAAGTCCGCCCACAAGTATCCTGCTTTTATCCGTACTCCCCGTATCACGCACCGAAACAGTACCCGAAACCAAGCAATTGTTAACCAATTTTGTGTGACCATCGCCAAACAAACCGCCCACATATAAATATGCCACGCCGAAATCGTCGTTGTTTACCTGTAAATCGATTTCTGAATTTACGCTACAATTATCTATGGAATTATATGCCAGACCGATCAGCCCGCCTATTGCCATAGTCTTGGCCTGTAGCCTCGCAATGCTTATTTGGACATCAGCAACAATATCGAATATTTTACCTTGCGAAACTCCCGCGACAGATCCGATATATATTGTATCTATATTATATATATTGTTTATATCAATATTGAAAGCAGAGATATTTAAGTTTGAAACCTCGCCATTTTCTCCTATCGCTCCGAAAATCGAGGGGCATTCGCCGGGGACGGTGATGGTCACGTCTGTTATTGAATGACCGCCGCCGTCAAACACGCCGTCAAAAGGCGCGGCGACGTCAAACACGGGCTGATAGTTTTCACCGACAAAACTCAAATCGTTTTGCAGTTTGTAATGCGAGCCTCTCCACTCCCGCATATTCAAAAATTGTTGCTTATTCGCAATGATAAGCGGATCTGTTTCGGACCCCGTTCCGCCTTCAAACAAAAACTCAAATCTTGCTTCGACGTCTATGTCCGCAAGCATATATGTATCACGTCTTGCCGCCTCGGTTTTGCCGTCCGACCAGCCGAGAAACTTGTACCCTGGTTTTGCAACCGCCTCAACAGCCGAGGCGTTCCCGTATTGCGCGACCGTCTGCTCTCTCACGCCCGATATCTCGCCGCCCTCGCCCGCGCGATAACGCACGCTGTAGTAAGTCACGTCCAATTGAAAGTATGCGGAATATACCACATCTTTGGTTATATTTTTATCCGTCCTTTCGGGATCAGTATTTTCGTCCGACCACTTGAAAAACACGTATCCTTCGTCCGCCACCGCGCTCACAGTGGATGCGTCCTCGCCCTCCTTTACGTTTTGGCTTGCCACGCCTTCGATATGTCCGCCCCAATCGGCCGTATATTCCACTCTGTAGCTCTGTTTTGATTTGTTGTTTGAGATATTACACGCAACAAAAAGCGTGCTTAATGATATCAAAAATAATATTAAAAATATTTTTCTTGCATTTTTCATATATTTTCTTCCTCCAAATTATATTCACCCGGCATATTTGTTACGACAAAAGTCGATTACCAAAGGCGCGCTTATTTTGCCTTAGTAAGAGAAGTTCAACAAGTAAAAATACGGCAAAATTTGTTGCTTGCGCCGCACGTCATACAGCGGCGGCGCGTGATTTTCTTATCGTTTTGCTATTTTTACGCTCTTGTCGCGCTTGGCTTTCTTATGTTTGCGAGGCTTGGCAGGCTCCTCCGTCTCGCCCTTTGCCGCCTTCTTGCGGCGGACAACGATTATCGCCACAGTCACAGCGGCGCCTATCGCCACAACTCCCGCAAGGATGACCATGGACATATCCAGCGGCCGCTCTATAAACGAATGCACGTCCGCATAGAACGCTACGTTGGGCATCTGCAGCACGGGATTGTCGCCGTACTGCGCGCCTATGATATACTGCCCCGTGCGCGTGGGACGGAAGGTATACGTCCTGCCCTCGCCCACATACTTACCGTTGACGTACCACTTGACGGGCACGTCCGGGTCGAGATATTGAAGGTCGGTGAGGGTAAACACCGTCTTTTTGGTGGTGTACAGCACGCCGCTGGTGGGCGGTTTGGGGTCGTTGGCGTTGGCAAGATAGGTGACGCGCACCGAGCCGTAAATGTAGTCCTTGTAGCAGACATATACGGGTATCTCCTCTTGCAAATTTATCTCGCCGGTGACCAGGCGGCAAATTATCTTGGTCTCGCCAAATGTCTTTGCGGTGTACGACAGCGTCGTGCCGCGCCCAAGCGAAGTGGCGTTGCCCTTTGAATCCACCAGCACCCACTCCAGCATCGCGTCGTAGTCCGAAATGGTCTCGCCGTACGGCGCAAGCGTCGCGTGGAAGTTGACGGTCTTTACCTGATCCGCCACCATAAATATCTCGTCATAGCGCGTCGCGGCGCGATCCGCGTACAGGCTGCCCTCGTTTTGCGCGGCGTACTCCCCGCCCAGCTGCCCGTCGTGAGTGACGACTATGGCGGTGGGGGTCACCTGGCTTACCGTGCTCTCAAAGTCCTGCGTGGCGACGGTGGCGAGGTTGAGCTTTTTGAAAGTGAACGCCTTGTTGTCCCTGCTTGTGAAACTTATTGTGGAGTTGAGGTTGCGCATATAGTGCGCCAGCGTATACGCCTTTGGCACATCGACGCCCGCCGCCTTGTAGCGCAACTTCATCAACGCCGCCGCAAAGGACGCGATGGGCGCCGCCATGGACGTGCCGTCCACCTGCTTGTACAGCGAATCGCTGCCCACAGTCGCGCCCGCGGTAAGTATGTTTCTACAAGGCGCCGCAATGTCGTAAAGCTCGCCATAGTTGTAGCTGCCCTCGAAACCGTTGACATTGTAGCCCATCACGGACAGCACGCCTTGCATCGCCGCGGGATAAAACACGTGATCGGCGTTTGCCGAATCCCTGCCGTAGTTGCCCGCCGACGCCACTATCACGGAATTTTCGGCGGTGGAGATAAGCTCGTGCCTCAGCGCGGAACTGTCCCTCCACTTGGTTATGCTGGTGGATTGATTCTGCTCGTTCACTGGCGAGTTGCCAAAGGACAAGTTGATCACGTCCGCCGCGACAGTCCTGTCGTCCACAGTGATGTTGCGCGTCCACTTGATCGCCTCAAGCATATTGTCCAGCGTGAACGCGGCGACGCCGTTTTTCTCCTGCGCAGCGTCGTTTGCCTTGATGGGATATATCTTTATATATTTTTGAAGTCCGAATTCTCGTATAAGCATGGCGAGCACGCCCGCGACCTCCGTGCCGTGTCTGGCGGAATTGCCGCTTGGGATGTCGCTGATGTTCACTTTCTCCTTGTCCGCGCCGTCCGCCGAGAGCGCGTCCGTGGAGTTGTGCCCCACTATCTGCCCCTCCTTGTTGGTCAGCAGCACGCCGTCGAATATCTCGTGCGAGACGTCTATGCCCGTGTCGATGACCGCGATGACAAGCGGATCCGTCCCGTCAAGCGCGGACAAATTCCAACCGTTGACGGCGGCCTTTGCGCCTTCTATGTTCAAAGCGTTGTCGCCGTAGTACCATTGATCGGCAAATTTACCGTATGACCCGTACGTTCCATTGTCCGCCGATGCAAACGCCGTCCCGTCCAAAATGGGCATGGCAAGGCACGCCGCCGTCACCAGCAGCGCCAATATCAAAGCAATGGCAGCACTTCTCTTTGCAATTCTCATTGTTATCCCCAATCACCGCGCATTTGCGCAATGGACATTTTAGATGTATATTTGAGTGTGTTAAACTTGCTGTTGTGCGCTTTCCAGCATTTGCAGCGAGCGGCGCATGCGGCGCAGCGACTCCGACTTTTTAAGCACGACCGCCATCTCTATGGCGCCGCCGGGAGTTACTGGCGCGCCCGTGAGCGCCACGCGCATCGCAAACATCACCTGACCGCTCTTCATGCCCGCGTTTTCCGCGGCAAGGCAGACGCATTGCTTTACGCTATCCTCCGTCCAATCGTCAAGCGCCTCCAGCGCGTCTGTCGCCACGCGCACCGCGCGCAGCGCGACCTCGCGGTCGACCTTCATCTTTTTGTGCTCGTACATAGCAAGGTCATAGTCGCCGAACTCATTCAAAAACGCCAGCTTTTCGGGTATATCGCCAAGCACGTCCACGCGCGTCTGCATCAAGGAGGCAAGTTCCTTGAGGTCATAGTCCGCCTCGCCCACCGCCTGCTTTATGCGCGGCAGCGCGACGTCATAGAACCGCTCGGAACTCATCGCCTTGAGATACTCGCCGTTTAGCCACCTCATCTTCGCCTCGTCAAATATGGAGGAGCTGTGGGAAATGCCGTCCGTGTCAAACGCCTCTATCATCTCCTGCATGGTCATCTTCTCGCGGTTGTCCTTGGGGCACCAGCCCAGAAGCGCGATGTAGTTGACTATTGCCTCGGGCAGATATCCCTTTGCGATGAAGTCCTCGAAGTTGGCGTCGCCAAAGCGCTTGCTGAGCTTGCGGGTGGCGTCCTTCATGATGGGCGGCAGGTGCATATACTTGGGCCTCTGCCAGCCGAACGCGTCGTAAATTAGGTTGTATTTGGGGGTGGAGCTTAAATACTCCGTGCCCCTTATCACATGGGTGATCCCCATGAGGTGGTCGTCCACGACGTTTGCGAAGTTGTAGGTGGGCAAGCCGTCCGATTTGAGCAGCACGCCGTCCTCAATGTCCGCGCTGTCCACGCTTATTTTGCCAAACACCATGTCCTCGTATTCGCTGACCACGCCGTCGGGCACCTTTTGCCTGATGACGTAGCTTTCGCCTGCTGCCAGCCTGCGCTGTACCTCTTCCTTTGGCAGGTTGCGGCAGTGGCGGTCGTAGGTGTGCACGCCCGTGCCGTCCCCCAGCGAAGCCAGTCTCTCCTTGTCGCAGAAGCAGTAGTACGCGCCGCCGCGCTCCACCAGCTCCTCGGCATACTGCTTGTATATGCCCATGCGCTGCGTCTGGACATACGGTCCGTAGCCGCCGTCCTTGTCGGGACCTTCGTCGTAGTCAATGCCCGCCGCGGCAAGCGTGCGGTATATCATATCCACCGCGCCCTCCACCTTGCGTTCCTGATCGGTGTCCTCTATGCGCAAAATGAAGCGACCGCCGTTTTTGCGCGCAAACAGATAGGCGTACAGCCCCGTGCGCAGATTGCCGATGTGCATAAAGCCCGTGGGCGACGGCGCAAAGCGCGTCCTTACAGTGTTGTCAGTCATAAAAATACATACCCTCTTTGAGATAATTTTTTGCGTTTTTCATGCGTTCGATGTTGCCGTTCTCCTCAAAGGAGAAGTAATCCGAACCGCAAAATATGAAGTGGTCGGCAAGCCTTACGCCCACGCTGTTGAGCGTAATCAGCGCCTGAAAGGTGAAGTCCGCGTCCGCCTGAGACGGCGATACGCTGCCGCTTGGATGATTGTGCGCGATTATCACGCTGCTTGCCTTCACTCTCAGCGCGTAGTCCACCACAGCCCTGACGGACAGACCCACCGAGTCTCCGCTGCCCTCGCCGAGGCGGTCGCAACTGATGAGATTTTCATGCGCGTCCAGCGCGGCGATGATAGCGCGCTCATCCTTTGCGCCGTACAGTTTGTTGCCCATAAACACGCGCACGGCGCCCTTGCCCTTGAGCTGTTGCTTTGGAGAATTGAGGCTTGCTATGTAGGCGCGGAACACCTCCGGCAACGTGGAAAGAAACAGCGCCGCGTTCGCCGTCATGCCCTTGACCTGCGCCAAATGCTCCTTGGAAGCGTTGAGCACGCCCGCCAGATCGCCGAACTTGTTTATCAACTCGTGCGCGACGACGTTTGTGTCCCTGCGCGGAATGTAGGCATACAACAGATATTCCAACAGCTCGTGCGCCTGAAGGCAGTCGATCCCGCCCTTTTCGATGCGCTCCCTCATGCGCTGTCTGTGACCGTTGTGAACAGAATCATCCGTAGCCATGTCCGATTTCCTCAATACACTATAACCGCTCCCACGAGCGGCGCAATAATTATAACTCAAAAGCCGCCATAAATCAAGGCGATACTTATATATTGACCAAAATTATGGATATTTTAGACGCGTCGGCGCGCGCGAGGGGCGTCTGACACGCCCGCAAAAATGGGCGTCCGCACCCATTGTAAATCGCGATCGTTGCAGTGGCACAAATCGCATATTCAAAACTTTATTTTGTCAAAACAGTCAGTTAAACATATGTATATGCTATATCACAGGTTTTTCGTTTGCCCTCAAAAACGCAATTATTCCGTCCCTCAAAACGCCAGCCAGCATGGCGCGATAGCCCTCGTCGCAGAGGTTTGCCTCGTCAAGCGGATTGCTCAAAAATCCGCACTCCGCGATAGCGGTGGGATAGGGACTGCACTCCAGAATATATTTTTGCGCGGTCAGCGCGGAGTAGCTTCTGCCGCCGCACTGCGCGTTGACGCCCTCGTTGAGCGCCTTTTGCAACGCCTCCGCAAGCGCCTGCCCCTGCGGGAATCCCTTTGCGTAAAACGTCTGCGCGCCTCGGCGGGAGGGCGAGGAGTAAAAATTCATATGTATGCTTACTGCCGCCGCGGGCTTCGCCCCGTTGATGATGTCGCCGCGGCGAAACATGTCCGCGCGCTTCTTATTGCCAACCACGCCGGGATAGCCGTACATCACGTCGGCGGTGCGCGTGTACACCACCCTGTAGCCGCTGCCCTCCAGGTATTCGCCAAGCAATAGCGCTACCTTCAGATTGAGGTCGCTCTCCTTTACTCCCGTGCGAGTGCCCGTGACTCCCGCGTCGCTGCCGCCGTGTCCCGCGTCAATCAAGATGACGGTACGGGTATCCGCCATGGCGATGGCTATGAAGGGCGACCCTACCGCAAGCGCCGTAAATATCGCTCCAATGACCAGCGCCGCCGCCTTTTTTAAGACATCTGAACTTATTTTCCGCATATCTATACGCGAGAATATATGTTTTGGTGCGCGATTTGAGAACATTTCCACAAAGTTATCCACATTTTGCATAAACATTGTGGACAACTCTGTGGATTTGTGGACATTTTGACATATCCGCGCCCGCCGCCGCATAACTTATTTCGCGCGGGATATGACGGAAAAATATACGCGCAACAGAACGACCACAGTTGCTTTATATGACAAAATCGCTGCATTTTCGACAATAATTGCAACTTAAACGCCCGATAGCACAACATAAGCGTCCCACTCCCGACATAATTTGAATCGAGGTGAATATGGCTGATTTGTTTTCGGAGCTTTCCAAACCCGTAATTTCGCTTGCCGACTCGTCCATCTGCGGCGTGGTGAAAGATGCATATTTTGACGAAACGTGCAGAAAAATTGCATATTTTGCTGTTGGCGACAGACCCTACAGTTCCGCCGACAAACTGCGACTGCTGCCCTTCGACTGCGTGCAGACGATGGGCGACGCGCTGATGATAACCTCCGCCGACTGCATGCGCGCCGACGTCCCCGACAGCTGCGTCTGTATGCTGATAGGCAAGCCCGCGTACACGCTTGCGGGCGCGTTCAAGGGCAACGTGACGGACGTGAAATTTTCCGCGAGCGGCAAGGTGAGCAAGCTGACCACGGACTGCGCCGAATTTCCGCCCTCCTGCATAGCGCAAATAGGCGACGCGATACTGTTAAAAAGCGTCCCCAAAACGGGCGGAAAACCCAAAATGCCCCGCCCATCCCGCGAGGAAAAGGTGTATCTGGCGGCCGAAACCGCACCGAGCGGCGAGGAGAAAAAGTATTCCCTGTTGCGCTCCGGCGCAATAACCACTCTTGAGAGCCCGCCGCAAGCCATATCGCTGAACAGCGGCGAGCCTGCGTTCACCGAGGACGCGCTGAATATGCTGCTTGACGGCACCCTGCCCGCCACCGCCGAGCCGGACGCACACACGCCCACGCGCATCATATGCGACTACGAATTTCTGCTGGGGCGAACGCTCAGCGCGGACCTCAACACCTACGGCGGACAGCTGATAGCTCCCAAAGGCTCCGAGGTGACGGCGGCAACGGTGGAAAAGGCGCGCTACGCGGGCAAGCTGGTGGAACTTACGCTAAACAGCGTCAAACAGTGAGGGGGTAAAATTATATTGTCTCACACGACAAGCGCAAAACGCAAAAAATGATGACGCACAAATTTTTTGTAAGACGCAAAACATAAAACTCTTCAAAAAAATTATAGCTTGCGGACCGCGGGATTTCCGCTGCCCGTTTTGTCATAATATCACATCATCCAATGTTTATATCTTAATTTTTACACAATAAACTTGCGTTTTGGCAAAATAAAACCCCGCAAAACAAAATTTGTCCTCCCCTTTCAAAACGCCGTCTTTTGTTTGACATATCAATTTGGATATAGTATTATTATGCTGTATACGTATATAGATACTCAATATGTATATAGTCTAAAAGCGCGCGCACATCGCACGCACATCGTGCGCGACGCAAGCAGGTGCTCATGCTGCAAAAGTTGTCAAAATCAAATCGCGGCGCGTCCTCCATGATAGCGCTGGTCGTGTTTTTGCTGTCCTCGCTGGCGGGGGTAGCGGTTTTGACGACGGCGACAGTCAACGCGGGACGATACACGCATCAGATCGACGATCAACAGAAGTATCTGTCGGTGTCCTCCGCCATCTCCCTCGTCAAGGAGGAGCTTGCGGATTTCAGCGTAACATCGAACGGCGCTTCCTGCACTGCCGCGGGCAGCGATCTGTTTGGCGCGATGAACAACACTCTGCTTGCGCAATGCGAGGACTATGCCAAAAGCGGCGCGCTTACGGAAACAAAGTCCGTTGTGTTCACGCTGACGGCAAACGCAGAAAAGCTGTACGCCGTGCGCGTGGAGATGACGATAGGCGCGGATATGTCGCTTGACATGAGGTTTGCGCCAAATGACGCGGGGGGCTACGTCTCAACTATGAAGGTGCTCTGCTCCGTCACGAGCGAAGCGGGGAGCTACACTTTCCGCTGGGACGTGGCAAGCGCGCAAATAACGCTGGCGACCGCGTAAGGAGGAGGACATGCGTACTTTTTTGAAAAAACTGCATTCCAAAAAGGGCGAAACGTATGTTGAAGTCCTCATATCCGTGCTGATAATTGCGCTGGCGGCGCTGCTGTTGGCGACCACTCTGACCGCGGCGAACCGCATAAACGCCAACGCGCGCAAGGCGGACGAGAGCTTTTACGCCTCCGTGGGCAGCATGGAAAATCCTACGGGCGACCCCGCAGACGGCGTCGTCACATACCATATAGAGGGCGAATTTTTGGGCAACGAGGGCGAGATCGACGTCGATATGTATGAGGACGGCGAGCTTGCCACATACAAAAAGAAGGGGGCGCGCGGATGAAAAGAGCAAGGCAAAAGCGCGGCTTCACCCTGGTGGAAACGCTTATCGCGGTGGCGGTCCTCGCGGTATTCAGCGCGGGCGCTGTAGCCATAAGCACAGCGGCGCTACACTCCAAAAACGCTCGCGAAGAGGCGGGACTTGGGCAGACCGTTGCCTCCACCGCCCTGATGACCTTGGCGGACGAGATACGCTACGGTCGAAACGTCCGCGAGCAGGACGGAAACATAGTCCTTGACAGCATAACCTTCGGCGATGGCGTCGGTTTTGTGTGCGCGGACGGCAGGATAGTGGCGCAAAGCGGCTCCACCACCACCGAGCTGCTCCCTGACAAATTTTACGGCAACCTCAAGGTGAGCA
This sequence comes from uncultured Clostridia bacterium, assembly GCA_947625225.1. Lineage (GTDB taxonomy): Bacteria > Bacillota > Clostridia > Christensenellales > CAG-917 > CAG-475. Next base: position 33,174 of record CANQNQ010000010.1, on the reverse strand, counting down.
AGCTGGAACTTAAAAAAGCTTCCGAGGCGGACAGCGTCAGCATAACCGTCACGGTGGACGGCACGCGCGGCGAGATATATACCGCCACACTGACAGTAAAGGCGCAAAACGGCGTTGCCGTCGCGGGATAGATATGAAAGAGGACATTGCACAACGTAAACATCGCGGCTTCACCTTGGCGGAGGTGTTGGCTGTCGTTGCCATTGTCGCTGTGCTGTTGGGGCTGGCGGTGCCAAACGCGATAGCGTACTCCCGCAAGCTGCGGCTGACGGAGCTGGACGACGGCGCGAGGGGCATATACATGGCGGCGCAAAACAAGCTGATGTCCATGAAGAGCGCGGGCGAGGACCTGTCCAAACTGAGCACGCATGAGCCAAACAAGGACGGCTACTACGTGATATTGAGCGAGGATCCCGCCATATCCACTCTGCTGCCTGCGGGCAGCGCGGATGCCAAACTGCTTGAGAAGCACTACGCGGTGGAGTTCGATCCCGTCTCGGGCAAGGTGTACGCCGTGTGGATAAGCGACGACGAGCTGGACTACTCCATGGCATACTCCACCCTTTTCCCCGACCGTACGGCGAGGCTCAGGGCGGGCGCAAACGTGGGATACTACGGCGGTTGAAAATCACAAACGCCGCTTTATACACGCAAAAACGCGAGATAAAGTTGCGGATATGACATATTCGCGCGCACGATAAATTTGACTTATAAGGGGTCAATGTTATGGCAAAATGGTTAAAGATTCTGATCTCGGTGTTCACCGTCCTGCTGGTCGTCGGCGTCGTTGTGGCGATGCTGGTGGGCTATTTCGGCTTTATCTCGCAGAACATGCAGGACGACAGTGAGCGACATTTGGTGGAGATATACGAGCAGGTCAACCAATCCTTCAACAGTTTCATATCGCGCAACTGGGGCATACTGAGCAGCTGCAGCGACTACTACACGGTGCTGAAACAGAACAACGACCCGGAGCTGAACACCAAATTCAAAGAATTTGTGCTTGGCGATGAGGAAAATCATTTGTTCGGCAAAAAGCACGACGTGGATTTTGAGGAGTTTTACTTCCTCGACCCCGACAGAAAGTACTACGCGCTGAGCGACAATTCCACGGGCCATTTTGAAAGCGGCGATCTGAGCGATATGATAGCCAACAATCAGAAGATCCTCACCCGCGACACTCCCATACGGGATAGCAAGCCCGCGGTCGATCCGGACTCGCCCGGCTCCACCGAGGAGAGCGCCGGACAGGCGTCGGAAGTGATAATGTTTGCCATCCCATTAGGCACTGGGTATACCTACAACGGCTTCTCCTTCACGGCGGTGGGCATCAGCTACACCAACGCCAAACTTGCCGCCAAGCTGGACGCGGTCGCGTTCAAAAACAGCGAGGGCTTCAGCATAGCAAACAGCTACATAATACAGCCCAACGACGACGGCGACGTGCTGTTGTCCCCCAACGTGGGCGGCGACGTCACTCGCAAGTATCTGAAATATATGAAAGGCGTGCTCCGTGACGACCCCGATACCTTCGCGAGGCTGAGGGAAGGCGTGAAGAGCATAAAAAAGACGGAAGCAAACCCCCATCCGCACGGCTATTTGTCCTACACCACAAAGGATACCGACGGCAAAAACGTCACACACTGCGTCATATATATGCCCATAGACTACGGCGACTACGTGCTTATAAGCAACGTGCCGCAGACCGCCGTCAGCCAAGGCTTTTTGCAGGCGCAGACGGCTACGATGCGCGTGATGCTGATCATCTTCTCGCTTATCATAGCGGTGCTGTTGGTGGTACTGATAATGCGCATAATCAGCCAATCCAGGCAGAGCAAAAAGGAGCTGCTGTATCGCGAAAAGATGTTTGACGTGCTGTCCAACAACGTCAACGACATCTTCCTTATGCTTGACCCCGCCACGGAGACGGTGGACTACATCAGCCCCAACATCGAACGCTTGCTTGGCATCAAGGTAAAGACCGCAAAGGAAAACATCCGCACGATGGCGACTTGCGCGGTGGACTACAACATCATCATCCCCAACGAAGAGCTGCAGTCCCTGCCCATGGGCGAGAGCCGCAGTTGGGAGTGCGAGTATATGCATCAGGCGACAGGCGAGCGCCGCTGGTACAGGGTGACGATATACCATATGAACATTCAGAAGATGGAAAAATACGTCATCGTGATGTCCGACCGCACGCTGGACAAGCAGCTCAACGCCCAGCTGGAGGAGGCGCTTAACGCCGCCAAGAGCGCAAACGAGGCAAAGAGCAACTTCCTGTCCAACATGTCCCACGACATCCGCACGCCTATGAACGCGATAGTGGGCTTCTCGGTGCTGCTTGAGCACAACGCGGATGACGCGGACGCGGTGAGAGAGTACACGCGCAAGATAATGGCGTCCAGCCATCATCTGCTGTCGCTTATAAACGACGTGCTGGATATGAGCAAGATAGAGAGCGGCAAGACGTCGCTCAACGTGGAGCGCTTCAGCCTGCCCGACCTGCTGGAGGAGCTGAACATAATAGTTATGCCGCAGGCAAAGGCAAAGGATCAGGAGTTCAACATCCGCACCAACGGCACTCCCCCGGACGAGATAATGGGCGACCGCTTGCGCCTCAATCAGATACTGCTCAACCTGCTGTCCAACGCGGTAAAGTACACGCCCGATGGCGGCAAAATAGACTTCACCGTGCAGGAGCTGGAGGAGAGCGCGCAATTCACCAAACTGCGCTTCATCGTCAAGGACAACGGCATCGGCATGAGCGAGGACTACCTCAAGGAGATATTCCAACCCTTCAGCCGCGAGACCAACTCCGTGGTCAACAAGATACAGGGCACGGGGCTTGGCATGGCGATCACCAAAAACCTTGTGGATCTGATGGGCGGCATCATAGAGGTGGAAAGCGAGCCGGGCAAAGGCAGCACGTTCACCGTGGAGCTGTCCTTCGCGCTGGTGCAGGAGCAGAGTCAGGACGCGTGGTTCAGCCACAAGATCACCCGCATGCTGGTGGCGGACGACGAGGAAGAGATATGCCTCAACATCCGCGATATGATGCACGACACGGGCATTGACGTCAGCTACGTCACGGACGGAGCCGCCGCCGTGGAAGCCGCGGTCAGGGCGCACAACCACAACAGCGACTTCAACGTCATATTGCTCGACTGGAAGATGCCCGGCATGGACGGCGTGGAGACCGCAAGGCGCATACGCGAACAAGTGGGCGAGGACGTGCCCATACTGGTGCTGACTTCCTACGATTGGAGCGACATAGAGGCGGAGGCGCGCGCAGCGGGCATCAACGCGTTTATGCCAAAACCCTTCTTCACATCCACATTCTTCCAGACCATAAAGCCGTTGTTCAACGAACCTGCTGAGGCAGCTCCCGAGCAGCCCGCAAACGACGCGCTAAGCGGCAAACTGTTCCTCGTGGCGGAGGACAACGAGCTGAATGCCGAGATACTGACCGAGATGATGGACATGGAGGGCGCCCGCTGCGAGGTCGCCAAAAACGGCAAGATCGCCGTGGAGATGTTCCTGAGATCCGAGCCCGGCTACTACGATATGATACTGATGGACGTGCAGATGCCCGTCATGAACGGCTACGAGGCGACAAAGACCATACGCGCCTCGGAGCATCCCGACGCCGCCGAAATACCCATCGTGGCGATGACGGCAAACACCTTTGCGGAGGACGTGCAGACCGCGCTGAACGCGGGCATGAACGCGCATCTTGCAAAACCTATAGATATGGAGATCGTGCGCAAGACCGTTGCGCAGTTGTTAGAAAAAAGACAAAAAGGAGAATCAAAATGAAAAAGAGCTTAGTTCTGCTTACGCTTTTGGTCGTGATCGTCGCGGCGGTGGCGCTTGTCGCCTGCAACCCCAACGACGGTGAAAATCTGGACCCCAACGCCGTCACGATCATGGGCAAGGAAACGGACCTCAACAAACCGTACATGACCGAAATTTTCGAACACTACACCACGGTAACCGGCAAAAAGTTGAACATTATCAAGGTGGAGGACAACAAGTTTGAGGACGCGGCAGTCGCGCGCATGGCCGACCCCGCAAAAGCTCCGGATATACTGCTGCACTTCAACAACGCGGACCTAAGCCGCTTCAACGTCGCGGAAAACTTCGAGTACCTCACCGACGCGGAGTGGGTAAGCGACCTGACCGACAGCGCCGCCACATATTGCCGCGACGCCGCGGGCAATATCCTCGGCCTGCCCTTCTGGGAAAGCTCCGTGTCCGGCTGCTACTACAACAAAAAGCTGTTTGATGAGTATGGTCTTGTCGCGGCCACCAACCAAAACGAGTTCCGCAACCTGCTCAATCAATTGAAAGAAGTGGTGGACGTACCCCTCCTGTGGCCCGCAGAGGACTGCACCTGGATGCCTCAGTTCGCCCTCGACCCCATCTTTGCGGACGATCCCACGCTGCTTGACAAGCTCAACGCAAATCAGATAAAGTATGCCGACATCCCCGCCGTCAAGAGGATGATAAATTGGATACACACCGCCGACAACAGCAATTGGTTTGGCAACGCCGCGCTCAACACGGGTTGGGACGACATGGCGGGTCAGCTCGCCTCGGGCAAGGCGGCGATGGTGTTCATCTGGGACACCTGGTTCTACACGGATTTTTCGGGAGTCACATACACCAAGGACGACTTCGCGCTGATGCCCATATTTATGAACACGCTTTCGGACGGCAGCGGCACCTACGAGGGCGGCAACCTCAACATGATGATGGTCAACAAAAACAGCACAAAGAAGAAGGATGCCCTCGCATTCCTCAACTTCTGCGCGCAGCCCGAAAACTACAACGTGGCGTTCAAGGGCATAGCGACAGTCAGCGTGTTCAAGCAGGAGGTCTCCAACGTCCAATCCCACATGGTCACAGATATGCAAGCTTCTATAAATGCACTTGAAAGACCGTCCACCGCAAGCATCAAGATAATCGGCTACAGCGCGGACGACGTTATGGCGGCGATCAACAAGCTGCTGAGGGGCGAATGCTCCGTCGACGAATGCATTGCGCAAATGGACAGCGCCCGCATTGCGAGGGCGAAAGCGCTTGGCGCAGCAGGCTTTTGATAATAAGGCATAAAAGTAAAACGGCGCGGCAGCGATTGTCGCGTCGTTTTTTTTGCTGTTTTTACAAACGATATGTTTTAAGCTTTTATTTTTGATATATAAAACCGCATTTTACGCTTTACGCCGCTTGGTCAAGCTCGTAAAACACGATCGTGCAGTTCACGCCCAGCGCGTCCGCGCCCTCCGCGTCGCCGTCTCCGGACGGAACGAGCGTAAGGTCGGTCAGCGCGCATCTGAAGCCCGTTGTCATCAGCGCGCTAAGCACTTCCCTTGCCTGCTCAAACACGGTGGAGCCCTCGACGGCGTTCACTGTGTAGGAAAATGCGACCGTGCGTATGCGCACGCCGTCCTGCAACCTCGGCTCGCCGCCAAAGGACACGCTCCAATTGTCCGTGCCCGCAAGCGCCGCGACAAACAGCGCGTTGAGCGCCTCCTGCTGCTTGTTGTTGTCGTAGGGCGGCATGACGGTGGTGTCGCCGTCCTCCTTGACGCGCTCTATCTCCGCATTCATCATATCGTACTCCGCCTTGCGCAACTTTTCCACATTGATGGTGGACTGCACGCTTTCAAGCTGCTTGTCTACTTCGGCGGAGCGGCTGTTGAGCGGATAGTACACCAAGCCGAAGTACAATCCCAAGAACAGCACCACAATGAGGATCCAGCATATGACCATCTCGCGCGTACTGAAACGGCGGTTGATACCCTTCTTTTCCATATCAGTTACCTCCCTCCGTTGCGTCTTTGAACACTATGTCCAGGCCGAGCGTGACGGCGCCGTCCTCTTTTTCCGCCGCAGTCACGACGACGCTCTGCACCAGCTTGTTTTCGCGCAAATCGCGTTGTAAAACGTCCACATCTGCACCGTTAACCCCTTTTACCGTCAAAACCAGCTTGTTTTCCACAAGCACAAAGCGGGTGATCTTGCCGCGCGCGAACACGGCGGTCTCCATAAGATCCAGTATGTCCTCTCGCTCGGCAAGCTCGCGCGGAAAATGCTCGTAGTTGTACTTGCGGTACTCCGCGCGCACCTCGTCGATGTCGCTCATCCCCTTTTGCAGTTGGGCAAGCGTAGCGCGCGCGTCGTCAAGCTGCGCCTCGCGCGCTTCAAGCTCCTTATAGGGGCGATATATTCCCAAAAACTCCACCAATATGACCACCGCCAATATCAGCGCCAATATCAGGAAAAACGCGCCGAGGGACAAGCCCTTCCTCTCGCGCTTGCAGAGGTTGACCACTTCCTTGCGGGAGTTGTCCACCACCACCGCCGAAGCGCGGTTGACGTCCGTCCCCACCGCCTCGGTAAAGGTCACGTTTATCTGAGTTTCTCTTTCCTTTTTGAAAATACTCATACGCCCTCCTCACTGTATCGCGACGCCCGCCGCCGCAGCGACCAGCGCGCAGTCCACAGACGCGTCCGTCTTGTCCTTGTCAAACAGCTCGCTCATATCAAGCAGCGGAAGCGGAAGCGTGTCCTTAAGCGTCTTGATAAGCGCCGCGCTATGCGTGCCGCCGCCGCAACAATGCAAATGTTCAAGAGAAATGCCGCCGTTGAAGCGGTAGAAGTTGGTCGCCTTAAGCACCTCCAGCGCGATGTCGCTGTATATGCTTTTGCATGCGTCAAGTTCATTTGCTCCGTCGCGGTCGTTTTCGCGCATTGCTGCCGCCGTAAAGGCGTCCACGCCCAGCTCCTGCGAGATGGCGGAGTCTATCGCGCCCATGCCGTAGTCGATGACGCGCACGCCCTCAAACAGCGAGCCGTCAAAAAGATACAACCTCACCGCGCTCTGCCCTATGTCAAGTATACCATGATGGTGAGGTTCGCCGCCCGCCTGAAGCAGCAGATTGCGCAGGGCAAATTCGCGCGGGATCACCGTCCTCAGCTTGAAACCCGCCTTGGCAAACATGCCGACGTACTGTTCTATCACGTCCTTGCGCGCGGCGGTGGCAAACACGTCGAGTTCGGGCGGACAGTTCTCCTCCCCCTTGACCGCGCCAAGTATCGCGCCGTCGAAAAAGTAGTGGCTTTTGTCGTCGGTGATGAAATCCCTGAAACCGTACGGGATGTTGAACATCAACTGTTCGCGCGTCTTTGCCGCCACAAAAAACCTGCGGCAGTAGCACAGCGCGGAGGGCAACACCAGCGCCGCGTTGCGCGTGCCGAATTTGTTGTCCCGCCTCAGCTGCCCCAGCTTGTCCGCCATCGCGTCGTAGGAAGTTATCACCCCGTTTTTGACAAAATCGGAGTCAAGACGGAAGCTCTCCCCCCTAACGACGCAACCGTTTTTTGCCACCGCAACGTGTACCGAACGGTTGCCTATGTCGAAGCCTATGCAACTTTTCATTGCCATTCTCCTTATTTGATCAACAGGGACACATACATGTCCGTGATCAGCTGTCCAAGCAGCAGCGCCACTATCGCGCCTGCCGCTATTGCGGGTCCGAAGGGTATCTCGGCGCCCTTGCCGCCCTTGCTTCCCGCCGCCGCCGTAGCAAGCCCAATAAAGCTTGAGCACAGCAGCATTATAAGTCCGCCAACAAGTCCCGTGTACAGTCCCAGCATCGCAAACAGCTTTATATCGCCGCCGCCCAGCGACTCGCGCTTGAGCACGACGTCCAGCACAAGGGATATAAGCATCATTCCGCCGCCGTACGCCAGCGCGCCCCACACGCCGTCCGCTATACGCGCCTCCCAATCGCCGTGCGGATAGAGGAAGGCGAGGTAGACGACCAGTCCGAACACTATAAGCCCGTCGGGGATCTCCGTGGTGCGGCTGTCTATAAGCGCGACCGCCATCAGCGCGGTGACAAGCAGCAGATACTCCGCCGTCACCACACTTACGCCGCCGTACAGGTATACCGCGAGGTATGCCATCGCCATCGCGATCTCCGCAAGCAAACAGTCCACGGGTATACGCGCGCCGCACTTGCGGCATTTGCCCTTGAGGCAGAGGTAGCTGAATATGGGTATCAGCTCAAGCGCGCCCAGCTTGGCGCCGCAACTGTCGCAATGACTGCGGCCGCCCAGACTCTCCTTTTTGGCATACCTATCCGCCGCGCAGGCAACAAAACTGCCCATACATGCGCCAAAGCAGAACAAAATTATGCCTATGTAGATGTCCGCGCTCAGTGGCAAATCGATGCTCATGCCGCCTCCTGCCCAAAGTTGTACGGCAAAGCCGCTCAGCCCGCTGTGACTGTGAGGTCGGTTATGTACAGCGACACATAGCGATTGCCGTCGTCGTCCGTCTTTTCAGTTTCTTTCGATTCAGCGCTCGGCTTTATATAATTGCTATCGGGCACAGTGTCACCATTCTTACTGATCAAAATCTCGAGCATTTCGCCGCTGGCGCTTATCTTGGCATAGGCGCACCACACATACTTCCCTTCGACCATATAATCTGCGGTCAAATATGTTGCGGGATCCGAGAGTATCTCGGACACCGCTACGCTGCGCACAGCGTTGGCGTTGGCGTCCTTTGCCGTCTTGTCTACCTTGTTGAGCTGAGTCACGAAGATGGGGACCGCGATGGCGGTCAGCACCGAGATGATCGCAACAACGATGAGAAGTTCTGCAAGCGTAAAGCCTTTTTTGGATCTTTTGGTTTGAAGCATAACATTTCTCCTGAAAGCTGTCATTTTCTTATTCCTTATATATATTCGTCGCGCACGCGACGTTGTTTTCACATCAGCCCCGAGTTTGAGGACATCGTAAACACGGGCACGTAGATGGCTATCACAATGAAGCCCACTATGACGCCCAGCACTATGGTTATCGCCGGTTCAAGCAGTTTAAGCGCGGAATCCGACGCATTCATCGCCTCTTCCGAGTAATACAGCCCTACCGTGCGCAGGGTCTCCTCCAGCGAACCGGAGGACTCGCCGATGGTCATCATCTCCACCAGCATAGGCGGCAGATACTGCGATCCTTTCAGCGCCTCGCCAAGGCTCATGCCGCCCTCCAGCTTGCTTATCGCCTCGTTGAGTTCCTTGCCCACGCAGCGCAAGTCCACCACTCGGCTGACGATGTCCAGCGCGTGGGTCACGGGGATGCCGGCCGCAAGCAATGTGGCAAGCGTATTTGCCGTCTGCGCCGCCGCGTTATATCGCGCGATCTTGCCTATCACGGGCAGTTTGAGGCGTATCTTGGAGTACGCCAGCTTGCCCTTCTCCGTCCTGCCGTAGAAGTACAGCGCCAAAATAATCGCCGCAAGCGCGATAAGCACCAGATACCACCAATTTTTGAAGAAATCGGAGATGGCGATGAGTATGCGCGTTATGAGCGGAAGCTCCGTGCCCATGCCGCGCAGCGTCTCGGTCATGGTGGGCACCAGCACCGTCATGATGACCGCGATGACCACCACCGCCAACACCACCACAATAAGCGGATAGGTCAGCGCGGAGCGCACCTTCTTTGCGGTCTTGTCCGCGTGGGAGTAGTACGCCTCCAGACTCTTGAAGGACTGCTCCAGCGTGCCCGAACTCTCGCCCGCGCGCACGGTCTCCACAAATACGGCGGGTATCTTTTTGCTGTTTTTCTCCAGACTGTCCGCCAGCGAGTAGCCCGCCGCGACGTCCGTGGCGCACGCAAGCAGTATGCGCTTCATCAGCCTGTCGCCGCACTGTTGGGCGATGAGCTCTATGGTGCGAGTCATGGGGAGGCCCGCCTTTAGCATAATGCAAAATTGATTGGCGGTCATTGCAAGCGTCTTGTTGGTCACCCACAGCGGCTCGTTGATGTCAATGTGCACGCGACGCGCCTGTTTGACGGGCTTGATGGACTCCACAACGGAACATGTCTTGCGCAACTCGTCTATCGCTTCGTACTCGTCATACGCCTCGATGACTCCGCCCACCGACGTGCCGTCGCGTGAGATCGCGCGGTATTTGAACGTCTGCATACTACCTCCTTTTGATTTGTCGCTCTGCGCATATCGTGCAGTTTATATGCTTATTTTGTCAAGTTTAAGTTGCGTTTATGGTTCAGCGCACGTGTTTGCGCACGTACTCGACGTCGTGCGCCGCCTCTTTCGCTACATCCGCGGATATGATCTGTTTTGCATACAGCGCAATGATCGAGTTGTCCATCGTGACCGATCCTTCGCTTGCCGAGGTGGACAGCGCTCCTGCTATCTGCGGAGTCTTGCCCTCACGGATAAGGTTGCGTATGGCGGGGGTCACCATCATCAGCTCGCACGCGGCGACTCTGCCGCCTCCCTTTTTTGGCAACAGCTGCTGGGACAGCACCGCCATCAGCGTGGTGGACAGTTGCAAGCGTATCTGCTTCTGCCTCATCTCGGGGAACACATCCACTACGCGGTCTATGGAATCCGCCGCCGAATTGGTGTGCAGCGTGGCAAACACAAGGTGCCCCGTCTCCGCCGCGGTAAGCGCGGTCTCTATGGTATCGAGGTCGCGCATCTCGCCGATGAGTATCACGTCGGGATCCTCCCTCAGCGCCGCGCGCAGTCCGTTTGCGTAGCTTGCGGTGTCCTTGCCTATCTCGCGCTGATTTATCACGCATTTTTCGGGCTGATATATGTACTCTATGGGATCCTCCAGCGTGATGATGTGTTTGCTTTCCGACTTGTTGATGCAATCCAACAGCGCGGCGAGCGTGGTGGATTTGCCGGAGCCGGTTTCGCCGGTGACAAGCACAATGCCGTTTTTCAGCCTTGGCAGTTTTGCCACCGCGGACGGCAGCCCCAACAGCTCAAGCGGAGGTATCTTTTCCGCAAGCAGACGTATCGCGATGGAAAAAGCGCCCTGCTGACGGAATATATTGATGCGGCAACGCACGCCGTCCAATGTTGCGGCAAGGTCCAGCTCCCCGCACTTGGCTATCTTTTCAAAGTCCTTGCCGGCAAGTTGTCGCGCATAAAATTCGCAGTCCTCTGCGGCAAGAGGCGCGCCTTCTCCCAGCAGTTTGCCGTCCTTTCTGAAGGCGGGCTTGAGCCCCTTTACAAGGTGTATGTCCGACGCGCCGTACGTTTTCGCCGTCCCTATCAACACGTTAAGATCCTTGGGCATAGTTTGCTCCTTTTTGCAATCCGGGCATTTAAGCCGTATGTTTTGATGTTTTCAACTGTTGTTTTTGTAATTTACTGTATCGTTTCGTTAAGCACGCTCAGTGCCTCTTCAAGCGACGTTACGCCCGCAAGCACCAGCCTGCGACAGTCGTTTTTGAGGGGCGAGAATTTGCCTTTGCGCAGGTACTCGTCCAGCAGTTCGGAGTGAGTGCCCGCCGCGATGGCGCGCTTGAGCGGCTTGTCGACGATGAGTATCTCAAACGCCGCCGTGCGCCCCAGATATCCCGTATGGTAGCACTGCGGGCAGCCCTTGCCGCGGTAGAAGCGCACCTTTTCGTCCTTTTTGCAGCCTATCGCCGCAAGCTGTTCGGGAGTGGGGATATACGCCTCCTTGCAGTGGGGGCAGATGCGGCGCACGAGTCGCTGTGATATAACGCCGTCCAGCGCGTCGGATATCATATACGGCGCGACGCCTATGTCCACAAGGCGGTCTATCGCCGAAAGCGCGTCGCCCGTGTGCACCGTGGACAGCACGAGGTGTCCCGTGATCGCCGAGCGGATAGCTATCTCCGCCGTCTCGCTGTCGCGTATCTCGCCCACTGCGATTATGTCGGGATCCTGCCTGAGTATGGCGCGCAAGCCACCCGCGAAGGTCATGCCCGTCTTTTCGTTTATCTGTACCTGCGTGACGCCGTCTATGTCGTACTCGACGGGATTTTCAAGCGTGACGAGATTGACTTCGTCCGTGTTGAGCGAACGTATCATTGCGTACATCGTGGAGGATTTGCCGGAGCCTGTGGGTCCGACGATGAGTATCATTCCGTGCGCGCAACCAAGCAGTTGTTGATATTTTTTGATGTTTTCGCCCTCAAGCCCTATGGCGCGCGCGTCCGTCAGCTGAGCGGATTTGTCCAGCAGACGTATGACCGCCTTCTCGCCGTACATCGCGGGGATGGTGGATATGCGCAGGTCTATGCTGCGCCCCTTCACCAGCACATTCGCCCTGCCGTCCTGCGGCACGCGGGATTCCGCGATGTCCATGCCTCCCATTATCTTGAGGCGGGAGACCACCGTGCGCTTGAGGTCGTCGGGGACGGTGAGCACCGTGCGCAGTTTGCCGTCCACGCGCATGCGTATGACCACTCCCTCCGCGCGGGGTTCAACATGTATATCGCTGGCGCGCTCGTTGGCGGCGCGTTCGAGTATGGAGTTGACAAGTCGCACCGCGGGCGCGTATTGCTGTCCGCCGTCGTCCGCCACTTCCTCGCTGCGAGGACGTGTGGGGAGGGGCGCTTCACGCATACCTGGGTCGCTGCGCATCTCCTCGATGGCGCGCGCGACGCCCTCGTTGCCGTACAGCGTGGCGATCGCCTTGTTTACGGCGTCGGCGGTGGCTATCTTGGGGATGACGCGCTTGCGCGTAGCCGTCCTGACCTCCTCCACCGCGACAAAGTTGAGCGGGTCCGCCATGGCAAGGGTCAGCTCGTCGCGCTCCAGACGGACGGGCACCACACTGTGCCTGCGCGCTATGTTTTTGGGCACGACGGAGGCAAGCTCCACGGGTATGCGCACCTTGGTGAGGTCGACAAAATCTATGCCGAGCTGCATCTGGAGGGTCTCGATGAGCAACTGCTCGTTGATTATCCCCTCCTCAATAAGGATAGTGCCAAGCCTCTCGTGCCTGTCCTTTTGCACCTTGAGCGCGCGCTCAAGCTGTTCCTGCGTTATCGCGCCGTTTTTTACGAGTATGTCCCCCAGGCGAAAATATTCCATTGCTTTACTCCTTGCGGAATTGGATTTTGCGCGCCATTACGCGCCTATGCTGTCTGCGAAGCCGGCAATCGCCTGCACGGTGAGGGCGTAGTCTTCGTCAACTGCGGGGACAAGCGCCTTTGCGCCCTCCGCGTCCCCCGCACGCAAGGCTTCCGTCAGCGCCGACGACGACTTAGCCAGCCGCGTGAAGCTGAGATTCTGGCACATGCCCTTGATGGTGTGCGCCGCCCTGAAAGCCTCCTCGACGTTGCCCTCGGCAAGCGAATCCTTAAGCAGTCGGTAGCTGCCGTCGGAGGTGAATTTAAGCACAAATTTCTGCACAAGCCTCTCCGATTTTAGTCTGCCTATGACGTCCGCATAGTCGCCGCCAAGCGCGTCGTAACATTGTTCGATGGTCATGTTGCCTCTCCTTTTTTTGCATATTCGGCAGTTTATGCCGCTGTTTTATATCTATAAACGCGCTTTTGCGGTTCAACCCGCTGAGCCCGTTTCCATAGAATCGTCGTAAAAGTTGTATGTCGCCTTGCCGGAATTTTTGGACACGTACAGAGCAAGGTCGGCTTTATGGAACAATTGTTCGTATCTTTCCGTCGGCTCCGTCATCTCGGCGACGCCCATGCTGACGGTCAGATCGAAGTCGTCCACCGCGCCGCACAACGTCTTGAAAACACGCGCGACGATGGCGCGTATGTCGCCCATGTCGTAGTCGAACACGATGAGGAACTCGTCTCCGCCAATGCGCGCGCAGAGATCGTGCATGCGGGTGGCGTGGATAAGCCTCTCGGCAATTTCACGCAGCACCTTGTCGCCGAATTGATGCCCGTAGACGTCGTTGGCGCTCTTGAAGTCGTCTATATCGAACACCGCCACCGCGTACTTGCGCTCCGGGAATTGCACAAACTTGTTGGACAGCTCCTCGTCCAATCCCTCGCGGTTGAGCAGACCCGTCAGCGGGTCGCGGATGGACTTTTCCTTCAACTCACTCATCGCCATATGCGTGTCGTGCACGTCCACCAGCTTGCCGATCACGCTCTCGATGGAGGGCGAAACGTCATCCGTCCATATGGCGCGCATTATCACGCTGTACCAGCGCAGGTTGCCGCCTATCGCCAACTCGCACTCGTAGCGGCAATCGGGGGCGTCCGGCGAGGTTTCTCTCAAAAATCCCCTGAGCTGCCTGAACCAATCCTGCCCGAGCTGCTCCTTGAGGCGGCTGTTGGTCTCGGGATTGACTATCTCGTTTGCCACTCCCAGCTTTTTTGCGCCCGCAGAGGAGAACACCAGCAGGTTGTCGTCCACCTTGTATTCAAACTGAATTTCCTCTGTAAGTTCCGCGTAAAACGCGTACTTCATGCGCTCGTAGTCAAGCAATCTCAGCGTGCGCTCGGAGGCGCTTATCGCCTTTGAATGCAGCGCTGCGTCCGCAAAGCGACGTATCTCCCGCCTCGCCGCCTTTTCGCCCGCGCCGTGAGACACTGCGTCCTTTATCTGCTCGAATTCCTCCTCAAGACATTCCAGAATGAGCGGATTGAACGCGCCGCACTGCCCTTCCATTATCATGCGCTTGGCCTCTTCGGGAGGGATGGGCGGCTTGTATACCCTTACGCTGGTCAGCGCGTCGTACACGTCCGCCAGCGCGACTATCTGCGCACAGATGGGGATCTCGTCCCCCTTGAGCCCATCGGGATAGCCCTTGCCGTCCCAACGCTCGTGATGCCAGCGGCATATCTCGTAGGCGCGCCTGACCAGCACCGCCTCCCTGTGCGCGGACAGACCCTCAAGCATGTTTGCGCCGATGACGCTGTGCTCCTTCATAAGGGCGAACTCCTCCGGCGTGAGCCTGCCGGGCTTGTTGAGTATCTTGTCGTCTATGCCTATCTTGCCTATGTCGTGCAGCGCGGACGCCATGCTTATGACGGATATATTTTCCTCCGTCAGCTTGTAGCGGTCCGTCTTGCGCGCAAGGCAGCGCAGCAACAGCTCGGTGATGGTGCGCACGTGGAGGATATGCAGGCCGCTTTCGCCGTTTCTGAACTCCACGATATGGCTGAGGATGTCCACCATCATGCTGCTGTTCTGCTCCTTTTCGGAGATCTGCTCCTCTATGACGTTGAGCAGTTTTCTCTGTTTGGCGTACAAGAAGATTGTGTTGACCACGCGGCGATGGACAATGGACGCGTCAAAAGGACGCATAATGAAGTCCGTTGCGCCCAGCTCGTACGCCTTTTCTATCTGCGCGGAAGCGGTCTCGGCGGACACCATGATGACGGGCAAATCCTCTATGAGGCGGGTGCGGTTCATCTCGGATAGCACGTCGAAGCCGTTCTTTTTGGGCATGACGATGTCAAGCAACACAAGCGAAAATTCCGCGCCCTTGTTTTTGAGCACTTCCAACGCTTCCTCGCCGTCCTCCGCCTCCGTCACGTCATACTCGTCGGACAGCATGTCCGCAAGTATGGCGCGATTCATCTCGGAATCGTCCACGATAAGTATCTTTTCATGTCTGAGCTTTTGCATACTAGTCCTCCGTAGACGCTTTGCCCTTTGCAAACACGCTGTTTTCCTCTTGCTTGGACTTGAACTCGCGCCGTATCAGTCCCGCGCGGAGCAATTGCTCGTCGCTGCGGTACGGCTCAAAATAATCGACGCTTGCAGTCTCCGTCCTGTCCGCGCCGCGCTCCTGCATGACGCGCGCGATGAGGTCAAAGCTGAGGCGCAGCCTCTTCTCGTTTTTTATGCGCAGCATGCACGGCGTTTCCTCGCCCGACTTGTTTGAGGACATATCCTCCACTTTGTAGCGAGTGCCCGCATACTCGGCGGGATCAAGTGGCAGGGACAGACAAAGCGTGTCGCCACGGAAACTGAGCTTTGCCACCTGAGCGCCGTCTATTTTGTATGTTTCGCGCTTCCAACTGACGCGTGATTTTACGTTTTCGTAACTTAAAAGCTCATTTTTGATGGTTGAATAGTAGGATTTGGTCAAATCGCTTGATTGCGCAAGGCGCGCGGTGAAACTGCGATCCAGCCTCAGCACGGTGTCGTCTGCGACTTCTGCGGGCGCGGAAATCTCCTCCGCTGCAACGTCCTCTGCGACGTCCGCCGTCACATCCCATGCGGTATCATCATATGTAGCCTCGTTGTAGGACGCGTCGTAAGACTCCTCGTCATAGGGCTCTTCGTCATAGTCGTATGGCTGCGCTTCCCCATCCGTCACGGTTATCACGTAGCTCTCCACAAAGCCGCCGCAGCGCACATACACGTACTTTTCGCCCGCCGAGTACATATCCGGCGCCTCCGCCGTAAAGGCGTAAGTCTCCTCGGTGTACGGCTCTATATTGTATTCCATATATACCCTCAGTCCGCCGTCGTCAAACGCCTCGCCGACCGCGAACTGCCTGCGCGCCGCCGTTGCGTCCAACGTGAGCGCAATGGGAAAACGCTCCATCGCCGCCTGTTCCACCTCGATGTGATAGACCGCCGAGAGGCCCTCGTAGCGCACGATCACCGCCTTCACGCCCGCCGAATCCATGTCGGGCGGGTCCACCGCGAAGGAGTCCACCTGCCTGTCGCCATCCTCGAATGCGGCGGTGACGACAAGCCCGAAATGCTCAAACCTGTCGCCCACGGCAAACTTCTGCTTTGCCTTGGAGGGGTCGACGGATATGGAAAGCGGGCGGCCGCCGAGCGACGTAACCGTCCTGCACACCACGATGTCCTGCCTGCCGCTCTTCAAAAAGAACTTGCGCAACATCAAAAACAAAAATGCCAAAAGCGACAGCGCAACCAACGCCGCCTGCACATAGATGAGGACCAACACCGCCGAGGAAACCGTCAGCGTACCGTTCTGCCCGCTTATGGCGATCAAATCCGACATACCTGCCTCGCTACCGCGCCCACGCTCTCGTGAGCGCAGACGGGCGAAATTATGCAATGGGTATGATTATTATATAGTATAATGCTGCAAAGTACAAGCGCTTTTGTCCAAAAGTATGAAAAAAATCGTCCCCATTGCCCAATTTGTCGATTTTTTTGGCCCCCATCGAGCAATTTACACAATGAGACCACGCGGGGTCTATGTTTTTACTGTTGAATACAAAAAAAATACGCCCTCAACTGTCCGACATGTCAGTCAAACATAAAGATCCAACTCAGTCCGATCCGCCGAGAGCGTTTATTTGTTATACAAAGATAGGAGTACGTTCCCTATGTCGTCGTTCAAACAGATTGCCTGCTTTTGAATCTGTTCGGGGCAGAAGGCTTCGCCGTAGTTGATACAGGCGTAGGTCGCCTTTTTGTTTTGCGCAGTCAGCCGCCAAAATGGATATTTGATGATCGCGGGCGTATTGTCCCCCACTCCAAGTTCGAGAAACAGGATTTTATCATGCATATGCACGGTAATAAACCGCTCGTAACGCTTACACGCCATATCCCAGCCATCGTCCTGCACAAATCTATCGTCGGCGCGCAAGTTCATCGTCATCGGCCTTCCGCACACGGGACAGCGCGGAATGAGTTCGGTCGGGACGCGCATATCCCGTTGCTCCTCCACCATGCGACGGACAATTTCCTCATTGTCGTACGTTTTATTGTGACAAGGAACGGAACATTGAAACAGCCCGTAGTCCCCCTGCGTGTAAAAGAGCCGCGCTTTGTCAAAGCCCGCCTTTTGAAAACAATGGTCCACGTTGGTGGTGATGACAAAATAGTCCTTGTCCTTCGCGAGTTCAAAAAGTTCTTGATAGACATGCTTGGGCGGATCCGTATAGCGGTTGATGAGGATATACCGCGACCAATACGCCCAATGTTCTTCAAGCGTATCATACGGGTAAAACCCACCCGTATACATATCGTGAAACCCATATTTCTGCTCGAAATCGGAGAAATATTTTTCAAAGCGTTCGCCTGAATAGGCAAATCCCGCCGCCGTGGAAAGCCCCGCGCCCGCGCCGATAACGACAGCGGCGGCATTTTGTAGTTCTTCTTTTAATCTACTCATTTGCGTCGAGAAGTCTTGCATAAATTTCATGATCTTGCTCCTTGAACACATTGAAAATTACCTTGATTTCGCTTTTCGTTTCATGCTTGTATTCTTGTACAGTCCGAACGGCGATCTCGGCGGCGCGCTCGTTCGGGAAATGAAATTCGCCCGTAGAGATACAGCAAAACGCAAGGCTGTTTAGCCCGTTTTCGTCTGCTAGCTCAAGGCAGGAGCGGTAACAGCTTTCAAGTAGGCGCTCATGCTTTTTGGCGAGCTTTCCATAGACAATGGGACCGACCGTATGCAAAACGTATTTACAAGGCAAATTATAGGCGTGAGTGATCTTCGCCTCGCCCGTAGGTTCTTCGTGTCCCTGCGCTTTCATGATCTCCGCGCACTCCCGTCGAAGCTGAATGCCCGCAAATGTGTGGATGGCGTTGTCTATACAACCATGGTTTGGACAAAAACAGCCGAGCATCTGCGAATTTGCGGCGTTTACGATCCCGTCGCATTTGAGCGTTGTAATGTCGCCCCGCCAAAGATAGATGTCGGGCCGAATGGGCGAAAGGTCTGCAATATCCGTTATGCCCTTAAGCCGCAATTCTTCGCGCAAATATTCGTCTTGTTCGCGCAAAAATTCTTCGCTCGCGGGCATTGGCTCCCGCACGTTAAAAAGCGCGCGAAGCAGTCGTTTTTGAGAATACTCGTCGTCCGGGATTTCCGCCTGCGCATTTTGCTCGTCGAGCAGATATTCGATAAGATATTTCCGCCTTTGCGCTTGATCCATATTATCACCCTATAATGACGATACGCGCGGTTTAACGGCAGATTTTGCTCGAAAAACCGCGCGTTCTGCAAAAATTGCGTTTCCTACATTCAACCCATCAATGCGTCGCCGCCGGTGTACTGTTCAAGCGAACCCGCCTTGACCTGAATGCAGACATACTTTATGCCTTCGTCTGCCGCCGCGGAGAACTTGCGCATAGCTTGAGGAGCCAGCCTCAGCCAATCGCCCGCCTTGAGCGCCACTTCCTTGCCGTCGATGACAGCGACGCCACTGCCCTCGAGGATACCATATATCTCCTCATTCTGTTTGTGAGCATGCACAAACGGGACGCCCGCGCCCGCCGGAAGCGAATTTATGCTGACTTCCGCGCCCGTAAGACCGATGAGGTCATGAAGCTCCACGCGAGGAGCGTTTGCAACTGATGTTTTTGAAAAGTTTGCCATAATTTACCTCCAGTTGTTTGATGGACACATTATATCAAACTTATGGTGCGCTGTCCATATGGTTACTTTTTTATTACAGGCAAATAAAAATATAATTTCTTCAACGCTTCATTTTTGAAACAAACACAACAAAACTATTGTATCTTTGCGCACGCCGTGCTAATATTATATCAGTAAAACATAAAGGAGCCGGCTATGCTGACAAAAGCCGAATTGCCCGAATGTCCCGTTGCGACCACGGTACAACTGATCGGCAACAAGTGGAAAATGTTGATAATACGCGACCTGCTCAACTCGCCGCGCCGTTTTTCGGAGCTTATGAGGTCTATCCCGATAAGCCAAAAGGTGTTGACGGACAATCTGCGCGCGCTTGAGGACGACGGGCTGATCGACCGCACGGTGTTTGCGGAGGTCCCCCCGCGCGTGGTATATTCGCTGTCTCCGCTTGGCAATTCGCTGCGCCCCATATGGGACGCCTTGGCGGCTTGGGGCGACGAGTACAAGCGCCATATCGTATGAATCTTATCCCGCAATATAGCGCAAACGGCGGTTAACAAAACAAAAACGGCAGTTTAACATCTCAATCTGTAATATCGACCTATGGCAAGCAACAGTTCGAAACGCAATATGAAACCCTTGATCATCGCGGCGATAGCGGTGGTCTTGGTGGTAGCGATAGCGCTGTGCGTGGTTTACTTCGCCTTCCCCGACGTGTGGGCGAGGTTGCACGCCGCCCTATTCGGCGAGCCGCTGGAACAGGGCGAAAACACGCTGTCCGTCTACTTCTTGGACGTGGGGCAGGGCGATTGTATTTACATATCCTTCCCCGACGGCGACGATATGCTGATAGACTGCGGCAACAAAAGTTCCGGCTACGACTTTGACGAGACGATGGACTATCTGGGCGAGCTGAATCCCGACGACAACATAACCCATCTTATGCTTACCCACACGGACGAGGACCACGTGGAGTATTTGGACGATATAATTCGCGCATTCGATATAGACAACATCTATATGCCCAACATCCTCGCCAAGCCCAAAAACGAATCTTTGCAAGCCGCTGTGAACGCGCTTGGCAAAAGCAAGTTGGCAATGTTCACGGACGAGGACGCGGTGGATACGGACGTATACGCCAACTTCTTTATAGCGGCGCTGTCCGAAAAAGGGTGTACCATACACCTCAACATGGACGAAGACGAGCAATCCAACAGCATTGTCATCTCCGATGGCAGCACCTACACGCTCACCTTCTACTGCCCCACCGCGCAGTACTATGCCGACACCAATCTGAACTCCGGTCCGCGCTTGAACGCGGTGTCCCCGGTGGGCATACTGACCTATAACGGGCGGCGCGTGGTGCTGACGGGCGACAGCAACGAGTATAACGAGCCAATAGTCGCCGACCGCATAGGATATCTGGATTGCGACGTTCTGAAAGTGGCGCATCACGGCAGCGAAACTTCGTCTACGGATGAGTTTCTGAGGGCAGTCAACTGCGAATATGCCATCATCAGCTGCAACGAGCACGGTAACACCTTCCATCACCCCACGCAGGAGGCGCTGGATAGGTTCGTCGCGCGCAACATGACCATATACCGCACGGACAACAACGGAACGATAGTGCTAAACATTGACAGCGAGGGAAATATGAGCTTCGATATGGAGCGCGAAGCAACTCAGCAACAAAACCGCAGGGGCGCCGCAAAGTAACTTGCGCAATATCCCTTTGCAATATAAGCAACCGCAAAAACAAGGAGGAAAATATGGACAACGGATTAAAACTCGGCTTCGGCATGATGCGCCTGCCAAAGCGCGGCGTCACAATAGACGTGGAGCACACCAAGCGCATGGTGGACGCGTTTATCGCGGCGGGCGGCAACTACTTCGACACCGCATATGTTTACCTCGGATCCGAGGTGGCGACGCGTAAAGCGCTGGTGGAGAGATATCCGCGTGAGTCGTATATGCTTGCGTCCAAGCTGAACGCGGGCATCGCGCCCACCGAAAACATGGCGAAGGCACAGCTCAAAAAGAGCCTCGAGCGCGCGGGCACGGACTACTTTGACTACTACTTGCTGCACTGCGTGCTTGAAAACAACTACAAAAAATATGAAAATTTCCATCTTTGGGATTTCCTGAACGAGCAAAAGGCGAAGGGCGTGATAAAGCATATCGCGTTCTCCTACCACTCAGGTCCGACGCTGCTTGACGAGCTGCTGACCAAACACCCCGAAGTGGAGATGGTCCAGCTGCAGATCAACTACGCCGATTGGGAAAATCCCGACGTCACCGCCCGCGCCAACTACGAGGTAGCGCGCAAGCACGGCAAGCAGATAGTCATCATGGAGCCTGTAAAGGGCGGCAAATTGGCAAACCCGCCGGAGGATGTGAAAAATCTGCTTAAAGCGCATCGCCCCGACATGTCCTGCGCCAGCTGGGCTATCCGCTTTGCGGCGTCGCTGGACGGCGTGCTTAACGTGCTGTCGGGCATGTCCAACATGGATCAGATGACCGACAACCTGTCCTATATGCGCGACTTCACCCCACTCGACGACGGGGAGCGCAAGGTGATATACGAGGCGCAAAGGTTGCTTAAAAATTCCGCGACCATCCCCTGCACCGCCTGCCGCTACTGCGTGGAGGAGTGCCCCAAGCACATCCCCATCCCGGACCTGTTTGCGGCGATGAACCTGCAGCTTGGCAGCGGACAGACCGCGCAAGCCGCGGAGCAGTACGGCAAACTGCCCCATCACGCAAGCGAATGCCTCGCCTGCAAGAGGTGCGAAGCGCAGTGCCCGCAGCACATCAAGATATCCGAACTTATGAAGCGCGGTGTTGAGATGTTTGAGCAAAAATGACGCTTTAACACATCAAATCAACACGATAAACATCGCGATATAACGTAAAAAGACAGGTCGTTGCCTGTCTTTTCGTTTATTATGATATTTCCCTTTACGGGCTACTTTTTGCGTCCGTGTTTGTACAAAAATTCGATGATCTCTCTGCGCTTGAGGATACCTATATAGGAGTCCTGATCGTCCACAAGCGGAATAAAATTCTGCTCCAGCGACAGCTCCAATATGCGCTCGATGGGCTCGTGCAGCCCCAGCTCCTGATAGGGGCGATATTTTTCTATGCTCATGATGGGCGTGTGCTCCGCGACGTTGAGGTCGAAGTGCGCTACGTTTTTCATGTAGCCGAGGATGTCCCCCTCCGACACGGTGGACACGTACCTGCCCTGCGCGTCGATGATGGGCACCACGCTGAACTTGTGCCTGTCCAGCTTTTCTATCGCCTGCCTGACGGTGGAGTCCTCCTCAAGATAGAACGTTTCCGCTTTGGGCGTGAAAAAATCGAAAATATTCATAACTTCCCCCTTACTTGTCGCGCCTTTGCGCCTCTATCATCCTACGCTATCCTCAAAAAATTTGTCCCTGACTTAAGTGCGCCAATCTATCTCGTCCATGCCGTGCGCTCGCAAAAACTCGTTGCATTTTGAAAAGTGGCGGCATCCGAAAAAGCCATAGTATGCGCTGAGCGGCGAGGGATGTGGGCACTCCAGAATGAGGTGTTGCGGCGCGGTGATCAACGCCTTTTTGCTGCGCGCGTTGCCTCCCCACAGCAAAAACACGATGGGTTGAGGACGGTCGTTGAGCTTTTTGATTACGCTGTCGGTGAGCGCCTCCCAGCCCATGCCCTTGTGGGAGTTGGGCTGCCCTTCGCGCACGGTGAGCACTGTGTTGAGCAGCAATACGCCCTGCTGCGCCCACGGCACGAGGTAGGGGGAGACGTTGTGCACGCCCACGTCGTCCTCTATCTCCTTGAATATGTTTACAAGCGACGGCGGCGCGGGCACTCCGGGCTTGACGGAGAAGCACATGCCGTGCGCCTGTCCCGCCCCGTGATAGGGGTCCTGCCCCAAAATGACTGCCTTGACCGCCTCGTAGGGCGTGGCCTTGAGCGCGTTGAAGATGTCGTGCATATCGGGATAAATCGTGCGCGTCCTGTACTCCTCGGCAAGAAAAGCGCGCAGCGCCTTGTAGCTGTCGCTCTCGAAATCCGCCCTGAGGATGTCGTCCCAACTGTTGCCAATGTGTACCATACTTTGATTATAACATATATTTTGCATTATGCAAGGTATGAAAACCGACAATATGCGCCATACTACTGTCAAAAGGCGGAAGCCTTAAAAGGAGATATGATATGGCAAAGACAAATTGGACCGAAAAGCAACCCGGCAAGAAGCAACCCAGCGACTGCCACTGCGAAGAGACAAAGAACACCGGCAAGGCAAAGTCCTCCAAGGCAACCAAGGATTGCTCGGATTGCAAATGATCCCCGACAAATGGGCGCCGCTCGAAAGAGCGGCGCTTATTTTGTGCGGTTTAAGGTTGAAATGCCCCGCGGTTTGCGCTATAATATAGCAATGAGGTGAAATATGGACCAATTTTACACTGTCGATATAAAGGGTTGCGAGGCGCGCCTGCCCATATTGGAGCTGCCCTCCGGCGTACATATCTGCTTTTTCAACCTGCACGGCGACCAGCGCATGACGGAACACTGCGGCAAGCAGATCGCGCGCTTGCTTGAGGGCGAATGCGACGTGGTGATAACGGCGGAATCCAAAGGCTTGCAGTTGGCGCACGTCGTCGCGCGCGAGCTTGGACAGCCATATTACGCGGTGTGCCGCAAGTCCAAAAAGCTGTACATGCAGGACGGCATAGAGGTGTCGGTACGCTCCATCACGACGGGCGAGGAGCAAAAACTGTACCTCTCCAAGCACGATACCGACCTCATCCGCGGTAAGCGCGTCGCGATAGTGGACGACGTGGTATCCACGGGCGGCAGCCTCAAGAGCATAGAGGCGATAGTGGAGCTTGCGGGCGGCAACATCGTCAAAAAGGCGTTTGTGCTGGCAGAAGGCGACGCCGCAAAGCGCGACGACATAGTCTACCTCGCGTCCATCCCGCTGCTGTAAGCTATGCCTGAACTGCTGTTGCCTGCGGGCAATTTGAAAAAACTGAAGACCGCCTTCCACTTCGGCGCCGACGCGGTATATGCGGGCGGCAAAGCGCTGTCCCTGCGCGCGTACGCGGACAACTTTACCGCGGACGAGCTTGGCGAAGGGATAGCCTACGCCCACTCACTTGGCAAAAAAGTGTACGTGACGGTCAACATAATCGCAAAAAATTCCGACCTGCGTACAGCGGCGGAGTTTTTTGATATCCTTGCGCAGCTGAAGGCGGACGCTGTGCTTATTGCGGACGCGGGGCTGCTGGAACTGTGCAGAAGCGTGGCGCCGTCACTTGCCATACATCTGTCCACGCAGGCGAACGTCACCAACTCGTATGCGGTGAAGTTTTGGCAGAAACAGGGTGTTGAACGCATTGTTTTGGCGCGTGAAGTGTCGATTGATGAGATAAAGCGCATACACGCCGACGTCCCCGATATGCAGTTGGAGGCGTTTGTGCACGGCGCGATGTGCATGGGCATAAGCGGCAGATGCCTGCTGTCCTCCTACTTTACGGGCAGGAGCTCCAACCGCGGCGAGTGCGCGCAGCCCTGCAGATGGCAGTACGCGCTTGTGGAGCACGAGCGCCCCGACGACCCGCTGCACATCGAGGAGGACGCGCGCTACACTTACTTCATGAACAGCAAAGACCTCAACCTGCTGTCCCGCATACCCCAGCTGATGGAAGCGGGCGTAAGCTCTTTCAAAGTGGAGGGGCGAATGAAGAGCGAATACTACGTCGCGGGAGTCGCCGCCGCATACAGGGGCGCGATAGACGACTGCCTGCGCTGCGGCAAAATTGAGGACATAGACAAGTATCAGGCGATACTTGACAACATGTCCCATCGCCCATACACGGAGGCGTTTTTCGAGGGCGACAACCCCGACACATTCAGCTACGACATCCCCCGCACGCACGAGAAGGACAGCTTTATCGCGCAGGTGGTAAGTTGGGAAAACGGGCGCGTCACGGTGGAGATGCGCAACCGCTTCAGGACGGGCGACGTGCTGAGCGTGCTGTCCCCCGACCGCGCGCTGAACGGCCGCACGCTGAGCGTTGGCGACATAACGCTTATAGAGGATATGAGCGTCACGGACGACGCGAAGCTTGTGCAAAAGCTGTACGGCTTTGACTGCCCCCTGCCGCTGCTTGAGGGCGATATATTGCTCAAAAAGGGCGCGTGAGGGACGACAAAACGCACAAAAAGGCAGGGTATCCTCTGCCGCGATTATTGCTCAAAAAGGGCGAGTGAGTGGCGGCAAAACGCGCCAAAAGGCAGGCAGCGCCTGCCCTTTTATTTTTCCAAACGCGCGTTTTACGCAAAACAATGCGCAATATAAAACATTTTTTTGTACGCAAAAGGCGCGGCGAATGTTCGCCGCGCCTGTCGTTTTACGCTGTGAGCGTCATCTCACGGACTGGATCTTCCTGTTGGTAGATCTTTTGACCTGTTCGTTTGCCTTCTTTTCCTCGGCCTTCTTTTCCTCGACTTTCTTGTCGGCCTTCTTCTCCTCCTGTGCCTTGGGGGCTTCGGGGGTGGAGTTGGCGCGGCGGATCCTGTCGCGGGAGACCTCGGTGCGCTCGCGGGTCTTCTTGCCGCACTCGCGCAGCACGCCGACTGCAATGAGTATCACTGCGCCGACGCCGCCGAAGATGAGCAGCCAATCGCGTGCGTTCATCACGTTGATGACCGCAGTCAGCAGGTTGTTGGACTGCACCCAGCTTGCGTACTGATAGCCCAGCATGCCGTACACCACGTTCATAGGCACTATCTTGATCTGCAGTTGATTTGCGTCGTCGATATACAGGCTTATGCGCAGGTTGGCGCCGTTGGTGGCGTATTGTATGACATCCTTAAGGTCTTCGGTGACCAGATCGCCCACCGCGTCGGTGAGGGTGCCCATGTTGTTGAGGACGCCCACGATGGTGGAGGACAGGTCGCCAAGAGGACCGCTTGTGGTCATATCCACGCTGGTCAGGTCCATAGGAGTGCCCTGCATATCCAGCACCAGCCAGGTCATCTTGCGCTTGTAGTAGCCGTTTTCGAAGATCTGCCAGCCGTTCTCATCAAAGCCGTAGTTGAGCTCGCCGTCAAAGCCGATCAGAGTGCCGCCGGTATACTCGAAGGTGCCGCCGTTCTCCTTGTATGCCTCCACATAGGCGGGATCGTACATGGTGTACAGGAAGTTGCCCTCGTTGTCATACTGCCAAGTGCCGTCCTCGGTCATAGCGGGCTGCGAATAAGACCAACCCTCGTTGAGGATGAGGCGCAGCACCACGGGCACCGTCATACGACCCTTCATCTGTGCGTACAGCAACAGAGAGTCGTCAAGTGTGTTGTAGCCGTCCTGCTGGAAGCTGTCAAATTGCTTGTCGAACAGTTCCTTGACTCTGGGATTGGCAAAGCCTTCCCTGAGCAGACCTTCGTAGTCGTAGTTCTCGTAGATGTAGTCGAGGATCGCCAGCGCGAAGCAGCGTCTTTCGATGTTGTTGCCAAGCGCATAGTCGAAGTCGTTCAACACATAGTTTTCATAGATGAAGTTGTACAGCTCGAATCTGGTGGGATCATCGTATTCCATATCCCACATAACGCCGTTGTAGAAGTTGTCCAGATTTGCAGCGTCATCTCTCTCGGTGCTGTACAGCTCAAGCCAACCCTGATAGCTGGTCTCGATGTCCTCGTTGACATATCTCAGCAATTGGCCGCCGCTGCCCTCTTCGCGAGCGGACAGAGTCTGGTAAGAGAAGTCGCCATGGTCGGCGATGTTGCCGTCCTCGTCAAACTCGTTGAGGTTGCCTGCGAGCAGGTTGTACATCATGAAGTCGCGATCCAGCTTGGCATTGAACTCCATCTGGGACTCCGCATTGTAATACAGATCCTCCGCATACAGCGTGTTCTGCGTTGCCATTGCTATGATGTCGGGGAAGACGTAGGTCATCAGCACGCCGATGAACGAGGTGAGGAACACGTAGGTGAACACCACCTTGGCGGTCTGTCCCAATATGCTTGACTTGGTGCTCTTTCTGGTGACTATAAGCGTGACCACCACGAATATCAGCATGAACACGCCAACCACTATCGTTGCGATAAAGGGCCAGAAGGAATAGTACGGCACCAGCTGGTAGCTCTTGATGGCAAGCACAAGCGTGACGCCTATGATGGGCAGCACAGCCAGCAGATACAGTATCACTGCAAACGCGGTGTATGCCACGGAGGTCTTGCGTTGATCCTTTTTGGTGCTTTCGCTCACGGGGAATGCTTCGGGGATTATACGTCCCTCCTTGTCGCGATTGAGCAACTCGGTTTCCTTGATGTTGTTTCTTATATCCTTTTCAGGCTTTTTCACGGTCTTATCGCTCATATCACTTCACCCCCTTGTCAGATTTTGCTTTTACAGGCACGGCGGCTTTCTCCTGGGCGACTTTTGCGGCCTTGACAGCCTTTATCTCCGCCTTGACGGCTTCCGTCTCCGCTTTTATAGCTTCGGCTTCCGCCTTGATCTCGCTCGCGCTCTTGTGCGTAACGGGAGTTTCCTCCGCAACTTCGTGTGCGCCGGCGCTTACCACGCCCGCAGTTCCTATGGGCGCCGCGGTGGTGTGCGCGTGCTCGTGGCCCTCGATCTCCTCGATCAATTCCTTCTGACGCTCTTTGCCGATAGCCTTACCGGTGGCATATTGCTCCTCCTTCTCTGCAGCGACAAAGCTGAGGAAGTAGAACAGCACTACGATGCCGGAGAATATCAACATCATATCGCGCAGACCGAACAGCGGGAAGTAGACGGGCTGATAGGACAGGTCGGTTTGCAATTGCCTTATCGCCGTCAGATCGGAAATGCCGAAGGACGCGGGATAGGAACCGTCGCCGAGGTTGTCGCCGAGGATGGTGGAGCCGATCATGTTGCTGTACACAACAGCCTCGTACTCCGCTCTCTGGAATTGCTGATACCACCATGCGGCGGCCATATAATTTTCGTCAGCGCCCTCGTCATACCAGGTGTAGAACTCCCACACGGGCTTGATGGCGATGGACTGATAGCTGTAGTAACCCTTGAGCAGGTTCATCAAAATGCCATTCACGTCGATGTCGAATTGACCTGCGGCATTGATAAGCGGGATCTTGATGCCGGCGATCTCGATGCCGGTGTAAAGCTCGCCGTCAACGTCCATTGTGGTGACCAGCAGGTTGAGTTGCTTGAGCAGATTGATCACTGTGTCAACGGTGCCCTTGATGTTGCCGGATACGAGCTTGTTGAGCGCAAGATTGAGGAATGCGCTGAGGTGATCGAGGTCGAACGCATAATCGGGATTGCCGTCCTCTTCGCCGAGGAGTTCCTTGCTCATATCAACGTCCAACAACACGTTTGCGGGATCGGTGGCATCATACATATGGGACTCACCCTCTGGTCCGGCAGGATCGCCTGCCACAACTGCCAGGAAGAGGTTGGGTTTGATCTTCGTTTTGTCTGAGCCGAGAGTCGCGTTCCAGGATTTGTAAGAGAAGACGATGTATGCGTCCTTCAAATCTTCATGACCCGTAAGCCTGCCTATCCACTCAACTGCGGTAGCGGCGGTTGAGGCGCTGCCACCAAAGCTGGTGATGAGAGTCGTGAGGCTCATGCCATCATTGAGTTGGCCGATCAACGCGCTGAGCGACTGATGGAGGAATCCGCTGACTATGCTGCCAACGCCGATTCCGTCAAGGAGTGCGTCGGGATCGACAAACAGCAAGTCAAACAAGCTGTTGTCGCCAAGCAGCGCGCCCACCTGAGCAATCAGTGCGTCCAGCTCGGGACGAGTGATGGAGAACCTTGCCTCCAGGTCTGCGTCCTGAGTGTAGTATGCCTGCAGCCATTCGTCCGCATATTCGCCGGTGTCGGGATCGGGGATCTCGCCCTTGTAGTACTGCTCACGCTTTTCGGCAGCGTCCGCAAGGATGCCGGGATATATCGTGGTGTAGCTGTCGGGGCCTTGCAGCGCTTCGCCGGCCGCGATAGCCGCCTGCGCCTCATAGTACTGCTCAAGTATGCTCAGCACATTGTTGAGACCGGGGATGTAGCCGTCGCTGAACAGTCCGCTCTCGTTGTAGTAACCCTCGCCGTACACGCCGTCATAGAATTCGGGCATGAGGTCCTTGGCGTACCACTCGTAGATCGCGGTGCCGTTGGAGCCGGCGCGCTCCACATAGAAGTAGTGGGAGTACACGGTGCCGTTGATGACGAGGTTGCCGCTGCCGTCGGGCATAAGTCTGACAAGTTGCTTGCCCTCGACGTCCTTGGTTATCTCGCCGTCGCCCGCCGCAATTTGGTTGCCGTCGGGATCGACGTCCAGCGCGTACAGACCCGTCTCGGAATTGAGCTTAAAGCTGATGTCAACGCCGATGTTGCCTTCATCGTCGATCACGTTGTAGTACGTGATGGGCTTGTTTGCCGTGTTGCCCGCGGTGCCCCTCTTGTCGATGCCGCCCATTTGGACGTTGTACACTCTGCAAAGTTGCTCCACCTGGTCGATAAGCTTGTCCGTCAAGCCCTCGCCCGCTTTGTTGGCGGAAACCCTGCGGTAGTACGACAACTGCGTCTTGTAGTCGTCAACGACAACTCCGTCGGGGGCGTTTTCCTGTATGGAGGTGATCTGTGCGTCAAACACAGCGTCCATCACCAACGAACCGCCCAGCAATACAACCAAACATACAGCCACAACTGCGAACATTCTTACGCGACGGCTCTTTACGGTTTTGCTGAGAATGAGATGAATGATGGAAATAACCAACCATACGGCGAATGCCAGCCATACGCCGAGCATCGCGTGAGAAGTGAACAGCTGCTCATAGCCCATAAGGAAGCCCAAAGACGAAGTGAAGTTGCTCGTTCCGCCAAAGGGATCGTTCCCGAGGAACCTGATTGCCGTGATGAACACAGCAAAAATGAACAGCGGCAGGCCAAGGAAGTAGAACAACACCTTGAGGGTGCGATACAGCTTGACCTTTTTAGTCTGTTGATCCTGTTGCCTCATAACTTTCTCCTTGTTTTTTTTGCATTTGCGTATGCGTTTGTCGGGCGCATACACGCGTGCCTGCTTTTTTACTTTTATATAATAGCATATTATGTTTACAATTTCAATATGAAATTTGCATATTTTTTTTGCGTACGCTGTTATTGTGAATAAACACACGGAAACTTTGCGTTTTTTTGTCCAAAAATACCCGCGGGATTTTTGCACAATTTGCGACATCTGTGCCGTTATCTCTCCCAAAAGCATATACTGCCCTATTGAATACCGATTTTCAAAGGTGTATTATTTTAGCAACGAAGGGCGCCGAGCGCCCAATATGGGGGTAAAATATGTCTTATATTTCAGATGTGATCCAACAGACCGCTCAAAAAAATCCCAACCAACCGCAGTTTATGCAGACCGTAACAGAGGTGCTGGGCTCCATAGGCCCCGCCGTCGAACAGAATGAGGAGACGCTCAGAAAGTTCTGCATACTTGAAAGAATGGTCGAACCCGACCGCCAGATCATGTTCCGCGTGCCCTGGATGGACGACAAGGGCGTTTACCATGTCAACAGAGGTTTCCGTATCCAATTCAACAACGCGATAGGTCCTTACAAGGGCGGCCTGCGCTTCCACAAGGACGTGGATCTGGATATGATGAAGTTCCTTTCGTTCGAGCAGACCTTCAAAAACTCGCTCACTTCACTGCCCATGGGCGGCGCAAAGGGCGGCAGCGACTTCGACCCCACAGGCAAGTCCGATTCGGAAATAATGCGCTTCTGCCAATCCTTTATGAACGAGCTGTATCGCCACATCGGTCCCGATATGGACGTCCCCGCAGGCGACATAGGCGTGGGCGGCAGAGAGATAGGCTTTTTGTTCGGACAGTATAAAAAGATAGTCGGCGACTACAAAAACGGCGTGCTGACAGGCAAGGGACTCAGCTACGGCGGCTCCCTCATCCGCCCCGAAGCCACGGGCTACGGCGCAACGTACTTTTTGGTGGACGTGCTGGCGCATCAGGGCGAAAGCATCAAGGGCAAGACCTTCTGCCTGTCCGGATTCGGCAACGTCGCATGGGGCGCCGCAAAGAAGATATCCGAGCTGGGCGGCAAGGTGCTGACCATCTCCGGTCCCGACGGATACGTCTACGACGAGGACGGCGTAAGCGGCGAAAAAGTGGACTATATGCTGGAGATGCGCTCCTCCAACCGCAACCGCGTGCAGGACTACTCCGACAAGTTCGGCTGCAAGTTCATCGCGGGCAAAAAGCCTTGGGGAAACGTCAAAGCGGATATATATATGCCCTGCGCCACACAAAACGAGATCCACATCGAGGACGCCCAAGCAATGGTCAAACTCGGCGTGCCCGTGCTCAATGAGGTCGCAAATATGCCCTCCACCAACGAGGCGATCGCCTACCTGCAACAGCACGGCGTGATAGTGGCGCCCTCAAAGGCGGTCAACGCGGGCGGCGTCGCAACGTCGGGTCTGGAAATGTCTCAGAACAGCGAACGCCTCAGCTGGTCCGCGCAGGAAGTCGACGAAAAATTGCACACCATCATGAGCAATATCCACGCCAAGATCTGCGACACGCTGGACGCGTACGGCATGGAATACAACCTGGTCGCCGGCGCCAACCTAGCAGGCTTCAAAAAGGTCGCCGAAGCCATGCTCGCCCAAGGCGTGTATTGATAAGCGATTTGAACAAAATAGGGGTTTATCTTCCAAATTCTGTTTGATAAAACGGCAGTTTAAGCAAAATATACTTGATAAAGCAAAAGTGAATTTACGCAAAAGCGCGACGCTCCCCGCCGCGCTTTTTATATAGTTAAATTAACTGATAGTCGTTTGGATGGGAGTACGACCGGGTGGAAGTAAGGAAGGAGATGAAAGGCGATCCCCTCAGCCGCCAAGGGCGGCCGCTCCCCGGCCTTACCCCGCAAAATTACGCAGTGATTTCGTGATGTAAAATCGCGTAGAAGCGATAAAATTGCGTAGCGCTTTTGATCACTTTGCCGAACAGGCGAGGTATGAGTGCGCAACATTTTTGAGTGGGGACGGAACTCCCGCCGTGCAAGACTTCGCGTAAGCGAATCTGCACAACGTTTGCTCAAAATTGGGGACGGAGCAAAAATGTTACATTTGCCATTGTCAAATTTAACATTTCAAGCGGTGTTGCTCACGTCCCCTTGAGAGGAAAAGCGAAATTTTCATCCGGCGCAATTAAAAAACGTCCGCAGGACGTAACCCAAGCACAAAAAAAAGAGCAAGATTTTGAAATCCTTGCAAGCAAAGGTTTACTTGGCTTGCAAGCCCTTACGGTGGCGGTGGCGGCGCAGCCGACAGTGGGACACAGCCATCGCAAGCGAAGCGAAATTTGAGAAAAGCATATAAAAATATCAAATTTTTTCGTGACTTTAAGTTTAATTACAAATTTACATTTGCGTGAGCGGAGCAACGTTTGCGCAAAATTGAGCGTAAGCGAAATTTTCATCCGGCGCAACTAAAAAAACGTCCGCAGGACGTAACCCAAGCACAAAAAATAGCAAGATTTTGAAATCCTTGCAAGCAAAGGTTTCCTTGGCTTGCAAGCCCTTACGGTGGCGGTGGCGGCGCAGCCGACAGCGGGACGAAGCCACCGCAAGCGAAGCGAAGTTCACAAAAAATTATATAAAAAATAAAACCCCTGTGCGAGGTTTTATTTATATCTCCACTTCTTCAATTCACGAGCGGAGCAACGTTTGCGCAAAATTGAGCGCAAGCGAAATTTTCATTCGGCGCAACTAAAAAACGTCCGCAGGACGCAACCCAAGCACAAAAAAATAGCGAGCCATGAGCATTTTTGTTCCTGCCCCGCCCGAAAGACAAATGCGAATTGTGAAGCGTTATTTTTTTGTGCGCGGAGAAATGCAATAAGCGCGGCGTTCTTTTATGGAAGCAGGCGCACAGCTTGCTTCCCAAGAACACAAGCGCTTATAAATTGCAAACGGCTTCAGATGCAACATTCATCGCCGTACAACGTCGGTTTCTTGTTGCATCTGCGTTTACTTTTTC
>CANQNQ010000009.1 GCA_947625225.1 uncultured Clostridia bacterium | reverse complement strand
CCGCTCCGGACAGATGAAGAACAAGGAAACGTCCGTTTTCGAACGCCTAATGTACTTTTTGTACATGACGTGAAGAAGCGGGCTTTGACGCAGTATATCGCTTAACATACAATTAAACCGCTCCGGACAGATGAAGAACAAGGAAACGTCCGTTTTCGAACGCCTAATGTACTTTTTGTACATGACGTGAAGAAAACGGACGTTGACACAGTTATTCGCTGCCTGGTGCGGTTTAATCCAGCTCGAAGGCGCCGGTATACAACTGATAATACCTCCCCCTCTTGGCGATAAGCTGATCGTGGTTTCCGCGCTCGATGATCTGCCCGTGTTCGAGGACGAGGATCATGTCGGCATTGCGCACGGTGGAGAGGCGGTGTGCAATGACAAAGACGGTGCGCCCCTGCATAAGGCTGTCCATGCCCTTTTCGATGAGCTTTTCGGTGCGTGTGTCGATGGAGGACGTCGCCTCGTCAAGAATAAGCACGGGCGGATTGGCTACGGCGGCGCGCGCTATGGCTAGCAGCTGGCGCTGACCCTGCGACAGATTTTCGCCGTCGCCGGTGAGCATGGTGTCGTAGCCGTTGGGCAGGTGGCTGATGAAGTAGTCCGCGTTGGCGAGTTTTGCCGCGGCGACCACTTCCTCATCCGTGGCGTCCAGCTTGCCGAAGCGTATGTTGTCCGCGACGGTGCCCGTAAAGAGGTGCGTATCCTGCAACACCATCGCCATGGAGTGGCGCAGATCCGCCTTGTTTATCTTGGTGATATTGATATTGTCGTACCTTATTTTGCCGTCGTTGATGTCGTAAAAACGGTTGATGAGGTTGGTTATTGTGGTCTTGCCCGCGCCTGTGGAGCCGACAAGCGCCACCTTCTGTCCGGGGAAGGCGGTCATGGTGATGTGGCTGAGCACGGTCTTTTCGGGCACGTAGCCGAAGGTGACGTCCTCAAACTCCACCTTGCCCGTCCACTTGGTATAAGTGGTGGTGCCGTCCGCCTTGTGGAAATGCTTCCACGCCCAGACGCCCGTGTATTGCTCCGTTTCGCGTATGGTGCCGTCCGCAAGTTCCTCGGCGTTGACGAGGGTAACGTAGCCGTCGTCCGTTTCGGGCTGTTGATCCAGCAATTCGAATATACGTTCCGCGCCCGCAAGGGACATCAATATGCCGTTGACCATCTGCGCCATTTGCGCAATGGGGTTGGAAAATTGGCGCGAGAACTGCATGAAGCTGACCAGATTGCCCCAATTCATTCCGCCAAACGTATTGATCGCCATTATGGTGCCCACGATCGCCGTGGCCGCATATGACAGATAGGACATGTTGCCCATCACCGGCATAAGTATGTTGGCGTAGGTGTGCGCCTTGCAGGAGGTCTGTCTCAGCTCCCCGTTATGCCTGTCGAAATCCGCTTTTTCGGCGTCCTCATGGCAGAACACCTTGACCACTTTGAGGCCGTCGAGATGCTCCTCGATATAGCCGTTGAGCTCGCCTATCTTGCGCTGTTGGCGCACGAAGTGCTTGCCGCTCTTGCCGGCAATATATTTTGCGATGAACAGCATGACCACCAATATGACCACGGATATGAGCGTAAGCAGCGGAGAGAGCACCATCATCATGATGAACATACCCACGATCGTAAGCACGTTGGTGATTATGTTGGGTATGCCGTTTGACAGCAGCTCGCGCAGCGTGTCCGTATCGTTGGTGAACAGACTCATTATGTCGCCGTGAGTATGGCTGTCAAAATAGCGGATGGGCAACGCCTGCATCTTCTCAAACATCTCGTCGCGCACCGCCTGCAACACTTTGGAGGTTATGCGCACGATGAGGAAGTTGTACACGTAATGCAGCAGGGCGCCCACCACGTATACGGACGCCATTATCGCCACTATTCCGCCCAATGCCGCCAGCCCGTGCAGGGAGCCGAGCGTTGCCAGCGACTCCGGATACTTGACAGGGTCGAAGCCCGAAAGAGGCAGAATATAGTTGTTGGTGATGATGGATATCATAAACGTGCCCGCAAGGTTGCACACAACGTTTGCAACTATGCAGAACATGGACACCACCATCTGCAATTTGTAGTCCTTCAGGTAGCCGAGAATGCGCTTGAATGTGGCGACGGGGCTTTTTGCTTTGTAGCGATTGTCACCGAAATGAGCGTTGGATTTCATCTTTGCCATTCTTGCTTACCTCCTTCATTGTCATCGTCCGACCTGCCCTTCTGCTGGGAGGTGTATACGTCGCGGTATATCTCGCTGGTTTCAAGCAATTGTTGATGGTTGCCTATGGCGCTTATCCTGCCGTTGTTCATCACAATTATCCTGTCTGCGTCCTGCACGGAAGTGATGCGTTGCGCGATGATTATAACGGTGGTGTCGCCAAACTCCTTTTTGAGTCCGCTTCTTATCGCGGCGTCCGTCGCGGTGTCCACTGCGCTGGTGGAGTCGTCAAGTATCATTATCTTTGGATGCTTAAGCAACGCGCGCGCAATGCACAGCCTCTGCTTCTGCCCGCCGGATACGTTCACGCCGCCCTGGCTGAGGTCGCTGTCGTAGCCCTTGGGGAAGGACATGATGAAGTCGTGCGCCTGCGCCGCCTTTGCGGCATGCTCTATCTCCTCCTGCGTGGCGTTTGGATTGCCCCACATCAGATTTTCCTTTATGGTGCCCGAAAACAGCACGTTCTTTTGCAGCACCATGCCTATCGCGGCGCGCAAATTGTCTATCTTGTAACGGCGCACGTCCACGCCGCCCACCTTCACACTGCCGTCCAGCACGTCGTAAAGCCTTGGAATAAGTTGCACAAGCGTCGTCTTTGCCGAGCCTGTGCCGCCTATGATGCCTATAGTCTCGCCGCTTTTTATATGCAGGTCTATATTTTCAAGGTTGAGCACGTCGCTGTTGCGCGAATAGGAGAAGTCCACGTTGTCAAAGTCAATGCTGCCGTCTGCGGGCAACACATCCTCCGCGTCGGGAGCGTCCTCGATGTCTATCTTCTCGTCAAGCACCTCGACGATCCTGTCCATAGAGGCGCGGGACATGACGATTGTCATAAATATCATCGCCACCATCATCAGCGACATCATAATCTGCATGACGTAGCTCAAAAACGCCATCAGATCGCCAAGCGTAAGCCCCGCGGCATTTTTGATGCCGTTGCCGCTGTTTATTATATCCCTGCCGCCGAACAGAATTATGAACAGGATGCAGGCGTAGATGAGCAACTGCATAAACGGGAAAGCGATAACTATGATCTTCTCCGCGCTGAATTGCAGCTTCTGCACTGTCTCGCTGACCTTCTTGAAGCGCTTGATTTCGTTGTCCTCTCTGACGAACGCCTTGACCGCGCGTATGCCGATAAGGTTTTCCTGAGTGGACTCGTTCATATCGTCGTACTTGTGCAGCATCCTCTCAAAGCGCGGGAAAGCCACCTTGAGGCCCACAAGCAGACCTATGATCAACAGCGGCAAGGTTATGCCGAATATTATGCTGAGGTCGGGACTTATCGAAATTGCCATGCACAACGCCATGATAAGCATAAATGGCGCCCTGACCAGCGTGCGGACGATCATCATGTAGGAATTCTGAATATTGGTGACGTCCGTCGTCAGCCTTGTGACAAGGCTTGCGGTGTTGAAGTGGTCGAGGTTGGCAAAGCTGAAGTTTTCTACCTTGTAAAACAGCTTCTGCCTGAGGTTGCTTGCAAAACCCGTGGAGGCTACCGCGGCAAACTTACCGCTGAGCACGCCGCAAGCAAGCGAAATGAGCGCCATCACCACCATTATCGCGCCGCACACCACAATAAAACTTATGCGGTTGTGCAAAGTAAAAACAGGTTGGTGCATGTCGCCAAGTGCCAACTCAAATGTGAAGCTGTCGGTGAGCTCCTCGCTCATGCCCACGTTGACGATCTGCGCCATGATGAGCGGGATAAAGACCTCAAAAACAACTTCGCACGCGACGAGCAACGCCGCAAGAACGGATGGCGTCTTATATCTGCCCACGCACGAAGCAAGTTTTTTGAGCCCCCCCTTTGCCTTGGGAGCCATATCACGTTTCATAAAACACCTCTGAAAAAGCAAGACCGATTTGTGCGAATCCACTTTATCTTTACTTTACTTATTTACAATTTATATTGCAAATTGTCAACCGATTGCACAATATTTTGTATAAAATTAAAAAAATTTAAGAGAACAAAAACCCGCTACGAATTGTAGTAAATTGCCACTTTCGGATTTTTAGACATACATTTGTAACTTAATATTGACAAATCACAAAAAGTGTGGGATAATTAATATGGAGGTAGTTATGGAAAAGGAAGATTTGCGCGTAATACGCACCCGTAAGTTACTCAGCAACACCCTACTCGACATGATGGAGGAAACGTCCATCGAAAAGATAAGCGTCATAGACCTGTGCACTCGCGCCATGGTCAATCGCGCCACTTTCTACGCGCACTTTGAGGACAAGTATCATCTGTTGACCTATGCCCTCGAGGAGCTCAAGGACAATCTCTACGCCAACTTTATGCGCGTGGAGCAGATGACCACGCCCGAAGAAACGGTGCAAGCGGTCATGCGCATGGCGATAGACTTTTTCTACGACAAGCGCAATCACATCGCAAACATCCTGTACTACAACAGCGGCGGCAAAGTGATCAGCACCATTCAGGACTCCATCGCGCATTCCATCAAATATCAACTTGGCAAATTTCGCGACGCGTACGAGTTTCGCATCCCAATCACGCTGATCGCCAACTTCCTGGCGGGCGGCATGATGAACACTGCCCTGTATTGCATTGCCAATCCCGGCAAGCACACGTACGAAGAGTTCGTCAACTACTCCAAGTTGTACATATCCTCGGACTACTTCGTCAAAAAACCCGTAACGGTATGAGTTTTTGCCAAACGGCAAAACAGTGCGACAAAATATCAAAAGGCCGCGTTTATCGCGGCTTTTTGATATAATTAAGTACCTGTTGTACAATTTGAGCAGCTTTATAATATATCCATAAAATTTGTACGCGCGCATATAAAAATTTTTTTGCGCAAAAAATATTGACAACGCCCCGCTTTGTGATATAATTTTAGCAGTCGAATGATATGAGTGCTAACAAACACCCAATTTGACTGCCAAACGAAACTTCCCGACGAGGAGGACATATGGATCAGGAAAAGTATACAAGAAAGGCCTTGGAGGCCCTCAACAATGCTCAGACGCTGGCGCTTGAGCGCAACAATCAACAAATTATGCCCGAACACGTGGCGTACGCCCTTGTCAACGACGAGGACGGGCTTATACCCAAACTGCTGACAAAGTGCGGCGTGGACGCTCCGCAGCTGGTGCGTGAGCTGGACAGGATAATATCCGCATTCGCCGGCGTGACGGGGGACGGCGCAAAGAGCGTGTACATCTCCAACGAATTGGCGCTGCTGCTCTCCTCCGCGGAAAAGAGCGCGGCGAAAAACGGCGACGACTTCGTGAGCGTGGAGCACATATTCGGCGCATGTCTCGCCTCCCCCACGCAGGCTATGAAGGCGGTTTTTGCAAAGCTGGGGCTCAAAAAGAGCGCGTTTGACGCCGCCCTGGCGCAGGTCAAGACCTCAAAGGTGACATCGGACAGCCCCGAGGACACCTACGACGTTCTGTCCAAATACGGCCACGACCTCGTGGAACGCGCTAGCACGGGAAAATTGGACCCCGTGATAGGCAGGGACGACGAGATTCGCAACGTAATACGCATACTCTCCCGCAAGACCAAAAACAATCCCGTGCTGATAGGCGAGCCGGGCGTGGGCAAGACCGCCATCGCGGAGGGGCTTGCGCAGCGCATAGTGCGCGGCGACGTGCCGGAGGGCCTGAAGGACAAGCACATCTTCGCGCTGGATATGGGCGCGCTCATCGCGGGCGCAAAGTACAGGGGCGAGTTTGAGGAGAGGCTCAAAGCCGTCCTGAGCGAGATAAAAAAGCAAAACGGCCGCACCCTGCTGTTCATAGACGAGCTGCACACCATTGTCGGCGCGGGCAAGACGGAAGGCAGTATGGACGCCGGCAATCTGCTAAAACCCATGCTTGCGCGCGGCGAACTGCACTGCATCGGCGCCACCACGCTGGACGAGTACCGCAAATACATCGAAAAGGACGCCGCGCTCGAGCGCCGTTTCCAGCCCGTTCAGGTGGACGAGCCGACGGTGGAGGACACCATCGCCATATTGCGCGGACTAAAGGAGCGCTACGAGATATTCCACGGCGTGCGCATCCACGACCGCGCGCTGGTCACTGCCGCTACCCTGTCGGACAGATACATCACCGACCGCTTTTTGCCGGACAAGGCGATAGACCTTGTGGACGAGGCGTGCGCGATGATACGCACCGAGATAGACAGCATGCCCACCGAAATGGACGTGATAAGCCGCAAGATAATGCAACTGGAGATAGAGGAAATGGCGCTGAGCAAGGAGGAGGACGCCCTCTCAAAGGACAGGTTGAACGCCATCAAGCAGGAACTTGCCGAGCTGCACGACAACTTCAACGCCATGAAGGCGCAGTGGGAAAATGAGAAGAAACAGATCAACTCCGTGCAGGACGCCAAGTCCGAAATAGACCGCATCAACCTCGAGATAGAGGAAGCCAAGCGCCGCGGCGACTACGGCAAAGCGGCAGAATTGCAGTACGGAAAACTGCCCCCCTTGCTTGAAAAATTGCAAAATGTTGAGAATGGGGTGGGAAATTCCGCAAAACTCCTGCGCGATGAAGTCACCGCGGACGAGATCGCGCGCATAGTCGCCAAGTGGACGGGCATCCCGGTCACAAAGCTGATGGCGGGCGAAAAGGAAAAGCTGTTGCACCTAGGCGACGAACTTCACAAGCGCGTGATAGGTCAGGACGAGGCGGTGAATGCCGTCAGCGAGGCGATATTGCGCTCCCGCGCGGGCATATCGGATGAAAATCGTCCCATCGGCTCCTTCCTGTTCCTCGGTCCCACGGGCGTGGGCAAGACGGAACTTGCCAAGACGCTTGCCGCATACCTGTTTGACGACGAGCGCAACATCGTGCGCATAGACATGACTGAATATATGGAAAAATTCAGCGTGTCGAGGCTGATTGGCGCGCCTCCAGGCTACGTGGGCTACGACGAGGGCGGCCAGCTGACGGAAGCCGTGCGCCGCAAGCCATACTCCGTCGTGCTGTTCGACGAGATAGAAAAGGCGCACCCGGACGTATTCAACCTGCTGCTGCAAGTGCTGGACGACGGCAGGATAACGGACAGTCAAGGTCGCACCGTCAACTTCAAGAATACGGTGATAATCATGACGTCCAACCTCGGCAGTAACGTCATATTGGACAACATAGACGCTCACGGCAACATCTCCGAGGCCGCAAAGGCGCAGGTGGACGCGCTGCTGAAGAGCACCTTCCGCCCCGAATTCCTCAACAGATTGGACGACGCGGTGCTGTTCACTCCCCTATCCCGCGAGAGTGTGTACAAGATCATAGACCTGCTGCTTCAAAAACTTGCCGACCGCCTCGACGAGCAGGAGCTGAAACTAGTCGTCACGCCCGCCGCCAAGGACGCAATAATAGACGGCGGCTACGACGTGACCTTCGGCGCCCGCCCGCTAAAGCGCTACATTCAGACGCACATAGAAACGGAAGTTGCCCGCACCATCCTCAAAGGCGACCTCACCCGCGGCGACTCCATAGTCGTCGACGCCAAGGACGGGAAAATAGTAGTAGAGGTGCAAAAATAAGTCAAAATATATACCTGTATTGCAAAAATACGGACGCAAATTGTGTTTTGCGCCCGTATCTTTTTGTAAACTTTGCCGCGCCGTTGCCGTCAGTCCATCAGCTTGTACGCCTGCGCCAGCACGTCCACGCAGCGCTCCGTGCCAAGCCTTGCGCTGTCCAGACACATGTGGTAGCTGTCTATCTCGCCCCACTCCGCGTCGGTATAGTAGCGGTAGTGCCTTGCGCGCAATCTGTCCGTATCGCGCGCCAGCTTCAGCGCCTTGCGCTCGTCATCGGCCTCCTTGTAGACCTCGATAATGCGCTTGACGCGGCTGTCAAGATCCGCATAGATAAACACATTGAGGCAGTTGCACTTGTCCCTCAGCACGTAGTCCGCGCATCTGCCCACGATCACGCACGGGCCCTGCGCGGCGATGTGCTCAATGGTCTCAGCCTCCGCGGCATATATGCGCGACTCAAAGTTTTCAAGGTTGCCCCACACGCCGCTCCCCCACAGCGGCGAGGTCACGCCGTAGCCCGAAAGCGCCTTCAATTTTTGCTCGTTTTCGCGGATAAAATCGCTGGCAAAGCCGCTCTTTTGCGCGGCAAGCTCGATTATCTCCTTGTCGTAAAAGGCTATGCCCAATTTGTCAGCGACCTGTTTTCCTATCAGTCTGCCTCCGCTGCCGAACTGTCTGGAGATGGTGATCACAGTGTTGTTGCACATAATTCCTCCTTGCGGCGAAACGCCTGCGCGTTCTCCCATAAATATTATCCACCCAAATTTTTTGATAGTCAAGAGCCAACTTTTCCGCTTCCCACAAAAACCAACCTGCAAATTGCCGCCGCATGAGCGCATAAATCATTGCAAATTTTGCCGCGCAGGCGTATAATTGCACTCAGAGGACAAATATGGCTTACAGCGTTTATTTGAAAAGGGGCGAGGAAAAGCGCATACTCGGCGGGCACAGCTGGGTGTACGCCAACGAGGTCGCCCGCATAGAAGGCAAGGACAAAAACGGCGCGCTGGCTACGGTGTACACCTTTGACGGCGCGTTTGTCGGCAAGGGCTACATAAACCACCTGTCAAAGATACTTGTGCGCATTTTCATCAGGGACGAAAACCTCGTTGATGGCGAACAGCTTTACGCCGCGCGCATAAAAACGGCGGTCGAACACCGCAAAAAGCTGGGCTACGACAGCTGCTACCGCGCAATATTTGCCGAAGCGGACGACCTGCCCGCGCTGATCGTGGACAAGTACGAGGACGTGCTGGTCATGCAATGCCTCTCTTTGGGCATAGATATGCGCAAGGATATGCTGGTCAAGCTACTGGTGCAGCAATTCTCTCCCCGCGGGATATACGAGCGCAGCGACGTCGCCGTGCGCACAAAGGAGGGCCTGCCCCTCACGGAAGGCGTGCTGTACGGCGAAGTGCCCGACAGAGTGATCGTGACCGAAAACGGACTTAAAATTGCCGTGGATATAAAACACGGACAAAAGACGGGCTACTTCCTCGACCAAAAGGAAAACAGGCTTGCCGCAAGACGATATT
Source organism: uncultured Clostridia bacterium (assembly GCA_947625225.1). GTDB lineage: Bacteria > Bacillota > Clostridia > Christensenellales > CAG-917 > CAG-475. Next base: position 40,488 of record CANQNQ010000009.1, on the reverse strand, counting down.
GCCGAGGCGAAGTGCTGGACTGCTTTTGCAACAGCGGCGGCTTCTCACTAAACGCCGCCACGGTGGCGGACAGCGTGCTGGCTGTGGACATTTCCAAGACCGCGCTTGACAGCGTGACGGAAAACGCGAAGCTGAATGGGCTTGACAACATAACCGTGAAATGCGGGGATGTGTTTGACATTTTGCGGCAATTTCGCGCCTCAGGTAGCAAATTTGACGCAGTAATACTAGATCCTCCCGCTTTTTGCAAGAGCGCCGCGGAGGTCAAGGACGCCCTGCGCGGTTACAGGGATATAAACGCCATCGCCATGAAGCTGGTGCGCGGCGGCGGGTATCTTATAAGCTGCTCCTGCTCGCACTACGTCAGCGCGCAGACGTTTGAAAATATGCTTACCACTGCCGCAGCGGACAGCGGCAGGCGCGTGCGCTTGCTTGAAGTCAAGTCACAGGCGCCAGACCACCCCTCCCTGCTCAGCGCGGAAGAAACAAGCTACCTCAAATTTTTCGTTTTGCAGATACTGTAAAAAAAATGTTGAATTTTGTTGGGCAACACTATTGACAAAAACACGATAAGTATTTATAGTATTATATGTAAGCGGCAATAAGGAGGTATCTTATGCTTCACAATTGTTTCCCGGAGAGGCTCAAGTCCCTCAGACAGGAGAAAAACATGCTTCAACAGGATCTGGCGGCGCATCTCAAGGTGGCAAAATCCACAGTATCCGGTTGGGAAGTCGGCAGAAATCAACCCGACTACGATATCCTTATCGAGTTGAGCATATTTTTCGGCGTTTCGGTGGACTACCTCATTGGCCGCAGAAACTATTGATTGTTTGCAAAGTGCGAAAAATCACATACAGGTCGCAAAAATGCCATCAAAAAAAGGCATTTTTGTTTTATATGAACAGTGGCAATTTGCCCCGCCGCGCATACGCCGCGGGCAAATGCGCATAAGTTGAAATTATAGCTATAAGGTAAGTATATGGATCTTATCAACGACAGAGTAAACAAACTTTACAACAAGTTTCTGTTTCCGGCAATGGGTTGCGCCGTTGTCATTTCCATATACAGTTTTGTGGACACCATCGCCGTGGGACAGTCCGAAAGCGAGATGGGCTCGGCGGCAATGGCGGTCATACTGCCCTTCTTTGCCATAATGAGCTTCCTCGCGGTGCTGTGCGGTATGGGCGGCGCGGTACTGATGAGTCAGTCGTTCGGCTATGGCGACGAAAAGCGCGGCAAACAGATGTTCACTGTGTCGTTCATCCTTATGTCAATCGTCACCTGCGCGTGCTGGGCGCTGTTTTTGGGGTTGGATTACAGACTGTTCTACCTGTTTGGAGCGGACGACGCACTGATGCCAAAGGTCATGGAGTACGCGCGCTGGCTGATCTGGTTTTTCCCGATGTTTGTTCTGCCCAACTTTTTGGGGTGCTTCATCCGCAATGACAAATCGCCTGCGGTGGTCATGCTTGCCGTCGTCATAGGCGGCGCGTTGAACATTTTCGGCGATTATTATTTCGTATTCCCGCTGGGCATGGGCATGAAGGGCGCCGCGATAGCCACCGTGATGGGCACGACGGCGCAGGTGCTGGTGATGCTTATCCACTTCCTGTCCCCGCGCAACAGGCTCAAATTTGTGCGCACTCCGCAGTTTTTTCCCAAGGCAGGTATCATTTTGGCGTCCGGATTCGGATCCGGCATACTCGACCTCGGCGTGGTGATAAGCACCTGCCTCATGAACAATCAGATCATGAAATACGGCGGCTCGGCGGAGCTTGCCGTGTACGGCGTCATATGCACGATCGCCGCTCTATGGCAGGCTCTGTTTTCGGGCGTCGGCAACGCAGTACAACCCATAGTCGCCTCCAACTTCGGCGCGGGAATACCGTCACGAATAAAAAAAGCGATGAAACTTGGCGCCACGACCACCGCAATTTTGGCGATAGCGTTTTTGCTTATTGGCGAGCTGCTGCCCATACAGACCATCAAATTGTTTATGGCGACCACGCCCGACGTGCTGGCTGCCGCGCCCGACATGACGCGCATATATTCGATATGGTACATATTCCTGGGCATCAACGTGCTGAGCATCTACTATCTGCAATCCATCTCACGGGTAAAAGCGACGCTGGTCATATCCGCATTGCGCAGCGTGGCGCTTAGCACATTGTTTATCTACACCCTCCCGCTGGGCATGGGCATGAACGGAGTTATGCTTGCGCTGCCCGCCTCCGAATGCGTGACCGCGATATTCTCGCTGTCCTACATAATTTACCTCAACTCCAAGCGCTACGCCAAAACCCATACGCTTGTCGTCTACGCCGAACCGGAATATCGCCGCTCCCCCGCCGATTAAAGCATTTGAATAGAATAAAGAACGCCCCTTGCGGAGCGATCTGAACATTTTTTCGGTCAAACATTCAATTATCGTTATATCCGTGGCGGATAGTATCAAACACCTGTTTCCAATAAGCCTCTCTCTGCAAGATTTTCTCATCATCGAAACGCATGCCGAAGTATTCGATAACTGTAAATTTGAAATTTGATTTGATATACTCCTCGCCTTTTTCTTGCAACAGATTGCAAAGTTCCTTGTTGCCGCCCGATAGAGTAACGGAATAATTGCCCCAACGCTGCGCGATCCCTTTGCTGTCCCCTGTCGCAGAGCCGATGTATAACTTTCCCGTTTTGGTATCAGTAAGGCAGTAAATGCCTTTGATGTTTTCCAAAATCTTTCTCAGCGAAGGGTTTTTGTAGCCGTCAATAGTCGCTTTCAGATCGGCATAGCCAAGAGAAATCGAGTCAAGACTGAACGCCGCGTCCTCTTCATACGCCTTTTCGCACACTCTGATCACTTCGCACTCATCAAGAAATCTGGAAAGATGGAACACAAATCTTCCCATTGTATTTCCTTTTGAAAGGCGGACGATAACTCGCCCAAGAAACGCATCATATTCGTGGATCGGCTCGTATTTGCAAGGGCCTGACGTCGGAACTGACACCACTTTTCCCACAGCGACCAGCAACCACTCGTTGTTGCGATCCATCTGTATAAATCCGACGCAGGTTTCTCCCTCATAAAAGCAACGAGACCGCCCATAGTGAGAAGGATAGGCGTACCAAACATCCTTTTCGGCGGGAACGCGCTCATCGCTCTTCCACATCTCAAAGTATCGCTGACCGCCCTTTCCATGCGTTATATTCAAGCTAATTTTTGCATTATTTATCTGCTCCTGCGAAAAACGTAGCAAGTCGTTAAGTTTAAGTTTCATATCATCACCTCAATCAATATCTTTGTTTCCAATCGCTGCACGAAAAAAATCCGTGCCCATCTGTCCCTTTGCACGTTTTAGAGAAAAAAAATCCCGAACTTTTGTTGCATTTGGCAACTTCGGAATCATCAAAAGTGACCTTATCTCCAAAAAGTCCGGGATTAAACTTTATCTTTCCATTCCAATAAATGCAAGTTGCGCAACACTTTGTTGAGACATATTCACTTCTGTTCATTTTAATTCTCCTTTTGTTTTATTCATTATATTAAGTCTTATAAGACTTGTCAAGTACTTTAAGACTTGCATTGCTTATAATAAAGTTATGGAATTCAAGGAGCGGTTGAAAGAATTGCGCGTTGCAAAAGGCCTGAGCCAGATGCAGCTTGCGCACGCTGTCGGTTTAAGTCAATCGGCAATCGCAAAGTGGGAGCTTGGCAAAACCGGGCCAACCGCTTCTGCGATTATTAAGCTTGCCGCATTTTTTGATGAAACCACCGACTACCTTTTGGGTGTTATCGATTAAATGACGTCCGCGACCTTGCAGACGCCATTTTTGTTATCTGAGTTATAGATTTCAATATAAAATATTTTGTTCGGTGCACTAGTGGTACTTCGCTTGCTCGCAAGCTCGTTCCACGTCAAAAGTTCGGTAAACTTTTGACGCACTCTTGTTTTATCCCCGATATCCGTGCAAGCACGTACGCACATTTTTGTTCGGTGCACTAGCGGTACTTCGCTTGCACACAAGATCAGACATACGGAGTTATTGGTACTTCCTCCCCGCTGGGTCGTTGTACCAATACATTGGCTCGGCGAGCCAATGTAACGCTCCCATTTTCACGCTCTGCAATCCGTGCAAGCACGTCTTTTGAGTGTAAAAATGAGAGCGCTCCGTATGGGGCGCTCTCGCGTGATTGATTGGTCGGAGTGGCGAGATTTGAACTCGCGGCCTCATGGTCCCGAACCATGCGCGCTACCAAGCTGCGCTACACCCCGATTGAGTTATTAAGTTTGCTGTGCGTTGCCGTCTGCTTGTATGCCGACCGGCGCGCATGGAGTAGCGAAGCGTCACTTCATCTAGCGCTACCAAGCTGCGCTACACCCCGATTGAGTTATTAAGTTTGCTGTGCGTTGCCGTTTGCTTGTATGCCGACCGACGCGCATGGAGTAGCGAAGCGTCACTTCATCTAGCGCTACCAAGCTGCGCTACACCCCGTTGGAAATATTAAGTTTGTTGTGCGTTGCCGTGCAAAAACACATTGATTTTCGCTTTGACGCTACATCATATTAACAACTTAGCGGCAAAAAGTCAAGAAATAACATTTTGTTTTTAAGATTTATGCAAAAGTATTTGCTATTTTGAAATTATTGTTATATAATGCTTTCGTCGATGGAGCTTGGTGTAGTGGTAGCACATGGGCCTCTGACTCCCACAGTGTAGGTTCGATTCCTATAGCTCCTGCCACAAAGTCCTTTGGAGAAGTATCCAAAGGACTTTTTTACAAAAAAACACGACGGGAGTGGCAACAAAGTTGCCCCTGCCATAAAAGGTCAATTCCAATACTCAATTTGCTAAGTCCTTTGGAAAAGAATCCAAAGGACATTTTTATTGTTTAGGAGTGGCAACATAGTTGCCCCTACCAACTAAGATCAATTCCAATACTCAATTTACTAAGTCCTTTGGAAAAGAATCCAAAGGATTTTTTGTTATAAAAAACACGGTATATAATTGCTCAAGATTACTACGATAAAATATGTTTATGCTTGCAAGATTTATTCAATACAAAATTGCGTAGGGACGCATATAAGGACACCTAAAACGGCGATGTGATGATATGCACAAATGAACATACAAATATATAAGAACAGGCAGTTTATCTGTACTGACACACCATATAAAGTTGCTATATTGCAAAATAAATCCGAGATGACATATATAAATAATCGGCTGATTTTTGAAAAAATATGCCCACGCTACTCTTTCGTTCACAGTTGAAACAAATATTGCAAATTGCACTTTTTGCGCGGCGCTCCTTGTCTCCAATTGACAGATCTAAACTGCATAAATGTGTATACTGAAAAAGATTTGTTCCTGCGATTTTCTATTTGATTCAACATATGTGCGGTTGCACTGACAAAACATACCCACTTGTAATCAAAAAAAATTTAATTGCGACAAAGTACATTGATATTGTTGATTATTGAAAATTAAGGTACTAAAATTATTGACATTCGATAAAGCGCGCATGTCAATGCGCATGGGGCGCATGACAACGCGTATAGAAAACTCTTAGCTTGGCGTAAAACAATGGGCAAGTCAATGCGTATGGGCGCGCACTACCTGAAGTTGGCAAATTCCACCAACTTTGTGTACGTCAACAACTATTCCGGCACGGGCATAACATACACAAAAGACGGCTACTACACATTCGCGTTTGTGCTTGCATAAGGCGGATAAAAAATACGCGACCCGATTTTGATTATCGGGTCGCTTTTTTATGCCAAAATGTATACCTGATTTGCAAAAACCGCGTTATTGCTCCTCGCCGTCCTCGTCAATGTCGCATATAAATGACGCGTCCGTGCTCACCGCGTTGACAATTGCCAGCTGCGTCGCGCGCGCACACGCGGTCTGCAAGGCGGTGAAACTTATCACGGGCTTGCTGCCCGACGCAAGGCAGAACATGGTGTCGCCGTCGTAGTCGGTATGTACGGGGCGGATGGCGCGCGCAAGTCCGTTGTGGGCGGCGCTTGCTAGCTTTGTTGCCTGCACCTTGTCAAGATTTGCATCCGTCAGCACGCAGCCTATAGTGGTGTTTGTGCCCAGCAGCAGCTTGCCGTACTCGCCGTTTATAAGGCACTTTTCGGTGTTGATGAAGTTGCCGTCTCTGCCCTTTGCGCCCGCAACTATATTTCCTGCGTCGTCCACTACGTCGCCCAGCGCGTTGACGGCTACCACAGCGGTGACATTGACGCCGAGCGTCTTGACGGTGGCGGCGCCCACTCCGCCTTTGGAGGCGTATTTGAGGCCGCGTATCTTGCCTACGGTGGCGCCTCTTCCCACGCCCACATTGCCAAAAGTGGGGGTTGAGGTGGCGTTTTTGCATGCTTCAACGCCAAATTGTGCGGTTGGCAGGTGCATCTGCTTCTGGTTGAGGTCAAAGATGACCGCGCCTGTGACTATGGGCACCGTCTTGCCCATGCTCTTGAATCCAACACCCTCGCCAAGCAGATATTGCATAACTCCGTCGCACGCGGCAAGCCCGTATGCGGAGCCGCCCGCCAGCGTAACGGCGTTGATCTTGTCCATCATTTTGAGGGGGTGCAGCAAGTCCGTCTCGCGCGTACCGGGAGCGCCGCCGCGGCAATCGCAACCGCCCACCGCGCCTTTGCGCGACAAAATGACGGTAACGCCCGTGTACTCATCCTCAAAGTGTCCTATCTTAAATCCGTGCGGAATTGTGATATGCGCTTCCATTGTCCCTGTTTCAGCCCAAGAACTCGTCTATCGAGGTCTGGTGGAAAATTATAAACCTGTCAAAAAAGTCGGCGATATCGCTCTGCGCCTGCGCGCCGCTTATGTCGTAGATGACCTCGTGGCGGGAGCCTTCGTAGAGGTGCAGCTCGCTGTTGACGCCAACTGAGCGGTACATCTCGTTGAGCAGCTTTACGCCCTCGCCAAAACCGCCAAGCTTGTCCTGCGATCCGCTGAATATGCCTATTGCGGTGGCGGGATTGAGCTTGCTGAGCGCCTTTTTGGAATACAGCTTTGCGATGTGCTTTATCATGGAGTAGTCAAAATTGACGCTCATGGGCACGTGGCAATACCTGTCCTCAAGTATCTGTTTACGGCGCTGTGGGATGCTGTTGAGCCACAGCGACTCGCCCTCCTCGTCGGGAAAATGCTTGTCCTTTGCGCCGCTTAAAAATGTGGGGCGCCAATTGCGCGCAAACAGCTGCACGGGAGCCAGCACCACCGTGCCCACCTTGGGCAGCGCGCCCTTGATATAGCCCGTGCCGAGCAGCGCAATCGCCTTGACGTCCGTGCCCGCCTGCGCAAACGCCTGCGCAAGAAAGCTGCCGTAGCTGTGCCCCGCAAGGAAAATTGGCAGGTCGTAACGCTGCCTGAGCCACTCGCGGAACTGCAACTCATCCTTGAGCGTCTTGGCAAATATATCGCCCTTGTGTCTGCCCCTGTTCTTGTCCGACTCCGTCCTGCCATGAGCGCGGTGGTCGTCGGCAAACACTATGTAGCCGCGGCTGTTCAGGTATCGCGCAAACTCGTCGTAATGGCCTGCGTATTCGCTCATGCCGTGCAAAAGCTGCACCACTCCCCTGGGCGTGTCGACGTCGTCCCAAAGGCTGCAAAAGATGTTGTAGCCGTCGTAACCGGACAGATAGAAAGTTTTCATACTTTTCTCCTTTCAACTTATTATAGCCTACTATCGCCGGAATGGCAATTGCAATAATAAATATTTTTGGTCGGAAAAATTATGTTAAAGCGGCGGGAGAACCCGCCGCCTTATATCTTTTGATTTGTTTACTTACGATCAAGCCTCCAGCTGTTCAAAGGTGCCTGCCTCGTCGTCGATCATGAAGTTGATGATGGTCTCGCCATCCTGAGACGTGAACACAAACTTCTCAAACGTCTCGTTGGGCGCCCAGGTGCCGATGAACGCGGTGCCGTCCGCTTTGATGATGAGCACGCCGTTGAAAGTGCAGGTGTCGGCGTCGCTGCGCTCGTCCCAGATGAGGATGTCGCCGTTGGTGGCCGTGTACAGCACGTAGTTGTCGTTCTCGTCCTTGGTTACAAACTCGAATGTGGAGCCGTCGAAGGTTTTAGGATCGAGGTCAGTGGTCACATCAAAGCGCAGGAAGGACTGCCCCGCACCGCTTGAGATGTCCTCGTAGAAGCCCACGTACCAAGAATAACTGAGGTTGTTGTACTGCACGCTACCCACGGTGTAGTAGCCGAAATACAGCTCTATCGTCTTGCCCTCTGCAGTGGTCAAGGTTGCGGGAGCGACGGTGTAACCTGCTACGTTCTTCTCCAAGTTGACAACATCGAAGTCCAGCGTCCAACCCTTGGAGTTGGTGATCTTCACTTCCTTGCTGAAAGTCTTGGAATATTGATGACCGTTGTAGGTGAGTTTACCGCTATTGGCATCGTATGTCACGGTGTACTTTGTATAGAAGCCGTACTCATCGGGAACATACACATAGATCGTTGTGGAGTTGACTTTGCGCCACGGGCAGCTTGCCACGCCGAGCATGCTTGCCTCGAGGTCGAGCGTGATGTAGTCGTTGAAGTCATCCAAGTTGTAATACTTGCCGAACACGCTTTCCCAATCGTTTGCGTCAACATAACTAAAGAGGGTTTGATAACTACCGGGTACCGGTTCATCGAGCAAGAACCACTTTTCAGCAGAATAGCCGTCCTCGTCAATATATGTATATCCGCCGAAGTTGTCATCAAAGAAGTAGTACATCATCGTGTACGGACTACCGCTATAAGGGCTGACGTTGCCATAACCTGTGCCATAGAAATTGATCATGCCAGAGAAATCGCTATTGACATAGTATCCGACATGATCCTCGTTATATACGACAAGTATATTTTCGCCGTCATAGTGATCGCCGAATGCCACAAAGTTGTCACCGGGCGCAACGCTGTCATAGCCCAACTGAGGCAAGCTGAACGAAGGATCCATTATGACGACAAACGTAATTGTCCACAGCAGATTTGCCTTGTCCGTGAGCTTGTATGTGCCGGAAGCTATATATTGATTATCCTCACTAAACACTGCGAAATCGCCACCGTTATAACCGGAATAGAACAGGAAGATGTAATCGCTGAGCACATACCAGCTGTCATTGACGAGCGTGAACATGCCGTTCAGATCGTACACCTTGGTGAACAGGCCCGTTGTGCTGTCCGCGCGGAAGTCGAAATCGTGCTTTCCATCCTCGGAAGTGAACACACCCTGCACGGTGGTGCCGTCGCTGCTCTGCTTGAATTCGCTGATGGTGCCGTTGTATACGTCGTCACCGATCTGCAGATATGCGTCCTCGCCGTTTGCAGCGATCACAAACTTGGTGTTGCCGTTGATGTCGTTGAGGTAGTACACGCCAAACACCTGCTCGAGCGTGCCGTTGTCAAGGTCGATGGAGAATATCCATTCCACGCCGCTGCCGGGATAGAAGTACACAAAGCCGTCCCACACGGCGTAAGTGCCGGTGTAGCTGTAGCCGTAGCGGTTGGTATAGGTAGCCTGCATATAGCCGTCAAGCGTCAACACGCTCCAGCCATAGCCGACAAATTGAGCGTCGATAAGCTCTTCATCCGCCTCGATATAGCCGGTTCTGTTGTATCCAACAGTGACCAGCACGAACTTGAAGTCCTTGACGTCCTCGCCCGCCTCGGTCAGCCTTTCGGTGATGGTCACCGCGCCGTGGCTGGTGGCTACATCAAAGGTGTAGGTGCCGATCGCGTCGGGGTCATCATTGTAATAGTCTGTGAAAATGAACACATTGCCCTGGCCGTCAAGCTCCATATACCAATAGCCCCAACCGGCGTACATATTGACGATCTGATAGCCGCCCGCTTCGGGACCGAATTCGGGTTCGGGCTCCTCGGCGAGTGTAACGGTGCCGTCATCGTTTATCGTGAAGTAAATGCTGACAAACTCTTGTGCGTCATTCATCCAATAGAACTCTATGCTATCTCCGTCCATATAGTACTCGCCGTCGAGCACTTCGCCGTCCGCGTCGGTGTAAGTAGCGCCGCCGTTGCCGTCCAACACCAATTCGCCGCCGTCTGTCACGGGATAAGTCACGCTGCTTTCTTCTTCTGCTACCACTTCGATGTGGTTTGAACCGGTAAACCTGAAGTTGAAGCCCGTAAAGTCTTCATCAAATATGAAGTCATCAACGATTTCCATCACGGTGTAAATGCAGAGATCCAGGTCTTCGTCATACTCATAGATACCGTGAGCGGCAAGCGTATACTCATATCCGCCGTCTACGTCATTATAGTTGGCTTGATAAATATCTGCATAAGTGGCATAGGGATCATCACCGTCTGTTTCAAGCAACAGCCACTCCTGTCCATACATTGTGAAGTGGAAGCCTTTTTCATAATCCGGCTCGGCATCCTCAACAATGACAAAGTTGCTGCCTTCAAGGGTAAACTCAAACTCCACCGAATCAAAGCCATCCGATGCCATAAACACATAGGTGCCATCCTCGGTGATAAAGTAGTACCCTACATAATCATCAAAACCGTCACTATAAGATGCGTTGGCAAATGCATCAAGAATCAGCGTGTATTCGTCATCTTTATCGGTGTATTCACCCGCAATCTTTTTCATTGCGTCAGACTCGAGAACAATGAACTTACTTTCCATAAATGTGGTATTGTACATAAACTTGAAAGTAAGAGTTTCACCTTTATACACTTCAATCACGCCGTCCTCGGTGTCGGATGCCTTGTATGTGCCTTCGCCTACAAGTGCGCCTTTGGTATATTCGTATTCAAAATCGTCCCACTCTGCTTCATACCACTTGATGGTGGAACCGTCATCATATACGTCTATCAACCATTTGGCTTCATTGAAATCGTTGGCGTCTGCAGCCTCATATGTGACAAATATCCTCTGTGTGAATTGCTGATTTTCAACATCCATCACAAATGCGACATGCAGATCGTCGCTGTCAAACAACACTGCGATCGTTTCGTCTGCGTCATTTGCGATCTCTATGGTATAGGTACCCACATGGCTCTGACCCTTGTCGTCCTTGTAGGTGGCGGACTTGGAATCAAGCGTAAGCTGTGCGCTGCCGTTTGTCAAATTAAACGTGCCTTTCAGTACGTAACCGACAAACAACGCTTCCTCATTGTCAATACCATAGACCATGCCAAGGCTGGCTTGTGCTGCGCCATCGCCATATGTTGCATAGTACAAGGCATACATATCATCGCCGAGATTCTCGGAGCTGCCGCTGTATGCGTAAACAAGCGACTCATCTCCGGTGATCCAATCCACCTGAACGGCATACATGTCTACGACGCCGTCACTATACATAATCAACGCACCCAAGACATCAGTGTCCTCTGTAACCAGCATGTAGATGCCTTTGAGCGTGCCCTCAAACACTTCGAACGTGTAATCATTGTAGTTCAACCTTAAATCAAGATTTGTGTTGCCGGAAGTGAAATGCGCGTATGTGATCAGTTCATCTTCTTCATAGGTCAAAGTACCCTTCAACACCGTTCCGTCGGTCTGGGTGTAGACCGCTCCGTCAAAGCCGTCGACCAGCAACTCGCTGTTGTCGGCATCGGTTTCAAATAAACCAAACTTGCTTATATAACCGTACTCAAACAGATAGAAGAACCAATCCTGGTCGATGTTGGTGCCGAGGAACCCGTCGGCTTTCTGACGGAACACGCAGGTGTTGACATCAAACCAACCGATAGTATCCTGCAATTCGGCATAATAGAGATTGTCGTCTACCTTATAATATTCGCCTTCCCATTCAAGGCTCATAGATTCTCTGTACATTCCGCCGTAGCCGTCGAGGATGACGATATCGCCGTACGGTTCGCCGCTTGTTTCGTCAAGATTCGAATAGTAGGTGCCCGCCTCGGTGCCCCTCATGCCAAAGAACGTACCGTCAAGCGCGCTTGAGGTGAATATATCGAAGTTGACTTTGACAAGCTTTTCATCAACCGTGATGTACAGCAAGTAGTCGCCAAGCATTTCATCGACCATATACACGCCGTTGTATTCGCCCGCTTCAAGCGTGACCCACTCGAGGTGGTACATCATATCCTCGCCGGCATACAAATTGGCATACTGTATTGCGTTTGCCGCCTCCGCGTCCGCGCCAACGACCAGGGTTGCCGTGTAGTAATCGTGCAAAGTAAGCGTGGTGTCATTGTACACATCGGCAGAGAAGATATCAACAAGTTTCACTTCCAACGTATTGTTTTTGTACGCAAAGCCGTGATACTCCTCGTTGATCTTGCCCGTAAGGCCCGCCTCGGCAAAAGTAAATACGATTGCGCCGTCGGTATCGGCGCGCGACTCGTCCGCGACCTTGTCCTCAAGGCCCACGCGGTCAAGATGTATGCTGCCGTCGGCGTATATGTAGATGAAGTCCTCGCCGCCGCCCATATCGTGATAACCAATATCCCACGTCGCGCTGAGAGTGGTGTTGGCGATGACGTCAAGCGTGGCGCTCTCAACGGGAGTTGTGCCCTCCTGCCAATTGAGGAAGCGATAGCCCCTGACGCCCTCGAACATGTCGTAGAAGTCCTTGACGGCGTACTCCACGCCATAGTATGCGACGTCCTCGAAGTCCGCCTCTTCATCAACCTCGTTGTTGACCTGATAAGTGACCGTGTACTGCTGCCTGTCGTAGACCAGCTCGTACACCTCGCCGTTGACGGGACGGAACTCCGTCTCGCCGTCCACAAGCCTGAAGCCCGTGATCGCCATGGACTCGTCCACGTTCTGGTCCGCCTGCGCGTCGGGAATATCGCGCGCAAAGCTGTCCACAAGGTCGTAGCCGTCAAGCGTCACATTTTGCTGCTTGATGTTGAGGGTGTACCTCAGCACCCACTTCGCGTAATACGTCGCGTCGTGATCGGGCATCGCCTGCGGGATCTGCACGGGATTGCCCTTGAAGTCCGCGTTGTCATACCAGCCCGCAAAGGTACGATTTGCCTTGGTGGGGTCGGAAGTTGCGGCAAGCACGGTGCCCGGCTTTGCGATTATGTCCGCCACGGACGAGCCGCCGTTTGTTTCGAAGTGCAGCTTGTAGTTTACACTGCCGTTGGCGGTCCAGCTGGCGACAAATTGCACGTTGCCCGTGATGGAGTACTTCGCGCCCGCGGGGAATATGGTACCGTCTACCTCCCAACCGACAAATACAAAACCTTCCCAATTGACGCCAACCGCAGGCAGCGTAATGTTGTTGCCCGTTGTAGCGCCCATGTTGGCGGGAGCCTTGCCGGAGCCGGGATATCTGCCAAGCGAGAAGGACGCTATGTACTCGCCTGCAACAGGCGTGTGATACACAGCCGTGACCGTTATATCGCCCGCGGGGACAAAACCGTTGCCGACAGCCGCGCCCTCATAGAACCAGCCGTCAAACAGCTCGCCGTCGTGCTGAGGCGCCGCCGGGATGTCCTTTATGGTCATCGGTTTGTTTACCTCGACATTGACAATGCTCACGATCTTGTCGCCGTCCACAAAGGTGACCTTGTGGGTATCGACCTTGACCTCATCATCATTGTTGCACGCGGCAAACACGCACAGCGCCAACGCCAGCACAAGCACTATGCCAAGCATTGTCAAAAACTTTTTCTTCATCATTGCCTCCTAGATATATGTTCAGAATTTAAGCTTCTAAATACTATCTTAAATTATAAACAAAATCGATGTTTTATTCTATAATACCCCCACCCCCGTTTGAATGTCAACCGAATTTGATAAGAAAATTTAATAAAAATGTGTATTTTAAGCAAATTTTTTTATATTTTCCTGCATATAGTTTATATTTATGCAAAATCTGCATATGTTTTATGCAAAATGCCGTTTACGCTCACGCCGCTCGTCTCGCCTCGCTCCCATCAAAAAATGCAATGGATAAGGCAATTTTTCCCTCAAAATACCCCGCCCGTTTCAAAAAGAGCTTCCATTTGCGGCAAAATTTTGAAGGCCCTCGCGCGGCACGGGCAAAATGTAAATTTGTGCCCCTCAAAAGTCATTTTGCGCTTCACAATTTTTGCAAGATGAGGTATAATTTTGGGTATGAAAGTTGCAATTGTGCTCAACTGCGGCGCGCAGATAGTCCGCCGCATAAACGCCGACAAAGTGATATGCTGCGACGGCGGATATCTCTACTCCCCCGTCAAGCCCGACATATTGCTTGGCGATTTCGACTCGCTCACCCTCCCCGAGGACTTCGACGGCGAGGTGGTGCAGCACGACGCGGTGAAGGACGCCGGCGACGGCGAGCTTGCCGTGTACTACGCCAAAAACGCGCTGGGCGCGGACGAGCTGGTCTTTTACGGCGTGCTGGGCGGCAGATACGACCACACGTTGTGCAATTTTGCCATAATGCGCCTCGCGACGGATCTGGGCATGAGCGCCAAGGCGGAGGAGGACGGGCTGGACATATACTACCTGCGCGGCAAGGCGCAGATACCCACTCAAAAGGGCGAAACGCTGTCCATCTTGCCCTATGGCGGCAACGCGATAGTGGATTGCTCCGACAACCTGTTCTACCCTCTCAACGACTTGTTGCTTACGCCCTCCGACAGCCGCGGATTGTCCAACGTGTCTCTGGGCGGCAAAGTCACGGTCGACGTAAAAGCGGGCGGCGCGCTGGTGTTCAGATATCTCCGTCTACCCTGCTGAAACGACCAAATACGTACTTTATCTACGCAAAAACGGCGGATGCCCCGCCGTTTTTGTATTTTTGCGTATAAAACCGTTCGCCGCCTTACAGCGTTATCCTGAGCGCGGGCACCACGCCGAAATTGGTCTCAGGTACCGAGAGACTGTTGACGCCGCCAACTCCTCCCGCGGTGTCGGTTACATCTGCGTGGAACGGCTGTTGACCGCCGGGGGTGCGCAACCACCAAGGGCCGTAGCCATTGAGGGGAGCCAAGCCTTGCGCAAGCGCATAATCGGTCGGTTTGAGCTTTCTTGCCTCATCGGCAGCGTCTTCGACCGAGAACCCGTATGCGGGATTCTTGACGTCGGCATAGCTCAAGAGGAACACTTTATCGGTGGTGTCTTCGCAAGCAAAAGGATTGCCCGCTCCCGCCGCAGAAACATCCGCGCTGTTGTCGACGAGTGTGTCCTTGATGATCGCTTGCGCAAATTTGTCAAACGCCTGCGCATAGAAAGTCTCCGACAACCAGTTGCGAATGTCGCTTTCTTTATAGTTGTTGGGATGTATGTCGTCTCTGTCGACGCCGTCGTGATAGAATTGATAGCTGTCGATGATCAGGTTGCTCATGAGCAGCGCCTCGCCGCCCTGCTTTTCAAGCACGCGCCACTCGATAGGCTCCCACTTGAACCAGTACAGCGTATTTATTTCATAGCCGTTGTGGTCTTGATAGGTCGTACTGCCCATACCTATAAAGGCTGCCCTGTATGAAGTGAAATATACGCCGCGGTATCTTGCCCCGTTATAATCGAGGTCAATGTGCCACATATATTCGTCAACTTTTTTGTCCAAATAATATTTGTAGTCCGTCCATTTGCCGCTGTTGCCTTTGACGGGTCTTGCTCCCGACATCTGCGCCAGCGTTGCGGTCAGACCGCTGTCCTCCACTTTTGTCTGAGGATATTCGCCAAAGTATATCTTGCCGTCGCGCTCCTCGTAAATGGGCTTAGTCGCGCCGCACACGTCGCACTTGCCCGTTTGACTGTTCCAGGTATGAGGCGCAAGCTCGCCGTAGAGCTCGTCCTGAGTCCAAGTATTGCAAACGGAGCACTCCTTGTGACGGCGGGCGTACACGGTGCAGGTAGCCTCGCGGTCATTTATCCATTCGTCCTTTGGCGTATGTGAGGCAAGGTCGAATTTTTCATCGCAATTGTTGCACTTGTGCCAATGCGAACCGCCGCCGCTCGCCCAGCTTGTCGTGACTATGTCGTGTCCGGTTGCAGGGATAACTGTTTGAGATTCCTCGATTTCCCGCTTCTCGCTGTCAAAAAACTTACCGCAGGTGCAAGTATAGTATTGCACGTTGCCCGCCTCTGTGCACGAGGCGGCCTTCGCCTCTACAAGAGTGTAATCATGCGTGTGCTGCTGTTGCGTTTTGTCGTTGCAAGCGGTAAAAGTCACGGCAAGCGCCGCGATCAACACCACGACAGCAAGCATGACAAGTGAAATTTTTGCCGTACGTTTCATTGCTTTCTCCTTTCGGGCACAAGCCCATTGTTATACTAATTACAGATTATAGTCATAATTATGACTATTGTCAATAGTTTGACTATAAACAATAATAGAAACATGATAACCTACGAACCATTTTGGCGGACAATCAAACAAAAAAAGGTCTCGACATATCTGCTCATCAAAGAGTATGGTATAAGCAGCGCGACAATAGACCGCTTGCGCAAAAACGAGGGTATAAGCACTGCCAAAATTGACGACCTTTGCAAGATACTCGACTGCAAGGTCGAGGACATCATTTGCTATGTTCCCGACGCGCAGGCGGGACAAGGCGATTAAAGAATTTTCTACGCCTTATTTTTTGATGTATCTTAACAAAATTTTAGCACAAATTTTCAATTTGCTATTGCTAAGACGAAGTATATGGTATAAAATATCAAAAAAACATAAAGGAGATAAATTTATGGCAAAAAACATTTATGCGGGCACCAAAACCGAACAAAATCTGCGCGAAGCCTTCGCCGGCGAGTCGCAGGCGCGCAACAAATATACCTACTTTGCCTCCGTGGCAAAAAAGAACGGCTATGAGCAGATAGCCGAGCTGTTCCTCAAGACCGCCGACAACGAGAAGGAGCACGCCAAACTGTGGTTCAAGGCGCTGGGCGAGCTGGGCACCACCGAGGAAAACCTGCTTGCCGCCGCGACGGGCGAAAACTTCGAGTGGACGGATATGTACGAGCGCATGGCGCGCGAAGCGGACGAGGAAGGCTTCCACGACCTGGCAAAGCAATTCCGCGGAGTCGCCGCCATCGAAAAGGCGCACGAGGAGCGCTACAGAGCTCTGCTCAAAAACATCGAGACCAAGACCGTGTTTGAAAAGAGCGGCGTGCAGGTGTGGGAGTGCCGCAACTGCGGGCACATCGTCGTCGGCACCGCCGCGCCCGAGGTCTGCCCCGTCTGCAACCATCCGCAAAGCTACTTTGAGCTGAGAAAGGAAAACTATTGATTTTCCAAATTCTAGCACCATCTGCAAAAAAAGGAGGGCATGCCCCTCCTTTTTATAAAAAAACTCAATACAGGTGCGCAAAATTGTATATGAGAATATTTTTGCAAGTACAAAAAAACGGCTTCGAGAACAGCCGTTTTTTTTATGTTGAGCTTGCTCAGCAATCTCCGTCCCCGGGGACTGTTGCCTCGGCGTCCTGCTCTTCTGAATTGTCAATTTGCTCTTTTTGCTCCTTTTGGGCAAGCATTTTGTCGATCTCGTCGTCCTCGTCGTTTAGCACAACGTCATCGCTGTTTGCTTTCCCCGCTCCCGCCGCGGAGCGCTGCATCTGAGCGGTAAACGCGCGGGAGAGAAGCAACATGACTCCCGCCGCCAGCGCGATGACCATGTCTATAAACGCAAAGCTGTTGTACGCAAGGCTGTATGCCGCCGCCGTTCCGTAGGTGTCCAGATCCGCCCAATCCGCAAACGCATACACGCCGGAAAGCACATGGCAAGCGTAGCGCAAGCATACCGCTATTATGCCGCCAAGCAAAAAGCCTACTATCTGTCCGCCCTTGAATTTGAACACATTTCTTTCAACAAATATGCCGCTTATGCCTATCATGCCGAACGCCAGCGGATAGTCCAGCAAAAACTGCATGGGGTGGATTATCCACGGGTCCTGCACCGCTTGCAGCACGCCGTATATCAGGCACATGATCACGCCGCGGCGAGTGCCGAACATGCAGCAATATATCATCAGCGGCAGCAGGCTTGCAAACGTAACCGAGCCGCCCTGCGGCATGGAGAAGAACTTTGCGTAGCTCAGCGCGAAACTCAGCGCGATGGCTATCGCGCCGTACACCAGCGCGCGCGTGTCGCTGAGGTCCGCCTTTTTGCCCAGCAGGAATATGCCCACGGTCAGCGCCATAAACACCACCGCCGACACTATCATGCCCACGAGGTTTGAGTGCGGATAGTATTCCGCTATGCCGCCGTAGTATTTTGCCATGACCACCATGGTGGCTATAAACGCGCCAAGCGCGCCCGCCGCGGTGCACAAGCCCGCCACTTTTACCGCTTTTTTGCTAAACAGGTTGCAAATAAGCATTGCTATCGCGCCCACGATGACCACCAGCAAGAGCGCCATTATGGGCCAGAACAGCATGTTGTCCATGCCGCCGTCCTCAAACTTGACGCGCCCCGCCTTCAGCGCCGTCATGATGACGACCGCCGTCAGCGCAAGCCCCGCGCAAATGCCTATGGCGTACTTTTTGAAGGCGTCAAACTTGTCGCGCTTTTTGAAGTACACCACCGCGCCCACCGCTACTACGGTCACCGCCGTGACGATTGCCAGCACCAGCACCGCAATGGACGCCATGTTGTAGACGCTCTTAAGCACGCCTTCAAGCTCGTCGCTGAGCGCGTCGAACGCGTTTTCGTCAATCAGTGAGCCTACAAATTTCTCCAAGATGTCCTTGATGGTCATAAAAAAACCTCCTTGTTGCTTAGGAGGTCAAAAGGTGGGATAATATTGCAATTCGCCCTTGGCACACGCCAAAAGACATATCGTTTGCTTCCTTACGCGAGGATTATCTCACAAGTTGAAGGGTATCATCTCAGCCTTACGGCACCCCTAGCGCACACTATATTAGCACCCCCGTCGCGCCGTGTCAACAAATTGAACGAATTTGTCAAAAGTATTACGCCCTTCCCCGCCCCTTGAAATACTTGCGCAAAAACCCCTCCCATATGCCAAAATACGCACCTGTATGCGGTTTTTTGCGATCTATGACATCTTTATAATCGTTCTCATTTGCATATATGCGCAAATTTGCGCGCTTTGCTTGACACCGCAACTTATATTGTATAAAATGTATGTAACAAAAATAGGAGAGGATAAAAATGAAGAAACCCAAATTCAAACTTCTCAAAGAATTCAAAGATTTTATCAACAGAGGCAGCGTCCTTGATCTTGCCGTCGGCATGATAATCGGCTCCGCATTCACCGCGATCATCACCGCTGTGGTTGGCAACATTCTCCAGCCGCTGATCAATTGGATCCCCATCGGAAAGACCGACAGCCTTATCACCGTGCTTAAACCCGCAGTGGTAGAAAACGGCGCAGTTGTGCAAGAGGCAATAGCCATCAATTGGGGCGCGGTAATAAGCGCGATAATCACCTTCCTGCTTACTGCACTTGTGCTGTTTATCATCATAAAGGTCATAAACACTGCAAAAGCAAGCGCCGAAAAGCTTAAGGAAGCTGTTGCAGGCGAAAAGGAAGTTGCAGAGGAAGCTCCCTTAGAGGCACCCGCCGCAGAAGTCAACCCCACCGAAGAGTTGCTGCGCGAGATACGCGACCTCTTGAAAGCTCAGGCAAACGCCGATGGCGCAAAGGCCGAGGAAGCCGCCGAAGAAAAAGCGGACGCAGAATAAATCCAAGTACATACCAAAAGGCGTAGACAATGCTCTGCGCTTTTTTTTGTGCCGCATTAAAAAACTTATAGGCAAAACTATTTGTTGACATTGCACAAATTGTATGTTAATGTTGATTGTAGCTTTATAAATAAAGCTAAAGAGAGAGTTTATGGCGATCACATTATCCATAATGGAGGCAGGCAGCATAGCCGGATGTCTGGTTTTGCTGGCGGTGGGCATACTGCTTGTCGTCAAGGGCGGCGACTGGTTTGTCGACGCCGCAAGCTGGATAGCCGAGGTCAGCGGCGTCCCGACGTTTATAATTGGCGCCACCATAGTCAGCGTGGCGACCACCCTGCCCGAGATAATTGTTTCCAGCCTTGCCGCCGCGGCGGGCGATACCGGTATGGCTATAGGCAACGCGGTGGGCTCGGTCAACTGCAACATTGCGCTGATAATGGCGATATCGCTGCTGTTTATCCCCGCCAAATTCAAGCGCAAGGACTACGCGGCAAAGATGGTCTTGCTGTTGGTGGCGATCTCCACGCTGTGGGCGGTCAGCGCGACTGCGGACGGCACCCTCAATTGGTGGGAAGCAATAATTGTACTGGCGATATTTGTGGCGTTTATGGTGGAAAACCTTATAAGCGCAAAGAAGCATCCCGACGAACTTGGCATAGAAAACCCCGTCGATGAGCCCTCCGCCAAGGCGGAAAAAACTGAAGCGAAGCTTGGAAACGGCATACTGCGCTACTACGTCGACGCCAAAAACAGTCGCCTTATCACGCTTAAAAAAAGCGGCATGGTGATAGAGCGCAAAGACATCGCCAAAAACATAGCTCTGTTCATTCTCGGCGCGGGCGGCATAGTGCTGGGCGCGCAACTGATGTGCGACAACGGCGCCATGTTTGCAGAGCTGTGCGGCATGAGCGAGGATCTGGTGGGCGTCACAATACTTGCGGTGGGCACCTCCCTGCCGGAGCTTGTCACCACCATAACCGCGATCGCAAAGAAGAAGTCCGATCTGTCTGTCGGCAACATAATAGGCGCAAACGTGATTGACATTACGCTTATACTGCCCATATGCGCGTTCATATCTCAGGCAAAATTCGGCGGCGCGTTGCCCATCTCCCCGCAAAACGCAGTGCTGGACTTCCCCTTCTGCCTTGCGGTGGCGGGCATTGCTATAATCCCCGCGCTGATAGAAGGACGTTTCCGCCGCTGGCAGGGAGCGGTGTTGCTGGCGGGCTACATAACCTACATCACCCTGCTTGTGCTCAACACGCTGGGGACCATATCCATATTTGCGATAGTTTGACAATATGCATAAAAAACAGCGAGGCTCGCCCCGCTGTTTTTTGTTGCCAAATACGTAATTTTCTACCTCATTTGACGTTTTTCCTTGCCCAATCCGCCACTTTGGCTTCAGATCGCGCCGCTTCGGCGCCGTGTATGGAAAGTCCGCTTACAACCGTCGCGCCTTTGCATACGCTCTTCAACTGCCTTTCGCTTGAACCCATTCCGCTTCCTTCGTTGGTGCAGAAAGGAATTATCTTCTTGCCCGAAAGGTCATAATGCTCAAGGAACGTGCACATACACATGGGCATCTGTCCCCACCAATTGGGATAGCCAACAAATATCCTATCATAGTTTGAAATATCCTCGACGTAACCTTTTATCTCGGGACGGGCATTTGCGCGAAGTTCCGTCTTTGCTTGCTCTATGCACTCATAATAGCTCTCCGCATATGGTTTTACGGTATCGACTTCAAACAAATCTCCGCCGACCGCATTTTGAATAAACTCGGCAACGCGCTCCGTATTGCCCTTGGCAAGATTTTTTATCCCTCCATTGACGTAGTTTTCACCTTTACGCGAATAGTAAACTATAAGATTTGCCATATTGCCCTCCTGAAATTTTATATTTATTCTCTTTCTTCAAGCTCCTCAAGCAGCTCTTTCACGGTGCGCCCAAGCGCCGGATGCACAAAGTGAGGCGCAAGCTCCGCAAGCGGCTCAAGCACAAAGCGCCTGTTTGCCATGTCGGGATGCGGAACCTTCAGTTCGTCCGTATAAACAACTTCGTCGCCAAAAAAAATGACGTCCACGTCCAGCGTGCGATCCCCCCAATGCTCCTTGCGTTCGCGGTGCGCCTTTGCCTCCACGCCATGTGCGAAGTCCAGCAACTCAGAGGGCGAACAGCAGGTATCCGCCTCCACCGCGCTGTTGACAAACTCTCCCTTAGCCACGCCGCCGTATGGTGCGGTGCGGATGCGCGCGCTCTCCTTTACGCGCCTGAAGCGGACGTCCCCTTGCAAGCTGTCCATTGCCATATCCAGATATCCGTCCCTGTCCCCCAGATTGGAGCCGAGGGCGAGATATACCCTTGTCCACTGCCTGCGCGCCGTCACCGCAACATAGTCAAATTTGCCGCTCATGGGCGCGTCGGGCTTTTTGACAGTGACCGTTACGCCCGAAAGGGAGTCGAACTCGTCCAGCAACATCAGCGCCGTCCTGTCCGCAAGCGTCTCTATGAGGTCGAAGCTGTTTTGGGTGGCAAAGGCGACGATCTTCTTTTTCATCGTGGAGTAGCTTACGGTATCGTCCACGCTGTCCGTCCTCGCCGCGCGCCATATTTCCGCTTCCGCTTCCACGCAAAAGACAAAGCGCTGCGGCTGCACTTTTTCCTCCGCATTGACGCCGTGACATGCCGTGACTTCAAGTCCCTCAATTATAATTTTGCCCATATTATTCCACCAAAAAGTATGTTTATATGATTATTTTATCAGATAAACCGCCTGTTCAGCCAAGTGATGCTATCACCGCGACATTCTCCTTGACGTCGTGCACCCTCACAAACAGCGCTCCGTCGCGCACCGCTTGCGCAGTGCTGTCAAGCGTTGCGGACAACCTTTGAGACGGCTCGCCGCCAAACACGGACTTGCGCGAAGCCCCCAGCAAAAAAGGATAGTCCTCAAACAAGTTGATGAGGCGGGAGTAGTTATTCAACAGATACATGTCCTCATCGCGCCCCTTGTTGAAGCCTATGCCGCCGTCCAGCATGATGCGCGTCGGCTCCACGCCCGCGGCAAGCAGCTTGTCCACCGCGGCGGTCAGCCCAAGCTGTTTGTCAAGCATGAGGTCGTCCACTTTGGAGTTGCGCCTGTCGTGCATGGCGCATACCGCCGCTTTGCCTGTGGCGACGACCCGCGCCATCTCGTCCGAAACGCCGCTGACGTCGTTTATCATATCCGTGCCCTCCGCGAGGCACGCCTCCGCCACTTCGGGATAGAACGTGTCCACAGACAACAGGCAGTCCGGAATGGCGCTCTTTATGGCGCGCACGGCGGGAAGAGTGCGCGCAAGCTCCTCCAAAACGCCCACCCTCGCGGCGCCGGGCCTTGTGGATTGTCCGCCGATGTCCAGCACATCCGCCCCGTCAAGCAGACAGCGCCTTGCGCGCGCGACGATATCCTCATCGCCACTCGCCCTGCTTGGCGCGTAAAAGCTGTCCGGAGTGAGGTTGATGATTGCCATCACGTGCGTGCCGCCCGTAAAGACGCGCTCGCCTATCCTGAAATCGTATCTGTGTCCCTGCATATCAACCAAGCAGTATGCCCTTCATACTTTCGGGAAAATCGCCCCTGACGGCGTAAGTTAGCGTCTTGCTGCCCACCTTGCGCACGCCGCGCGCGGTCATGCAGGTGTGCTCGCCCTCGACCACCACCATCACGCCCTTTGGAGCCAATTGTTCGAAAATCGCGTCGGCGATCTGCGCGTTCATCCTCTCCTGCAGCTGCAATCTGCGCGCGAATATGTCCACCACTCTCGCCAATTTGCTTAACCCCACCACCTTGCCGTCGGGGATGTAAGCGATGTGCACCTTGCCGAAAAACGGCATCAGATGATGCTCGCAAGTGGAGGAAAAGGCAATGCCTCTTTCGATGACAAGCTCGCTGCCGCCTTCGTCGAACACCTTGCCAAGCTGCTCCGCCGTATCTTCGCCGTAGCCGCAAGTCAACTCCTCATACATGCGCGCCACCCTGTTGGGGGTGTCCTTCAAACCCTCGCGCGACGGGTCCTCGCCTATCGCTTCAAGCAGCAACTTTACAGCCTGCTCAACCTTTTGTTTGTCAACCATGATTTCCTCCCAAAGCCTCGAACAGCGTCAGCGAACCCGCCAGCAACACGACGTCGCAGTCCTCGCCAAGCGCCTCCTCCACGACTTTTTTTATGTCATTATGTAATGCCCCGTCAAACGTACAGGGCACATATTTTGATATCTTTTGGCACAGTTTATCCGCACACAGCGCGCGCGGCGAGGGCGGAGTGACCGCTTTTGCGCAAGTCGCAAGCGGCGCCAATATGCGCACTATGCCGTCCACGTCCTTGTCTCCAAGCACGCCCATCACAAGACAGACGCGCTTGCCTCCGAAGTATTTTTGCATGGCGGCCTTCAGCACTTCCGCACCGTGCGGATTGTGCGCTCCGTCCAAAACAAGCGTTTTATCTTGCGGGATCGATATATCATACATATTGTTTTGCGCATCGAGCACCTCGAACCTGCCGTGCCACACGGCCTTTGCAAGTCCGCGTTTTATCGCGCTTTTATCCACTTTGAAGCCCAACCTGTCCAGCGTCTCGGCGGCGCAAATGGCTATCGACGCGTTGACAAGCTGGTGCTCGCCAAGCATCTTTATGTCGTAATCCTCGCCACGATATGAAAAGCTCTGCCCGTCAAGGGAGTCGCAAATCAGCTTTGGCGCGTCGCACACGGTCAGCCTGCACTTCTTTGGCACTTTTTTGCCGTTGACAATGGCGTAGGGGTGCCTCAGCTGTCGCATGACTTGATCGCACTGCGCGCAGGTGACCGCCTCTCCGTCGATTATCGCCGCCTTCTCCGCGGCTATCTCGCCAAGCGTATTGCCAAGTATGGCGCAATGGTCAAGACCTATGGGAGTGATCACACTCAACAGCTTGCTGCCAATGGCGTTGGTGGCGTCCCAGCGACCGCCCAGTCCCACTTCAAGCACGCATATGTCGCATGAGTTGTCCAAAAAAGCGAGGAGCGCGACGGCAGTTTCTATCTCGAACGCGGTGGGAGAAAAGGGCGCCCTCAAATTTTCGCGCTCGATGACCTCTCTTACCTCGCTCATATACTTTGCCACTTGCTCGTCGCCAAGAGGCGCGCCGTCGATAAGCCACCTCTCGTTGTAGCAAAACACGGAGGGTGAGTTGTAGGTGCCCACGGTGTACCCCGCCTCCCTGAGTATTGACGTAAGATACGCCGTGACGCTGCCCTTGCCGTTGGTGCCCGCCACGTGGACTACCTTCAGCCGCCTGTCGGGAGCGCCAAGCAAGTCCAGCAGCGCGCGCATGCGCTCTATGCCGAGATCCACGCCCGCGCGCTCGATATTTTTGATGTATGAAATTGCTTCACTGTAAATCAAAACAGCACCTCCCTCAAGAAGCACTGCTCGCAAAAGCCGAAGCGGGAGTGAATGATGCACCGCAAGTTTTCACTTTTCGTCCGCTGACACCCCCCGTTCAGGCGGCACTTTACGCGCAAAATTCTACTACTTCCAAAGGAATATTTTTGATGTGAATATATTGTAACACATTGCATTGCAATTATCAACGCTTTTTGAAATTTGCCTGTCTTATTCCAAAATTTAAGTTTGCGCCCTGCGGCAAACAAATTCGCGACCATTGCCCGATTTTTACAAAAACGGCGTTTTAATATGTGAAAACGCGCGCATAAAGCGCGCATTGTATCCAAATTATGACCTCGTCAAAGCTCGATTGTCAGCAAAGATTTTGCGCTCTGAAGAGAGTACACACATATCTTGCCGTCCTCGTACACGGCGTAGCTTCTGTCCACGCCCTCGGGGCTCATGCCGACGGCGCCCACGCATATGTACTTTACGCCGTCCACGTCCTTTACGGAGGGTCTGTGGAAATGTCCGTACAGCACGGCGTCTCCCGCCTTGAGCCCTGCTTTTGGCAGGTCGGCGTTGCATTTGTGCCCGTGGGTGAAGTACAGCGTATGCCCGTCCGCGACAAGGCTGCTGTCGGGCAGGATGGCAAATTCGCTGATCATCTCGTCCACCTCGCTGTCGCAATTGCCTTTGACGACTGTAAGCCTGTCTTTGACGGCGTTGAGCATGGCGGCGACTTCCATGGGCGCGTAGCCCTCCGGGAAGGGATTGCGCGGGCCGTGGTTGTATATATCCCCAAGCAAAACAAGTTGCGACTCCCCCGCCGCGTCAAGAAATCTGCGCGCGTTTGCCGCCGAACCGTGTATGTCGGAACCTATAAAAATCTTCATCTTTCCCTCCGTATGCTTGTCGGATATGATTGTAACATATGAGATGAACAATTGCAACGGGACAAACAAGATGTCCTTTTGCAAATTTTAACAAAATTTTGAGATTGCCACTTGTCGCGCGCGTATGTGTGTGATATAATAAAATAAATTAACGGAGGAAATATGAAAACAGTAAGATTACGCACACCGTTCGATGTAAGTGAAATTCCGCTTGCGGAATATCCTCGTCCCCAATTCGCAAGGGACAGCTATATGACCCTCAACGGCAAGTGGGACTATGCAATACTCAACAAAGACGAGCATTTTGACGGCAACTATCAGGGCAAGATACTTGTGCCCTTCTCTCCCGAATGTCTGCTTGCGGGCGTATCGGAAGGCACATCCGTCACCCCGGATGACATTTTGTACTATCACCGCAAGTTCACGGTGGGCGCGGATCTGATGAAAGGTTGCACGCTGCTGCACTTTGACGCGGTGGATATGGACTGCATCATTTCCCTCAACGGGCAGATGGTTGGCACCCACAAGGGCGGATATATGCCCTTCTCGCTGGACGTGACCGACGTCATCGTCGAGGGCGAAAACGACATAAAGGTGATCGTCACCGACCCGTCCGACACAAGCTACCACACCCACGCCAAGCAGGCGATAAAGCGCGGCGGCATATGGTACACTCCTCAATCGGGCATCTGGCAGAGCGTGTGGCTTGAAAGCATGCCCGCCGCCCACATCAAGGACGTCACCATCGTCCCCGACATCGACAACGGCACAGTCAATCTCAAGTTTGAAAAGACGGAGGATATGCCCATCGCCATATTGGTGCGCGACGGCGGCAAGACCATCGCTCAGGCAGTCTGCACGGGCGACGAAGTGTCCATAGAACTTGCCGAATACGAGCTGTGGAGCCCCGAAAACCCCAAACTTTACGACCTTATATTTATGACCAACAGCGGCGACCTTGTCAAGTCCTACTTTGGCATGCGCAAGTTCAGCTGGGTGACGGACAGCAAGGGCATCAAACGCATGGGCCTCAACAACAAGCCGTACTTCAACACCGGCGTGCTCGATCAGGGCTACTGGTCTGACGGTATGCTGACGCCTCCTTCCTACGAGGCGGTGGCATGGGACATCAGCATGCTGAAGTCCATGGGCTTCAACATGATCCGCAAGCACATCAAGATAGAGCCTCTGAGGTGGTACTATGAGTGCGACAGACAGGGCATGTTGGTGTGGCAGGATATGGTGACGGGCGGTACCAAGTACAACATGATGTACATCGGCGTGCTCCCCTTCCTTGGCATACACATCAAGGACAACAAGCCTTCTTCCTACAAAAAGCTGGCTCGCGCCGAGCAGGAAAGCAGGGACGAGTTCGAACGCGAAGTACACGTCACAATGAATCACCTCAAAAACTGCGTGTCGCTGTCCACTTGGGTGGCGTTCAACGAGGGCTGGGGACAGTTCGATTCCGTGCGCATCGTCAACGATATGAAGGCGTTCGATCCCACGCGTATGGTGGACAGCGTGTCCGGCTGGAACGATCAGGGCAAGAAGAGCTCCGACGCAAGAAGCCTGCACATCTATTTCAAGCCCATCAGGATACATCGCAACAAGCATCGCGCCATTCTACTTTCGGAGTTCGGCGGCTACTCGCTCAAGACCGACAAGCACGTGTTCAGCCCCAACAAGTCCTTCGGCTACAAGATTTTCAAGACGCCGGAAGCGCTGGCGGAGGCGTTCAAAAAGCTGTATGAAAAGAGCATAATCCCCGCCATCGACAAGGGCCTGTGCGCAACCGTCTACACTCAGGTCAGCGACGTTGAGGAGGAGATCAACGGCCTTGTCACCTACGACAGACGCGTTATAAAACTGCCCGTGGATATGGTCAGGGCGATAAACGCTCAGCTGGTGATAGACGGACCCGTCAAGTCCATCCACGTCGTCGAGGAAAACGAGGAGCCTGAGGAGCATGCGGAGCCGGAGGAGACCGAAGCTCACGACACGCTTGAAGCTGCCGAAGAGGTCGTGAACAACGACGTGCTTGACGAAACTGCGCTTGAGGACGCCGACGTCGAGGATTGACATCAATACTCTTCTTACGGCACTTTATCTTTGCATAACGCACGGATAAAGTGCCGTTTTACTACAAACAGGAATACATAGGTGACAATATGAGCATTGCCGACCGCATATTTATAGATACCTGCCGCGAGATCATAGACCACGGCATCTCGGATGAGGGACTGCCCGTCCGCCCAAAGTGGCTGGACGGTACCCCCGCGCATACAGTCAAAAAATTCTGCATAGTCAACAGATATGATCTTAGCCGGGAGTTCCCCATCATTACGCTGAGGCGCACGGCTTTCAAATCCGCAATTGACGAGATCTTGTGGATATGGCAGAAAAAGAGCAACAACGTGCACGACCTTAACTCCCACATATGGGACAGCTGGGCGGACGAGAGCGGCTCGATAGGCAAGGCGTACGGCTACCAGCTGGGCATCAAACACGTATATCCCGAAGGCGAATTCGACCAGGTGGACAGGGTGCTGTACGACCTCAAACACAATCCGCAATCCCGACGCATATTGACCAATATATACAACTTTGCCGACTTGCACGAGATGCATCTCTACCCTTGCGCGTACTCGATGACATTCAACGTGACGGGCAACAAGCTCAACGCCATACTCAATCAGCGCAGTCAGGACACGTTGACCGCCAACAATTGGAACGTCGTGCAATACGCGGTGCTGGTGCATATGTTCGCGCAAGTCAGCGGCCTTGAGGCGGGCGAGCTGGTGCACGTCATAAGCGACGCGCACATATACGACCGCCACATCCCCATTGTGGAGGAGATACTCAAAAACCCGCAATATCCCGCGCCCGTATTCAAAATGAACAAGGACATAACGGACTTCTACAAATTCACCGTGGACGACTTCGAGCTTGTGGACTACAAGTACACCAAACTGGACAAAAAGATAGAGGTGGCAGTATGAAAGCTATCGTTGCGGTGGACAGCAAATGGGGAATAGGCAAAAACAACGGGCTGCTGTTTGACATCAAGGCGGATATGCGCCACTTTGTGGAGCACACCCGCGGCAAGACAGTGCTGATGGGCTACAACACGCTGCGCTCCCTCCCCGGCGGAATGCCGCTTAAGGGCCGCGTCAACATCGTGCTGTACCCCGAAGGCAGCGACCAAGACAGCGCGCAAAAGGGATACATATTGGCAAGATCGCTGCCTGAGCTGAGCGACATACTGCGCGACTATCCCGACGCATACGTGATAGGCGGCGCGATGATGTACCACACCATGCTGCCCTACTGTGAGGAGGCAATAGTCACCAAAGTGCACGCCGACGGCGGCGCAACGGTGTTTTTTGACAACCTTGACGAGCTGGACAATTGGAGCTTGTCCGAAATACAACCCGACGTTGAGGACAGCGGCTACACGATGAACTTCTGCACATATCGCAACAACTCCCCTTTGCAATTCTGACTTAAACAAAAAAATTTGAGGACGGCGAGCGCCGTCCTCTTTTTAATTAAATGCGGACATCGGCGGCAGGCGCCGCCTTAAATATCCGATAAAAATAATTTACTCCTACAACGACCAAAAGCACTCATTGCAGAGTGCTTTTATTTGCGTCTAGCAGCATGCACGGATTATTCGCCGATCAGCTTGCTGAACTGCTCAAGCAGCATTGCCATCTGAGCTTGCTCGTCGTTGGCATTGTTCTGCTGCGGCTGCTGGGGCTGCTGCTGAACGGGCTGCTGTTGCTGGACATACAGGGGCTGGACGTACTGCGGCTGCACATATTGCGGCTGCACATACTGGGGCTGAACCACAGGCTGTTGCACAACGGGTTGCTGAACGGGCTGTTGAACGGGCTGTTGAACGGGAGCCTGAGCGACCTGCTGAGCCTGAACGCGACGAACGGTCTGCTTTTTGGGAGCCTGCTGGACGGGAGCGACCTTCTTGTAGCCGGCGTTGAGCACGGTCTGCGCGGTCACATTGTTGTCAAGCACGATCACCTTGTTGCACAGCGCGGAATTCTTGTCGGGAGTGATGACGCCCGCGACGACGTCCTTGCCGTACTGCTTGAGGTAGGAAATAAGCGGAGTAATGTCGCCGTTGCCGTAGATGATGAAGAAGCCGTCGATGTTGGGGAACTGCGCAAGTCTGGCGGCGTCGATCACCTGGCGAAGGTCGAGCTTGCCCTTTCTCTTCTTGGGAAGAGCGGAAAGAGCGTCATAGCTGTTTTCCTGGATGAACTCACCGTAGTCCTTGGTGCGCTTTGCGGAATAGCCGTAGAATTTGCACGCCGCAATTTCGCCGTAACGGGAGAGTTCCTCAAGTGCGGACGCAAAGACTGCGAAGGGCACTCTGATGCTTTCGATGTCGGCAAGAACAACATACTTTTTATTTGCTGCCATAATCTTCTCCTCTCTCATCGTTTCCGATGATTTTTATCATATTATATTTATATATTTTATTGTACTCTAACAATTTCAATTTGTCTAGACTTTTTTTTCTCTTTTGTAATAAAAAAGCCATTGTTGCACAAAACCGGCATATTTTCCGTACTTTTCAACCAATAAAACGGACATTTTGTCGGCGGGCATACCGGGATAGGCGGATTCGAACACCTTTTTTATCCACGTATCCACGGGGAAAACGTCAAATCTTGAAAAGCCGAACAGCAATATGCAGTCCGCGACCTTTCTGCCCACGCCGTGCAGGGACATCAGCCTTGCGCGCAGCGAGTCCGTATCAAGCGCCGCCCACTCGTCAAGATCAGCCTCAAGCAGCGCATTTGCGGTTTTATCCAGATAATCCGCGCGATAACCTGCCCCTATCGACAAAAAGTACGCCTTGCCCGCGCCCGCCATCGCCTCCACCGTGGGGAAGGCGCGGTAGTCGCCCATATCCTCGCCCAGCCCGTCTGAGAGGCGCTCTATGATGGACTTTATGCGCGGTATGTTGTTGTTTTGGGATATGAGAAAGGAAAATATCGTTTCGGCGGGATCCTGCCTCAGGATGTGTATACCCTTGCCAAACTCTATTGCCTCGGCAACCTGCGCTTCATCGCTCACTTTTGACTGCACAAGCGCGTAATCGGTGTCAAAGTCGAAGTAACGCCAAAAGAAGTCCTTGTCGTCGCAGACCACCCTGTAGCTGTCCTCAAGCTCGTATACGCGCGCGATATGTCTGCCCGCCTTTATGACGCAGCAGTCCTCGTCGCGGGTAAACCTGAACACCTGCCCGCACTCCAGCGTGGCGGTCAGATCGAAGTATGGCGTTTTGGGTATCTCAAACTCGGTCATCTTTCAATGTGCAAACATGGGTAAATTAAAACGCCGTCCTCGGACGGCGCTGCGCTTTTAGTTTTCCGCCGCATAGACGGACACTTGCTTGCGATCTTTGCCGACGCGCTCGAATTTGACCGTGCCGTCGATGAGTGCAAACAGTGTGTCGTCCTTGCCTATCGACACGTTGTTGCCGGGATGATACTTTGTGCCCCTCTGCCTGACGAGGATGTTGCCGGCAAGCACAAACTGTCCGTCCGCGCGCTTGGGTCCGAGACGCTTTGACTCGCTGTCACGACCGTTGTGCGAGGAACCTGTTCCCTTTTTATGAGCAAACAGTTGTATATTGATAAACATCATTCTACCTCCAAAGATATAAAGTCCGAAAAGTTTTCATAGAGGTCGGACACCCCCAGATACGCTGTCCTCAGGATCAAGTCGGCGTCGTGCTCGTCAGCTTGGGACATCTGCTTTGGCAATATCGCCTTGAGATATCCGCGCTTTTCGTCCACTTCGTAACCAATGTTGACACCCACCAGCCTCATGATGCCCAGCACCGCCGTCTGCACAACGGAGCTAAGCGCCGCGCAGACGATGTCGTCGCCCGCCTCGGCATATTCGGCATGGCCTTCGCATTCAACGCCCACAAACTTGCCGCCCGACGTTGAGAACTTCACCTTGACCATTGCGCTCAGCCCTCGATAGACACTATCTTCAGCTCGGTATAGGGCTGACGATGGCCTTGACGCTTTCTTACTTGCTTCTTGGCTTTGTAGTGGAAGACCAGCACTTTTGCATACTTGTCCTGAGCGTTTACCGCTGCCTTGACCTTGCATGCCGCTGCCGCCGCGCCTGCCTTCACGCCGTCTTCGCCCGCGACCAACAGGACCTTGAGCTCGACCTCGCTGCCGATCTCGGCGTCGAGTTTTTCAACCTTGACCAGCATGTCCTGCTCTACCTTATACTGCTTGCCGCCGCTTTCGATAATTGCGTACATATTTTACCTCCTCTTACCAGTCTCGCCGTAATGGTGCGGGCAAAATGCCTGACTTAAAAGACCACTTTCGAGCGGCTCGCATTCTACTGTACCAAAACCGCCGCCTTTTGTCAATCGATTTTTAACATTTTATCAATAGATATATTTATATATAATACAAATCTCACGCGCAAGCAAAAGGACCGCAATTTCTTGCGGTCCCATATTGCGTAAAATATTTTACTTTTGCTCCTCGGCGCTTGCCGCGGCCTTTGCCGCTTCCGCCTTTGCCCTTGCCTCGTTTGCATGCAACTTGGCGATCTCGGCATCAATGCGGGCTATCTTTGCTTCGGATTGGGCTATAGCCGCCTGCACTTTGACTATCTTGTCCTCGGTGGTCTCCTCCACAACCTCGTCCGCTGCCGCTTCTGATTCTTCAGCGCTCTCCTCTTCGGCCTGCTCCTCGGCTTCCGCCGCCTTGCGCTCCTCTATCTCCTCAATCATCTTGGCGAGGGTGGGCTCATTGAGCTTGCACTTCAACTTGTAGATGACAAGCGCAACGATCATCAGCACGATGGGAATGACGCACATACAGATAAGCACGCCCGTCTTTACCTTGGGGTCCATGTTGCCCAATATCCCGGCGACTTGGGAGCTCTTTTCGTCGGCGGTGATGTCCTTCATCCTTTCGACGTCGGCGATCTGGTTGGTGTACAGGCGCGCGCCGGTGATGATGAGCACCAACGACACCAGGCCCTGCGTGATTGCGGAACCGAGCTTGGATGTGAGCGGGCGCATGGAGAAGATCAACGCCTCGTCGCGGCTGCCCGTCTTCCACTCGTTGTACTCGACGGTGTTGGTGATGTTGATCAGCATGACCATGTAGAAGCCGTTCGCCCAGCCCGTCAGCGCAAAGCCAAGCGCCATCGCGAAGAACTTGTAAGTGATGGGCAGGTTGAGTATGGGGATGGTGAATCCGCCCTCATTGGGCAACGCCACGCCCAGCGCCAGCAATATGGCGTAGGACACGATGAGGCTTATGCCGCAGGAATACAGCGTCCTGTCTCTGCCCAGTTTTTTGGAGAACCAGGGATAGAACAACGTGAATGCCACAGACAATATGCTGACAAACACAAAGAATATCGTGCCCAGCATGCCTTGATATCCGAATTCAAAATAGATGTAGTATGTAAGCAGGTTGCCGTTGCCTATCGCCGACAATATCGTCCACAGCAGCAGCAAGAGGGAACACCACAACAACTGGTCGTTTTTGCGGATGACCTTGACGATGTCCCTTATGCGCATTATCTTGACCTTCTGCAAGGATGGAGGCAATGGCTTCTCCTTGACTCCGAACAGAGTGAACATTTGGAAGCCCACCATCACGACCACCACTATGATGGATGTGATCGCAAAGCCGCCTTGCGCGCCGCCGAACCACTTCATCGCCACATCGCCCGTGGTGAACAGGGGGATCGCAATACCCGCAAGTCCGCCGCCCAACGAGACCGCCAACTGCGAGAAAGAGGTCAGCTTGTTGCGCTCGTCGGGATCGGACGTCAGCGACGGCAGCATGCCCCAATACGAAATGTCGTTCATCGTGTAGGTGATGGAGAAGAAGAAGTACATCAACGCAAGGAAGCCGATAAACGCCCATCCGTCAAGATCCACGTTGAACAGCGCCACAATAACGCCGCCCGTGAGTATGGCGCCGATAAGCTGCCACGGTTTGTACTTGCCCCATTTTGTTCGTGTGTTTTCAACAATGCCGCCCATAAACGGATCGTTGAACGCGTCAAATATGCGCGCCAGCACAATTATGACGGTGACCATGACAAATTGGGCAGTGGTCAGATTCTTTGTGAAAATGATGTAAGTGAGCAGATAGCCGTTCCAAAGCTGATACAAAAAGTCGCGCCCCACAGTCCCCAACGGGAACATAATGAAATTGCGGCGCGGCATTTTTTCACCCTTGACAGAGCCATCCGAGCTCGCGGGAGCGGTATTTTCCGCCACCGCTTGATTGTCAACTGCGTCCATAATTCTCCCCTTTAAGAATTTGTTAATAATATAATATCAAAATATTGACCGTTTGACAAGACTTCATTAAAAATTTTTAACAAATCGTACAAAATTGCAAAAGACGATCCGCTTTTCAAAAAAATAATTTGAGAAAATAGCAAAAACCGCTGTACAATTCGCAAGTTTTTGATTATAATGTACAAGCAATCTGGGTGTGGCGCAGTTTGGTAGCGCGCATGAATGGGGTTCATGAGGCCGGAAGTTCAAGTCTTCTCACCCAGACCAAAAAAGCACGTCAAGACACGACGTGCTTTTGTTTTTGCAAAAGCACGAAAGTGTCACGTGCTTTTTTGGTCTCCTACCGCGCATAAAAATCTTAACGCTACGTAGATATGCGCGTCCGCGCATATAACTTTGCTAATTTTTATGCTTGGTGTTGGGCTTCGCCCTATGGTTGCGCATCGACCTGATGCGCTTTTACTTTAGCAAAAGCGCAATAAAGGTCATACGCTTTTTTGGTCTCCTACCGCACACAAAAATCTTAACGGCTCATGATATCTGTATCCACAGATATAACTCGCCTAATTTTCGTGTTTGGTATTGCGCCTACGGCGCTCTTTGGTTTGCGCATCGACCTTGCGTGCTTTTTGTATGCAAAAAGTACGCTGAGGTCACGTGCTTTTTTGGTCTACTCCGCACACAACAGCTGCTCGTCGTGCTCCACTACGGACAGCTATCCGTTAATTTACGTAATCATTTTACTTTTCGTATCACAAGCTCACTTCTTGGCATGTTTTTTGTTTTTGCGGCGGACAAACATGTTGAGGAACTCGCTGCTTCTTGAGGAGGCAAAGTACAAGGCGCTGAGCGCAATTGCCAGCGCGACGCAAAACACGGCGAGGATGATCCACATGTCGTTACTGTAGATCGTCTTGCCGAATGCGTCCATATTCATGGAAAAGTGATCCTTTACGGCGTCGGCGGCGATGGGCGACAGCTTTTCCACCTCTGCCATCGCTCCCCTTGTGAACACATTGCGGAACACGCCCGCGGAATAACTGCCGTGGATGAACAACGCCACGTACTGTATCGCCTTTGGAAAAATCGAAATGGGCATATACGCGCCTATAAAGAAGCCTATCGCGGCGCTGAGTATGCCCGTAAACGCGCCGTGCGCGGACTGCGTTTTGATAAATATGCATATTATGCCCGACAACAGCGAGCTTCCCAGCACGCTGAGCAGCAAAATGCCTATGCACTCGCCCACATCCGCCGCGGAAAGATACCAATTTGTTGCCGCGAGGTAAATAAACGCCACCAGCATAACTATCGTGGTGATGACCAGCGTGATGACAAAGTTGCAGGCGATGTAGCCGGCGTTGAGCACTCCGCGCTTTATGGGCGAGGTGAGCATGTCGTTGAGTACTCCCGTTTCCCTGTCGCCGATCAGCACCGACTGCGCCGAAAAGCCCACCGTTATGCAGGACGTCGCCAACACGCCCGCCAGCATCCAGCCGTCCACTATGCCCCGAAGCACGTCGTGATCTATGGGCAGACCAGCCATCGCCGACTCGATGGAATCCATCTGTATGTCGCTTAAAAACAGCACGTACAACATCAATATGATAAGCGGCGCAAGCAGCGAGAAAAACACGGACATCTTGTCCGACAGAAAGATCTTCAGCCCTCGTTTGAGCAAGGCGAAAAACATTTTGACGTCGCGCTTGAGCTCGTCCGACCTATTTTTCACAGCACCTTCCATACAGTTCTCCGTACATCGTTTGTGCGCTTGGCACACTTACAAAAAAGTCGTATTTTGAGAATACTTTTCCAAAAACTCCGGCTTTTTGGAATACTGTTTTACAATTTACGGCAATTTTTGAATGCCGAGACTCCACTGTTTACAACGTTACGGTTGTCAATCCGCGTCCCCGTCCGCACCCAGCCTTTTGCCCGTCACATTCAAGAACACGTCGTCCATATTGCCCTTGACCACCTCAAAATCCTTGACCTGTTCTGCCGCAAGCAGAAACGCCTTTGCGTCGGCGCTGTCACGCATACTTACCTTGTAACAGCCGTTTTCGTACTCAAAGTCCCTGCCATCGACAAGCGCGTCAAGTTCCTCCGTCCGCTCGTTGTAAATTTTGAGATAGTCGGAGGAGTATTGATTTTTGAGTTGCACGGGAGTCCCCTTCGCCGCTATGCTTCCGCCGTCGATTATCACCACGTCGTCCGCGCCGTCCGCTTCCTCCATATAATGCGTCGTCAAAAACACGCTGAGTCCGCCCTCTCTGAGGTGTTGCACGGCGTCCCAAACGGTTTTGCGCGTCTGCGGGTCCAAGCCCGTGGTCGGCTCGTCGAGGAACAGCAGCTGAGGCGTGTTGATAAGTCCGCGCGCAAGGTCCACCCTTCTGCGCTGGCCGCCGCTGAGCTTGCCGTAGGGTCGAGGCAGCAGCTCGTGTAAATCAAGGATGTCGTCAAGTTGCGCAATGCGCCGCTTGCAATCCTTGCCGAAAATGCCGTAAAACGCCGCGCGCGAGGTGAGATTTTCAAGCACGGTGAGGCGCTTGTCCAGCACACTGCCCTGAAACACCACCCCTATCTTGGATCTGATCGTCTGCGCGTCGCGTATGAGGTCGTGCCCGCATATTTTTGCTTCGCCTCCGTCGGGTTTGAGCAGCGTGCAAAGCATATTGATGGTAGTGCTTTTTCCCGCGCCGTTTATGCCCAGAAACGCGAAAAGACTGCCCTTTTCGACATCGAAGTCGATGCCCTTGACAGCCTTTACGTCTCCGTATGATTTTTCCAACGCTCTGACGGTGATCACCTTTTCCACTGCGAATCTCCTCTTGTTGCTATTGCGCCGTCCGTACGCGAGCCCATTGTATCAACGGCCCGCGGTTGTTGTCAACAAAGTTTGCTTATTATTGCCCCACCTGCATCGCGACCTCGTAGGCGCGCCAGATGACAGTGCGCAGGTTGCCTACGCCCTTGCAATCGCCCACCAGATGCACCTTTTTGCCCTCCGGAGCGAGAGGCGCGGGGATATATCCCGCGGAGCTTATCACGCTGTCGCACGCGATCTCCACGATCTGCCCGTCCTTGCGTTTGCACACGATCGAACCGTCCTTGACCTCTGAGAGCGCGGTCTCGAGGTATACGGGCACCTTGTGCAGCTCGAACCATTCCCTCAGATAAGAGCTGTTGGCGAGGCACACGCCCTTTTGCGCGATTAGGTCGTCCTTCATCTCCACAATGACGGGTTTTTTGCCCATAAGCGCCAGCTCGTAGGCGATCTCGCAGCCCGTGAGTCCGCCTCCGATTATAGCCACGCTGTCCCCCACAGCCTTCTCTTTGTTGAGGAATTCGCAGGCTTCTATCATCTTTTCGTGCCCGGGAACGCTTTTCAGCACGCGCGCAGTGGCGCCGGTGGCAATTATTATGTCGCAATTGCCAAATTGAGCAAGGCTTGTGACCTCGCTGTTGAGGTGGACCTCTACGCCCAGCTTTTCCATTTGCGCGATATACCATTTGAGCAGCGCGCGCAACCTGCCCTTATAGCTCTCCGCGCTCGCAGCCCTGAAGGTGCCGCCCAAACTGTCGCTCTTTTCGTAGATGACGGGTTGATTGCCCTGCAATTTGAGCACCCTTGCCGCCTCCATGCCGCCTATGCCGCCGCCGATGATGACGACGCGCTTGGGCGAATTTGTCTTTTTGATGTAGTGCTTGTCCCACTGCAGCATCTCCGCGTTGACGGCGCAACGCGCGAGGTGCAGGCTGTCGTTAAGATCCTGGTCGTTTGGCACGCCCTTGTAGTGGCACATATTGAAACAGCCGTTGTGGCAGAGTATGCAGGGGCGGATATCCTCCTCCCTGTCCTCTATAAGCTTTGTAACCCATTCGGGATCGGCGAGAAACTGCCTCGCGAAGCCCGCGCCGTCCAGCTTGCCCTGCGAGATGGCTTCCGCCGCCGTGACGGGGTCAAGCCTGCCCGCGCACACCACGGGGATGTTGCAGAAGTTTTTGATGTGTTCCACATCCTCGAGGTTGCAGTTTTCGGGCATGTAAATGGGCGGATGCGCCCAATACCAAGCGTCGTAGGTGCCGTTGTCGCAGTTCAGCATGTCGTAGCCCGCCTCTTCCAGCAGCTTGACAGCCTGCTCGCTCTCCGCCATATCGCGGCCGACCTCCTCGTACTCTTCGCCGGGCAGCGCGCCGCTGCGGAAGCCCTTGGTTTTGGACACGACGCTGTAGCGCAGCGACACCGGGAAGTCCTCGCCGCACTCGCGCTTTATCGCCTTAACTATGTCGGTGGCAAATCTGTAGCGGTTTTCCAAGCTGCCGCCGTACTTGTCCGTGCGCTTGTTGACGTATTTGAGCGTAAATTGGTCAAGCAGATAGCCCTCGTGCACGGCGTGGATCTCAACGCCGTCCACTCCCGCGTCCTTCAATTTTTTGGCGCAGATCGCAAACGCCTCCACAAACTCCTCTATCTCGGGCACGGTCATCTCTCTTGAGGGCACCTTGTCCGACCAGCGATTGGGCGACGGTGACGCCGTAGCGGTGATCTTGTCCAGATCCATAAACGGCTTTGCGATGGCGCGCAGGACGGGATTGACGTACAGTTTTTCCATCATTTCCGATATTGTAAACGAACGTCCGAAGCCCGCCGTCAGTTGCACAAACAGCTTTGCGCCCGTCGCGTGCAGCTTGGGCATCCACTCCGCCAAGTCCTTGTACATCTTGTCGTTTTTGTACAGCCACTGCCCGAACATCGGGTTGTACACGGGCTGGCAACCGGGCAGCACCAGGCCGACGTTGTTTTTGGCGACCTCCATGATGAAGCGCGCGCCCGCCTTGTCAAAATGGTTTTTCTCCATCCAGCCCAGCAGGTTGGTGCCGCCCATGGAAGTCAGCACTATCCTGTTTTTGATTTGCACGTTTCCTATATTCCAAGGAGTAAACAGAGCTTCAATATTTTGTTTCATATTCCGCCTTCCTTAAAGATATATATTTTGTCCGTCTTACTTCGACGGCTTATCTATATGCGCCTCTATAAATTTCAAAATATCGCCGTATACAACTTCCCTGTCCGTCTCGTTAAGCACCTCGTGTCTGTCGTTTTTGTACAGTTTGAGGGTGACGTCCAAGCCAAGTTTTTGATACTTTTTCGCCAATTTTGCGGGCATCTTGCCGCGGTTGCCGCAGGGATCATCCTTGCCGCAGAATATGCCGACGGGCAACTGCTCGGATATATTTTGCATATTTGCCCGCTTGCTGCTGTCCGCCATCAGCTTCACAAAGCCGTAGTAGTACGTCATCGAGCACGCATGCCCGCTGTATTGGTCGGCGGCGTACTGCGCGCGAATATCTTTGTCCTTGGTAAGCCAGGCGTGCGGCACGTCGTTGTCCTCAAACCTGCCCATATCGCCCAACTTGACCAACTTGCGCGGCATCATGCCCTTGACGGGAGCCAGTAGCGCCTGAGCCAGCTTGCACACTCCGTGCGGAGCGCAACCCACACCCGTCATGACGCACGCGGCTATACCCGTGTCAAACTCTATAAATCGCTGCGCCAGACAGCTGCCGTAGGAGTGCCCGAAAAATATAATGGGCAAATCGGGATACTTCCCCTTGAGATATACGTTGAAGTACAGCAGGTCCTTCACAGTGTCTCCCACAAATTCGCCCTCGCAATGTCCCGCGCCGTCGTCCGTGCGTCCGTGCCCGCGGTGGTCGTCCGCAAACACTATGTAGCCGTTGGCGTTCATAAATTGCGCAAACGCCTCATATCTGCCCGAATGCTCCGCCATGCCGTGACACAGCTGAATAACGCCCTTGGGCTGCTCAACTTCGTCCCAAGCGCGAGTGTAGATCTCTTTTCCGTCAAACGATCTCATATTTATTCCCCCAAATATATTTCAATTATAATATACATATTTCATTTTGACAAGGTGGTAAATTTGCGTGCGACAGACGGATGAGAGGAGAAATATTGCCATAACCGCATTCACTGCGAGATATTGTGAGCCTTGAAGATTTTTATTGGAATAGATATTCGGGGTCCCCGCGAAAACACAAAGTGTTTTTGTGGGGTGAATTCCGCTACCTGCTTTCGCTCACAGTTCAACGCTCGCCTGCTTTCTTTATCGGGTATGCTCGCTCAATTGGTGCGCCAAGTGGGACGTAAGTTGAACATAACTTGCGTCCCATTTTAATGCAGAAAGCGAGGGCAGAAACGCCCTCGC